>DASZHY010000568.1:0-12011 GCA_035949675.1 Thermoanaerobaculia bacterium
TTCGCGCGGTGTCGAAGACCTACACGCGCAGCGGCGGCGCGCCGGTCGAGGCGCTCAAAGCGGTCAGCTTCAGCATCGGCGCCGGCGAGATGGTGGCGCTGCGCGGCCCGTCGGGCTCGGGCAAGTCGTCGCTGCTCAACATCCTCGGCTGCCTGGACACCCCGAGCGCGGGCAGCTACCTCTTCGCCGGCGAGGACGTCTCGCGCTGCACGGACCGGCAGCTGTCGCGCCTGCGCTGCCAGCGCATCGGCTTCGTCTTCCAGTCGTTCAACCTGCTGCCGCGCACCACCGCGGTCGAGAACGTCGAGCTGCCCATGGCCTACGCCGGCCGCGCCGTCGACCGCGCCCGGGCGCTGGCGCTGCTCGACCGCGTCGGGCTCGGCGCCCGCGCTCACCACTACGCCGCCGAGCTCTCCGGCGGCGAGCAGCAGCGGGTCGCCATCGCCCGCGCGGTGATCAACGACCCGCCGCTGATCCTGGCCGACGAGCCGACCGGCAACCTCGATTCCGCCGCCGGCGCGGAGGTGATGCGCCTGCTGCAAGAGCTGCACGCCGAGGGGCGCACGGTCCTGCTGGTGACCCACGACGACGAGATCGCCGCCTGCGCCAGGCGCGAGCTGCGGCTGCGCGACGGCGCGCTCGCCGGCGATACGGCGCTATGAAAATGCCCCTCCAAGGATTGCAGCTCGCCTGGCGCACCGTGGCCCGCAACCGGCTGCGTTCGTTCCTGATGATGCTCGGGGTGCTGGTCGGCGTCGCCTCCCTGACCGCACTCGACTCGGTCGGCGAGAGCACCCGCCGGGAGACCTTGCGCCGCTTCCAGCGCATGGTCGGCACCTTCGACACGGTCATCGTGCGTCCCGGCGCCAACCGCAGCCGCGGCATGCCGTCGCTGACCAACGTCGAGCCGAGCCTCAAGTTCGAGGACGCGCGGGCGATCGCCGCCGAGGTGCCCGCGGTCCGGCGCGTGGCGCTGCTGCAGAACGCGTTCGACGTCGACGTCCGGTCGCGGGACCAGGCAGCGGCGCCGGCGATCTTCGGGGTCTCGGCCAACTGGACGGCCCTGCGCGGCGAGGAGGTGGCCGCCGGCGCCTTCTTCACCGATGCGGAGGTCGACGGCCTGGCGCGGGTGGCAGTGCTGGGCGCCGACGCGGCCGCCGCGCTGTTTCCCGGCGACAGCGCCGCCGGCCCCTTGGGCCGGACGGTGCGGATCGGCGAGGTGCCCTTCGAGGTCAAGGGCGTGCTGCGGCCGCGCGGCGCCGGACCGGCCGGCGGGAGCCTCGACAACCTCGTCTACATCCCGGTGAGCACCGCCGCGCGGCGGCTGTTCAACCGCGACTTCCTGACCATGGCGATCGCGCAGCTGCGGGACCCGTCGCAAAGCGAGGCGGCGTTGCGCGACATCCGGGCGCTGCTGCGCGAGCGCCACCAGCTGGCGGCGGCGGCCGAGGACGACTTCACCCTGATCAGCCCGCGCGCCGCGTTCGGCCGGGTGGCCGCCATGGGGAGCGTGCTCGCCCGGATCCTGACCGGCGTCGCGGTGCTTGCCATGCTGATCGGCGGCGTGGTGATCATGAGCCTGATGCTCATCGGCGTCGCGGAGCGGCGGCGGGAGATCGGCGTCCGCCGCTCGGTGGGCGCCAGCCGCCGCGACATCCTGTGGCAGTTCCTGCTCGAGGCGCTCCTGGTCTCGGCCAGCGGCGGCCTGATCGGCAGCCTGATCGGCCTCGGCGGCACCCAGGCCGTCATCCGGCTGCAGCGCCTGCCCGCGGTGCCGCCCTGGGGGGCCCTGGGCTGGGCGCTTCTGCTTTCGGTCGGGCTCGGCCTGGCCTTCGGCGTCCACCCCGCGTGGCGGGCGGCCCGCGTCGATCCGGTGGCCGCGCTGCGGTCCTAGTGGCCGCCTTCCGGAGGGCGACCCGCGAAGCATGACACGGCACGAACGGAGGGCCCCCCCGGCCCGGCGGGGAGAACGCCCCACCATCTACCTCGGGGTGGCTGCGCTGCGACGCCTCTGGCGCTTCCGCCTGCGTTCATGGCTGGTGGCTGCCGCCGCCGCCCTCGGAGTCGCGGGCTTCCTCAGCTCGGTCGACTACGCGGCAGCGGGCCGGCGCCGGGCGCTCGGGCAGATCCGCCGCCTGGGGACCGGCACCCTGACGGTCGGCGCGCAGCAGAGCCGGGCGGTCGCCGGCCGTGCCCGCACCGGTGCCCAGGTCACCACCCTCGTGGAACAGGACTACCGCTCCATCCGCCGCGAGGTGGCGGGGATCGTGCGCGCTTCCCGCCGCGTCAACCGCGGCTTCCGGATCAAAGGCGGCGGCTTCTCCAAGGTCGCCCAGGTGGTGGGATGCGAGCCGGATTTCTTCGCCATCCGCGCCTGGGGCGTCGGCGCGGGCTCCCTGTTCGACGGCGATGACGTGCGGCGGTCCCGCCGGGTGGCGGTGCTCGGCCACACGGTGGCCCGCGACCTCTTCGGCGACCCGCCCGAGGCCGCCGCCATCGGGCAACGCCTGTCGATCAACCGCGTTCCTTTCGAGGTGATCGGCGTGCTGTCCGAGCGCGGCCCGGCGCTGGACCTCGAGGACGAGGACGGACAGGTCTACGTGCCGCTCTCCGCGGCCATGCGGCGCCTGCTCAACATCGATTATTACAACGCCATCCTGCTCGAGGTCCGCGGCGGGCAAGGCCTCGAGCGCACCGGGGCTGAGGTCGCGGCGGTCGTGCGGCGCCGCCATGCACGGGGCGGTCTCCTGGCAAAGGTGCCGGAGGACTTCACGGTGCAGAGCCCGACCGCGCTCGCCGCGGCCCAGCTCGCGGCGGCGAGCAAGCTCGCGTTCCTGGTGCGCTGGATCGGCGCCAGCGCGCTGCTGGTCTCGGGCCTGGGAATCCTGGCGATCGCCTGGATCGGGGTAAAGGCAAGGACCGTCGAGATCGGCACCCGCCGCGCCCTGGGCGCCACCGCCGGGCAGGTCTTCGCGCAGCTGCTCGGCGAGGCCGGGCTGCTCGCCGCCGGCGGCTGCTTGCTGGGACTCGCCGCCGGGTGGGCCGGCACGCTGCTGCTGGTCGGTCTGGCCGGCCGCGGCAGCCTGCAGGCCGCTGTCGACTGGCGCGAGGCGGCGATCGCCCTCGCCAGCGCGCTGGCGCTCAACCTGCTGTTCGCCCTGCTGCCCTCCTGGCGGGCGGCGCGGCTCGACCCCATCCGGGCCCTGCGCCACGAATGAGCGGCGCCGCACGGGGCGGGTGCTGCATAATAGAGCCCGGTGACGCCCATCCCCCTGCTCGACCCGGATACGCTGCGCCGGCTTTGCCGGGCGCGCGACTATCTCGCCGCCCAGACGCGGGAGCCGGTGCCGCTGGCCGCGGCGGCGCGGGTGGCCTGCCTGTCGCCGTTCCACTTCCAGCGTCTGTTCAGCCGCGCCTTCGGCGAATCGCCGCACCGTTTTCTCACCCGGCGGCGCATCGAGCTGGCCAAGCGGCTGCTGGCAGCGGACAACCTGTCGGTCACCGAGGTCTGCTTCGAGGCCGGCTACTCGAGCCTCGGCTCGTTCAGCGCCAAGTTCCACGCCATGGTGGGGCGGCCGCCCAGCGCCTGGCGCCGCGAGCTGCGGCGGCAGGTCGGCGTTCACGCGCCCATGCGGATCTCCTTCATCCCGGCCTGCTTCCTCGGCAGGCTGATGTGCGGCTACCCGGAATCGCAAGAAACGAGAAGCGCCCGCGTCGCGCTGACGCTATCCTGAGACCGGCTCCCGTCGCGCGATGCCGGAGGGCGACGGAGGCCGACCGAGGGCGACAGCCGGCGGCGGCAGGAGCGCCGCCGCGGCAGCGCCGCCGGGCACGGGCCCGACCTCGAGACGAACGCGAAACCAAGGAGATCCGCATGATCCAACGCCTCTCGCACATCACCGTCTGGGTGGACGACCAGGACGCCGCCTACGACTTCTACGTCAACAAGCTCGGCTTCGAGGTCCGCACCGATGCCACCATGGAGGGCGGCTTCCGCTGGCTGACGGTCGGGCCCAAGAGCCAGCCCGGGTTCGAGATCGTGCTGATGAAGGTCGGCGCCGGCCCTCACCTCGACGAGGCCGCCGCGAGCACGCTGCGCGATCTGCTGCGCCAGGGAGCCCTGGGCGGCGGCGTCTTCGATACCGCCGACTGCCGCGCCACCTATGAAGAGCTGAAGGCGAAGGGAGTCGAGTTCACCTCGCCGCCGAAGGAACAGTTCTACGGCATCGAGGCAACCTTCAAGGACGCCGCCGGCAACTGGTACAGCCTCACCCAGCACAAGCCACACTGAGTCGCTAGATCGCGATAGTTGACTTAGTCAACTAAATCACAGACACTGTCATCTATCTCAGCGCCCTGCCGCGGGTGGCCAGGGCAAGGAGGGCTGACCGTGTCCGACATTGGATCTGACGCCGGCCTGGACCAGCAGCTGCACCAGCAGATCGAGAAGGTGCGGCGGTTCAATCGCTTCTACACCCGCCAGATCGGGGTGCTGGACGAGGGTATGCTCGCGAGCCCTTACTCGCTCACCGAGGTGCGGGTGCTCTACGAGCTGGCGCACCGCGACCAGCTGACGGCCAGCGAGGTGGGCAAGGCCCTGGGCCTGGACGGGGGCTATCTGAGCCGCATCCTGCGCGGCTTTCAGCAGCAAGGCCTGATCGACAGCACGCCTTCGGCGGCGGATGGGCGGCAGAACCTGCTGCGCCTCACCGAGCAGGGGCGCGAGACCTTCGCCATGCTCGACCTCCGGGCGCGCGAATCGATTGGCGCGATGCTCGGCCGGCTGGCGGCGCCGGACCGGCGCCGCCTGGCCTCGGTGATGCAGACCGTCGAAGCCCTGCTGGGAGGCGAACCCGGGCCGCGGGAGCTTTACCTCCTGCGGCCGCCGCAGCCCGGCGACATGGGCTGGATCGTCCATCGACACGGCGTTCTCTACGCGCAGGAGTACGGCTTCGACCAGCGCTTCGAAGCGCTCGTCGCCGAGATCGTGGCGAAGTTCGTCCGCGACTTCGACCCGGCGCGCGAGCGCTGCTGGATCGCCGAGCGCGACGGCGAGGTCATCGGCTCGATCTGCCTGGTCAAGGAGACCGAGAAGGTGGCGAAGCTCCGCCTGCTGCTGGTCGAGCCAAAGGCGCGCGGTTTGGGCCTGGGCCGCCGCCTGGTCGGCGAGTGCATTCGCTTCGCGCGCCAGACCGGCTACCAGAGGATCACCTTGATGACGGACGGCGAGCTCCGCGCCGCCCGTCATCTCTACGAAGAAGCCGGCTTCCGCCTGGTCCACGAGGAGCCGCACCGCGGCTGGGGCCCGGAATGCATCCTTCAGGCCTGGGAGCTCGACCTGAATTGAGCGATTCCTGGGCAGCTCTCTCGCCAGCCGCGCTGGGTACCATCAGAGGAGATCAGGAAGGGGCGCTCAGGCGCCCACCACCAGGTCGACGTACTGATTCAGGAAGACCCCCTTGGGGTCGCGCTGCTGGCGGTAGGCGTTGAACGCCTGGACCCGAGCCGCGCGGCGTTGGCGCACGGCGGTGATGAAGGCGGGGTTGAACGGTTGGATGTAGTTCCCCGGAGCGCCGTTCGGGTCGTAGAAGCCGTACATCTTGCCATTGTGCGGCCAGCCGCCCAGCGCCACCCACTGGCGTTCGACGGCGGCGAAGAGCTGCAGCATCGGGTCGGGGTAGGCTAGGCCGGTGCCTGCCGCGTCGGTGGGTACAAAGGCGATCAGGTCGAGATTGACGAAGGGGCTCCCCGGGGCGTTGCTCGTGTAGGTGCCCGCCAGCGCCGAGTTACCTCCCCGCACGAAGCGAAACTCCATCGGCGCCGCGAGATGGAAGGAGCCGGTCTGAGTTACCAGATTCTTCACATTCTGCAGCGCCTGCCAGACGATGCCAAGACCGGCCGCCTGCAAGTCCGGCAGCTCGATGAAGTAGGACATGAACGTGGCGCGTGCGGCTTGACTCAGCCAGAGCTCGGAAAACTGAGCGTTGGCCGCGTTGACATCACCCTTGATCACCGTGACCGCCGTGCCATTGATCACGGAGGCCAGGATGTTGTCGCTGGCTTCCTGCGCAGCGAAGGCCGCGATCTCGCCCGCGGCCTCCTTGGCGGGCGGTTTCAGATACGACGCGCCGTACTCGCCCTGTCCCGCCAGCTGGCAGGCATTCTCGACGCTCGGCGGCGTGTAGGGCGCACCCGAGCCGGTTTGGACATTCCACCAACAGGCTGTGAACGGATAGAAGAAGATGCCGTCGGCATAGGGGTTGAAAAAGGTCTCGACCCTGGTCTTCTGCTGCAAGAGCGCGCCAAGGCCCTGGACGAAGGCGTCTTGCGTCGTCCAGTTCCCGTCGGCAATGCCGCCGGTCAATGAATTGGCGTACGGCCGGGGCAGGACCGCCAGGGTTACCGAGGTGACCACCCCCAGCATGCCCAGCGAGACGCGGGCAAACTGCAGCGGGCTCCAGCCGTTTACGGGTGCAGTATTGGCATCGATCGTGGTGACGGTGCCGTCCGCGCCCATGATGGTAAAGGCGATGGCTGTTTCGGCAAAGATCGGCGCTTGGACGGTTGCACCGTGGACGTCGACGGCGGTCATGCCGCCGACGCAGAAGAAACCGCCGGCGGTGACGGTCTGGAGCATCAGCTGGTTCTGGCCCAAGAAGGCGTCCAGCTCATCTTCACGCACCCCGGTGTTGACGGTAACCGTGTTGCCTTGGACGATCATGCGCTGATTGCCGCCGGGGCCCAGATCGGCATAGCAGCTCATATCGATCAGGAACAGCGTATTGGCCGACTGCGACGAGGCGTCGGCAACCAATGGCGGTTGTGAGTGGCGCTGGCCGGAGACGCGCACCTGCTTGCCGGCCGCGACTGCCTGCGCCAGCACCGCGCTCAATTCCTGCGCGTTGCTGGGCATGAAGAAGAACTGGCTGCCTTGGGGTGGGGCATAGCTCAGGTTTCCCGACCAGTTGTGCCAGCCGCTGGACGATTGCTGCAAGGCCTTGGCAGCAGCAATGCTCATAAGACCCTCCCTTTAGAAAGTGGCGGAACACTCTCCGGCAGAGCGCTGGCCGTTTCGCAGTTCAGGACGCCCGTGTGAGGTTCTTGTGTATGGGTAGAATGGGAGAAGAGTCCGAGGTCACTTGTTGAGTTATACGCAAATGTACATGGTATTCGTGACAGCGCCATTGCTATAAGAGAAGATAGCTTGGCGGTAGTTTCTTGTCAAGGAAACCCCGCGCGCTACCCCAGCACGATCCGTATCTGGTGCTCGCCGTCCTTGACCAGGGGGACGTCGGCGGCGCCGCTCGCGGACACCGGCAGCTCGGCGCCGTCGAGCTCCGCATGGGTCACGCCGCGGGTCGCGCCGCGTGGGTTCTCGACCTGGACGGTGTAGCGCGCCGAGTGGTAGCGGAAGATGACCTCGTACGCGGGCCATGATCGCGGGATGGCGGGATCGATCGACAAGATGGTGCCGCGGAGACGGACTCCCAGGATCCACTGTACGCCGGCGCGGTACATCCAACCGGCGGATCCCGTGTACCAGGTCCAGCCGCCGCGGCCGATATGGTTGGCCTCGGCGTAGATGTCGGCGGCCGCGACGTAGGGCTCGACCTTGTAGCGCTGGATGCCGGCGCGCGTGCTGGCGTGATTGATCGGGTTGAGGATCGAGAACAGCCAGCCGGCCTTGTCACCCTCCCCCAGCGCCGCGAAGGCAAGGATGCACCAGATCGCCGCGTGGGTGTACTGGCCGCCGTTCTCGCGCACTCCCGGCAGGTAGCCCTTGATGTAGCCAGGATCGAGCGGCGAGCGGTCGAAGGGCGGCGTGAAGAGGAGCACCAGGCCGTCTCCCGGCCGCACCAGGAATTCCTCGACTGCCGCCATGGCGCGCGCCGCCCGCGCCTTGTCGGCGGCGCCCGAGATCACCGCCCAGGACTGCGCGATCGAGTCGATCCGGCACTCGGCGTTGCCGGCCGATCCCAGCGGCGTGCCGTCGTCGAAGTAGCCGCGGCGGTACCAATCGCCGTCCCAACCATGCTCCTCGAGGGCGGCCTTGAGCGCCGCCACGTGCGCCCGCCAGCGCGCGGCGCGCTCGCCTTCGCCGCGCGCCTCGGCGATCGCCGCGAACTCCCAGAGCAGGCTGTGCAGGAACCAGCCCAGCCAGACGCTCTCGCCCTTGCCCTCGCGGCCGACCCGGTTCATGCCGTCGTTCCAGTCGCCGGTGCCGATCAGCGGCAGGCCGTGGCTGCCCACGGCCAGCCGCAGGTCGAGAGCGCGAGCGCAGTGCTCGAACAGGCTGCCGCTCTGTGACGAGACGGCCGGCGCATAGTAGGCGTCGTCGTGGCCCGCGGGCACCGGCGGTCCCTCCACGAACGGCACCACCGCGTCCAGCAGCTCCCGCTCGCCGGTGACCTCCACGTAGTGGAGCGCGACGTAAGGCAGCCATAGGAGGTCGTCGGAGATGTGCGTGCGCACGCCGCGCCCCGACGGCGGATGCCACCAGTGCTGCACGTCGCCCTCGACGAACTGCCGTCCGGCGCAACGCAGGATGTGCTCGCGGGCGACGTCCCGCCGCGCCGCGGTCAACGCCATCACGTCCTGCAGCTGGTCGCGGAAGCCGTAGGCGCCGCCGGCCTGGTAGAACGCCGAGCGCGCCCAGAAGCGGCAGGAGAGGGTCTGATAGATCAGCCAGCGGTTGAGCATCAGGTCCATCGAGCGGTCCGGGGTCTTGACCTGCAGCGCGCCGGCGACGTCGTCCCAGGTGCGGGTCACCGCCGCCAGCGCGGCGTCGAGGTCGGCCTCGCGGTAGCGCCGCACCAGCTCGCGCGCCTCCTCGACGCCGCCGCCCTGGCCGAGCAGGAAGACGACCTCGGCGCGGCCGCCGGCCCGCAGCTCGACCACGGTCTGCAGGGCGCAGCACGGATCGAGGGCGGCGCCCACCCGGCCCGAGAGGCGGTGGTCCGGACGCTCGAGCGCCGCCGGATAGTCGGGCGTGCCGTTGCGGCCCAGGAACTCTGAGCGGTCGGCGGTCCAGGCGGACTGGCGGCCGCGGAGGTCCGCAAAGGCGACCCGGCCGCCCAGCTCCTCGTTCCAGCTGTTGCGGGCCAGCATCGCCCCGGTCGCGGCGTCGATCTCGGTGATCACGTAAGGCGCCATGGCGCCGCGCGCAGTGCCGAGCACCCACTCGGCATAGGCGGTCACCGACAGGCGGCGCGGGCGGTCCTCGCGGTTGACGAGGGTCAGCCGCGAGATCTTGATCGGGTCCGCGACCGGCACGAACTGCAGCAGCTCCAAGGCCACGCCGTGCGCGATGTGCTCGAAGCGGCTGTACCCCTGCCCGTGGCGCGCCACGTAGGGCGAAGCCTCCTCGCGGATCGGCAGCACCGTCGGCCCCCACAGCGCTCCGCTCTCCTCGTCGCGTACATAGAGCGCCTCGCCCACCGGGTCGCCGACCGGATCGTTGGACCAGGGAGTGAGCTGGTTCTCGCGGCTGTTGGCTGCCCAGGTGTAGCCGGCGCCGGATTCCGAGACCTGGAAGCCGAAGTCGGGGTTGGCGATGACGTTGATCCAGGGCGCCGGCGTCCATTGCCCCTCGCCGAGGACCGTGACGTACTCGCTGCCGCCGGCGGCGAACCCGCCCAGGCCGTTCCACAGCTCGAGGTCGAGGCGCGGCGGCGCCGTCTCGGCCGGCTGCGGCCTGGCGGGACGGCGCGCCCGCGGCTCCCGCTTCTCGTCCGTCCGGTCGCGGCGCACGATCTGCTCGGAGAGCGTGCCGTTGCGGGCCGTCAGCACCACCCGCGCAGCGGCGAGCAGCGCGACGCGGGTCTCCGGCGCGCATTGCTCGGCGTGCAGGATGACGGCGCTGCCGCGCGGCGCGGGGCCCTCGTCGTGATGGCGCGCCTGAGCGGTGCGCAGCAGCGCCTCGAGCGCGCCCTGCAATTCCTGGGCATAGCTCGGCGCCTTCTCGTTGAGGATCACCAGGTCGACGGCCAGCCCCTTGCCGCCGAAGTACTCGTGGGCCCTGAGCAGCTGGCGGACGATCCCGGCGTCGTCGGCGTCGTCGATGCGGACCAGCAGGATCGGCAGGTCGCCGGAGATGGCGTGCCCCCAGAGAGCCGACGGCCCGCGGGTGTTGCGCCCCAGCACCTCGGCCCCGGCGCGCAGCGACGGATCGGCGAACAGCAGGCGGTTGGCCAGACGCTGGAAGAGGTTGGCCTCGTCGGCGGGGATGCCGAGGTGGTGCAGGTGCACCTGGGCCTGCGTCCAGGCCATGGTCGCCGCGCGCTCGAACACCGCCGGGTCGCGGTACTTGTCGGCCAGGTCCAGGGCCGCCTCGCGCGACGGCGCGACCAGGGTCGAGAAGGTGACCCGCCCGGTGGTACCCGGGAGCAGGCGGACCCGCCGCCGCAGGCTGAAGATGGGATCGAGCACGGCGCCGGCGGTGTTGGAGAGCGGCCGGCCGTCGACGACCGACATCGGCGTGCGCACGCCGCGGCCGCGGCCGAGGAAACGCAGGCGGTCGGTCTCGTACTGCACGGCGCCGACCGTCTCGCCGTGGACGGCGACGACGTGCGCCGCCCACGGGCGCGGGTCGCCCTCGGCCCGCGGCCGCCGCGAGGCGAGCAGCGCCTCGGGCGCGGCCACGTACTCGGTCTCGACGAAGAGGTTCATGAATGCGGGATGGGCGAGGTCGGCGGCGGGCGGCGCCAGCACCACCTCGGCGTAGGAGGTGATCTCGATCTCGCGCGGCCGCAGGCCGTGATTGGTGAGCGACACCCGGCGCACCTCGGCATCGTCCTCCGGCGACACCACCACCTCGAGCCGGCTGGCGATCGCACCGTCGCGGCGCAGGATCTCGGCGCGGTCCTCCGAGAAGAGCGCCTCGTAACTGTCGGGCTCGACGCCGCTCGCCTGATAGCCCGCCGACCAGACCTCGCCGCTCTGCATGTCGCGGAAGAAGACGAAGCTCCCCCAGCAGTCGCGGGTGACGTCCTCGCGGAAGCGGGTGACCGCGAGGTCGCGCACGCGGCTGTAGCCGCCGCCGGCCGCGGTGAGCATCACCGCGTAACGGCCGTTGCCGAGCAGGTGGGTACGCGGCACGGGATCGTGCGGGGAGAGATAGCGGCGTACCGTCGGCATCACCAGCTCGCTGACCTGCGCCGCCGCCGCCACCTCCTCGGCGCGCGGCCGGGCCACCGCCACGTCGCGCGGCGTGCGCTCCTGCAGCAGCAGCTCGGTGGCCTGGACGATCGGGACGGCATGGAAGCGCGCCGGCATCGCGCCGTCGCGGCGGACGTCCAGGACGTTGGCGAGGGCGAGCAGCGACATGCCCTGATGGTGCGCCATGTAGGCACGCACGACCGCCAGCTCCAGGCCGTCCGGCAGGCGGGCGGGCGTGTAGTCGACGGCCTCGTAGAAGCCGTAGCGGCCGGCGGCGCCCGCCTTTTCGAGGCGGGTGAAGTTGCGGCAGGCCGCCAATGGCTCGAACATCGCCGCCAGGGCCGTGGCATAGGGCGCCACGACCACGTCCTCGGAGAGCCCGCGTTTCAAGCCCAGCCCGGGCACGCCGAAGTTGGAATATTGGTAGGTGAGCTCGATGTCGCGGGCGTTGAACGCCGACTCCGACACTCCCCAGGGCACGCCGCGCTCGGCGCCGTACTGGATCTGGCGCTGCACCACCAGCCGGCAGGTCTGATCGAGCAGGCTGTGGGTCGGGGCGCGCATCACCAGGGCTGGCATCAGGTACTCGAACATCGAGCCGGACCAGGAAACCAGTGCGGCGCCGCGGTGCACCGGCGTCAGCGGGCGGCCGAGCTGGAACCAGTGCGCTGCCGGCACGTCCTGCTTGGCGATGGCGATGAAGCTCGCCAGACGGGCCTCCGAGGCCAGCAGGTCGTAGTAGCCCGAGTCGAGCTCGCCCTCGGCGACGCGGTAGCCGATCGCGAACAGCTTGCGGCCGGGGTCGTAGAGGAACCCGAAGTCCAAGGCGGCGAAGAGCTCGCTGGCGGTGCGCG
>DASZHY010000569.1:0-27838 GCA_035949675.1 Thermoanaerobaculia bacterium
AGAGCTGGTGCGCGAGGTGCATCATGCAACGCGCGAGCAGAGCAGCGGCGCGGCGCAGATCCTCAAGACCGCGAGCTCCATGCAGTCGACCATGGAGCAGCTGGCGGCGGCGGCGCGCGAGCAGGCGCTGGGGACGCGGCAGATCCTCGCCGCCGTGGCCGGCATGAATCGCATGACGCTGCAGGTGGCCGACGCCACCGGCGAGCAGATGCGCGGCGGCGACCAGGTGGTCAAGGCGGTGGACCAGATCGCCCAGGTGGCGCAGCAATACCTCTCCGCCACCGAGCAGCTGTCGATGGCCACCCAGAGCCTGGCGCTCGAGGCCGACCGGCTGAAGAGCCTCTCCGGGGTGTTCAAGGTATGAGCGCGGCGCCGGCCCCACCGCCCGCCGAGATCTCCTGGGACGGCGCCATGCGCTTGCTCGAGGCGTTGCCCGCGCTGCCGCTGGCCGAGCGCGGCGCGCAGGTCGAGCTGCTGGTGCGCAATTCCAGCCCCGGCGTCCGCGAGCGGGTGCTGCACCTCGGGGCGAACCTGCTGCCCGAGGAGCGCATCGCCGAGCACCTGCGCAACGACCACGACGCGGTGCTGCGCAATGCCGGCCTCGAGATGCTCAAGCTGCGCGGCGCGCGCAGCTTCCCGCTCGCCGTGCGGCTGCTCGCCGATCCCGAGCCCGACGTCGTCCTGCAGGCGGTCCTGCTGCTCGACCACCTGCGCGACCCGCGCGCGCTCGAGGCGCTGCGCGGCGTGCTCACCCACCCCGACCTCAACGTCGTGCAGGCGGCGATCCTGGCCATCGGCCGGCTCGGCGACGCGCGCTCGATCCCCGATCTGTTGCCGTTCCTCGCCGCCGACCCCTGGCTGCAGATGGCGGCGGTCCAGGCGCTGGGCGACCTGCGCTCGCGGCGCGCGGTGTCCGACCTCGCCCGGCTGCTGGGGGACCCGGTGGTCGGCGGCATCGCCGCCGAGGCGCTGGCGCGCATCGGCGGCATCTCCGCCGGCCGCGCCCTCATCGCTCACTGGTTCGGGCAGGCCGGCCAGCTCGACGACGCGTCGCTGCTCGGCTTGCTGGCCCACGTCCTCGAGGGCCTGCCGCGCACCGGCGCCCTGGAAGACCGGGCGGCGATCGGCCGCAGCCCCATCCTTGCCGCTCTCGGCGAGCGCCTCGCCGCGCCGGCGCCCGAGATCCGCGCCGCCGCCGCGCGCTGCGTCCTGGCGCTCGGCCCGAGCGACAGCGACGAGGCAGCGGTAGCGGTCCTGGTGGCCCTGGCTGAAAACGGTGAAGATGGTGACGACGGTGGCGACGGTGACGACCGCGCCGCCGCCGGCGGCGGCACGGTGCCGCAGGGCGAGGCCGCCAGGCTGCCGCCGGTGCTGCGCCGCCGGCCCGACCTGGCGGGAGCGCTGCTGCGGCAGCCCGGCACCGCCGCCGCCTGGGGCATGCAGCTCGCCGCGCTCTTCCCGCGCCAGGTGGCGCCGGCGGACGTCCTGGCTGCCATGGCCCTGGCGACGCCGGCGGCGACGCCGGCGGTCGGCGTGGCGGGTGCGGCGGGCGCGGCCGACGTCCCGGCAGCGGCGGGCGCCCGCGGCGGGCCGCCGTGGTCGCCGCCGGCGCTGGCGGCGGCGGTGCGGTTCCTCGGCCGCGTGCCGGCCGCCCAGGCGCCCGCCGCGATGGGGCCGGCGGTGCTGCGCCTGTACCTCGGGTTGCCGGCCGAGCGGCGCGCCGATCTCGTGCCGCTGCTCCGCCGCTTCCGGGTGGCGCTGCGCGGCGTGCTGGCGGCGGCGGCGCCGGCGGAGATCGACGCGGTGGACCGCGTCGTGCTCGGAGCGCTGCTCGGCGGACCCGGCGGACCCGGCGGACATCCGCGCGCGGTGGCCGCGGCGCTCGAAGAGCTGCCGCTCGCCGGCCGCCTGTCCGCGATCGTCCAGCTTGCCGTCAACCGGCCGGTGATGCGCGCCCTCCCCTGGGGCGCCTGGCTGCGCGACGCTCCCGAGGCTTACGCCGCCGCCGCCGCCGAGGCTGCCGCCGGATCGCGCCTCTTCGAGCTGCTGCCGCTGCTGCGCGCCCTGCCGCCGCGCTTCGCCGGGCCGCCGCTGCTGCGCGCCTTCGCCGAGCTGGCGGACGTCGACGCCGTGCCCTGGCTGCTCGAGCTGCTGGAGCCGGCGGCGGCACCATCTGCGTCGGCGGCGTCGGGGGCGTCTGCGTCGCGGGCGTCTGCGCCGGCGGCGGCGCCGGCGTCGGCCGCGGCGGCGGTGCCGTTCCGGCCCGAGCTGCGCCCGCTGGTGCTCGAGAGCCTGGGCCGCATCGGCGGCGCGGCGGCGCGGCGCGCCCTGGCCGCGGCGGCGCTCGACCGTACGGCGGATTCGCGCCTTGCCTATCGGGCGCTCGCGGCGTGCGCCGCCTTAGAGGACGCGCCGCTCTTCCGCGCCGCCGTCACCCACCCCGACTGGTACGTCCGGCTGGCCTGCGCCGAGGTGCTCGGCCGCTTCGCCGCCCCCGAGGACATGCCGCTGCTGGCGCGGCTCGCCGCCGACCCCGTCGCCGCGGTCGCCCACCGCGCCCTCTCCTGCCTCGAAGGGTGAGCGCCGGTGCCGTCGCCTGGCCCCCGCCGCGCCCACGGCGCCTCACGAGCGTGATCCATGGGAGTTGATCCGGAGCTGACGGTCGAGGAGTTCCTGCTGCTCAACGAGCTCATCGGCGACGAGATCGGCGTCTCCTTTCCCGACCACAAGCGCGAGCTGCTCGCCTCGCGCCTGCGGCCGCGCTTGCGGGCCTTGCGCCTGCGCCGCTACTTCGACTACTACCTGCAGGCGCGCTACGACCTCGACGGCGAGCGCGCGCGGCTCGCCGAGCTGGTCACCAATCACGAGAGCTATTTCTTCCGTGAGCTCGAGCAGATCGAGGCAGTGTTCGACCACGCCCTTCCCGGCCTCAAGGCGACGGCGGCGACGCCCGGGATGCTGCGGCTGCTCAGCGCCGGCTGCGCGGGCGGCGAGGAAGCCTACACCCTGGGTCTTTGCGCCCGCCGGCGCTTCGCCGCCGTCGCCGGCTCGACCCTGACCGTCGACGCCTTCGACGTCGACGCCTCGCGCGTCGCGATGGCGCAGCAGGCCGTGTACGGGCCGGGCGCCTTGCGCGTCACGCCGGCCGAGCTGCGGCAGCGCTACTTCACGCCGCGCGGCGACGACCGCTGGGAGCTCAAGCCGGCCTATCGCGCCGGCTCGCGCTTCTACTGGGGCAACATCGTCGCCCTGGAGACCTTCGCGCCGGCGGTGCCCTACGACGCCGTCTTCTGCCGCAACGTGCTGATCTATTTCTCGGAGCCTGCCCTGCACCGCGCCGCCGACCACTTCGCGGAGGTGCTGCGGCCGGGTGGGCTGCTGCTGCTCGGCGCCTGCGAGTCGATCATCGGCCTGTCCAGCCGCTTCGAGACGGTCCGCCTGGGGTCGTCCATCGCCTACCGCAGGATCGCCCGGTGAGCCCCGCCCGCATCGCCGTCGCCGACGACTCGTCGTTCATCCGCCGCGCGCTGGACAAGCTGCTGGCGGCCGAGCCCGCCTTCGAGGTCGTCGGGCTTGCAGCCTCGGGCGAGGAGCTGCTGCGGCACTTCGACGCCTGGCAGCCCGACGCCGTGGTGCTCGACTTGTCGATGCCGGGCATGGGCGGGCTGCTGACGCTCGACGCCCTGCTGGCGCGCCGCCCGGTGCCGGTGCTCATCCTCTCCACCCATTCGCGCCGCGGCGCGCCCGAGACCATCGAGGCCCTGCACCGCGGCGCCACCGATTTCATCGACAAGCAGGAGGTCTCGCTGGTCGATTTCGAGGCGCTGCGGCAGGTGCTGGTCGAAAAGCTGCACCAGGTCCTGGCCGCCGTCCCGCCGGGCGGCGCCGGTGCCAGCCCGGGCGCCGCAGGAGCCGAGGCCGGCCCGGGCGCCGCAGGAGCCGCCGCTGGCCCGGGCGCCGCCGCGGCCGGCGCCTGCGAGCTCGTGGTCCTCGGCGCGTCCACCGGCGGGCCCCCGGCCATCGAGAGGATCTTGACCGATCTGGGCGCGGACCTGGCGGTGCCGGTCGCCGTCGTCCAGCACATGCCGCCGGCGTTCACCCGCTCGTTCGCAAAGCGTCTCGACGCCCGGCTGCCGCTGCCGGTGCGGGAGCCTGCCCACCACGAGCGGCTGCTGCCGGGAGTGGTCTACATCGCTCCCGGCGGCCGTCACCTGGTCGTCGAGCGCCGGCGCGAGATGCTGCGCGCCGTGCTCTCCGAGGCGCCCCAGGCGGCGCCGCACCGCCCATCGGTCGACGTGCTCTTCACCTCCGCCGCTGCGGCGACCGGCGGGCGCCTGGTGGCGGTGCTGCTCACCGGCATGGGCCTGGACGGCGCCGCCGGCATGGCCAAGCTGGCGCGGGCCGGGGTCCACACCATCGCCCAGGACCGCGCCACCTCGGTCATCTTCGGCATGCCGCGCGCCGCCATCGAGGCCGGGAGCGTCCTGGAGGTGCTGGCCCTGGAGCAGATCGGCCCTCGCCTGCGCGAGCTGCTGGCCGCGGCCGCACTGCCCCCCGGCGGCGGCTAGAGAAACCCCCTGCGAACGGTTGGGCGGCCTACAGACGCGCGATCAGGTCCAGCAGCTCGCGGTGCTGAAACGGCTTGCGGATGTAGGCGGCGGCCCCGGCGCGCAGGCCTTGGACGGTGTCTTCCTCCTTGCCCTCGGTGGAGACGATCACCACCGGGATCGCCGCCAGCGCGCCGTCCGCCTTGACCTGGCGCAGGAACTCCAGGCCGTTCATCCGCGGCATGTTGATGTCGAGGATGATCAGGTCCGCGTCGGGGTGCTCCGCGAGCCGCGAGAGCGCCGCGAGCCCATCGAGCGCGTAGACCACGTTGGCCTTCGGCAGCAGCGCCCCGAACAGTTTGTGCATCAGCGTCGAATCGTCGATGACCAGCACCTTGCTCGGCTGCATTCTGGCTCTCCTTGCACCGCGCCTCGTGAAGCGGCCTGCGCTCGCGATCCGGGCCTGGTATAGTGTGCAACAAAACCGGCCAAAGGCGCTTATCCGCAGTGATTTCAGCAACTCCGCCGGAGCCGGATGGGCGTCCGGGGCCGCCGGCGCACGGGCCGGCGAGGCGAATCCGGCGGTCAACCCAGGGAGGTGCCAATGATGTGCAGCCGCAACCGGTTCTCCGTCGCCACCCTGCTCGCCGTGGGCTGGCTCCTGCTCTTGCAGGGGGCCACGGTCCAGGCGATGTCGGCGGCAGGGGCGGCGGCGGCGGCACCGGCGGCACCGGCGGCGCCTCCCGCGGGGGGGACAGCGGCTGCCCCTGCCGGCGGCGTGCCACCGGCGGCGCCTCCAGCGGGCATGGCGCCGGCGGCGCCGCCTGCTGGGCCTCCGCCGTCAGCAGCGGCCGCGGGCGGGGCGCCGGCGACACCCGGCGCGGGGGCCGCGGCGCATGGCTCGGTCGCGGCGGTCAAGGCGCGCGGCAAGCTGGTCATGCTCTGCTTCCCGCACCAGGAGAGCCCTTTCATCCGCGTCGACGTCGAGCTCGGGCTCGACCACTACGACGGCATCGACTACGAGATCATGGACGGCTTCGCCAGGTCGCTCGGCGTGGCTCTCGAGGTGCGCCCGGTCAAACCCTCCTTCGCGACGCTGGTGCCCGCCTTGCTGGCCGGCGATGGTGACGTCATCGCCAGCTCGTTCAGCATCACTCCCGAGCGGCGGCAGAAGGTCGATTTCTCCCGTCCTTACTTCACCGTGCACGCCGTCGTGCTGGTGCGCAAGGACAGCACCGCCCGGTCGCCGGCCGACCTCGCCGGCAAGACCGCCGCGACGGTGCCGGGATCGAGCCTCGAGGAGCGGATCAAGCAGCTGCACCCGGGCCGCATCCACTATGTCGACTTCACGCGCTGGAACTACGATGCGCTGAGCGAGAAGGCAGCGGACTTCACCGTGCTGGACGACACCTCGACGATGCGGCTCCTGCCGCTGTACCGCGACCTGAAGCTGGCGTTCCCGCTGCCCGGTGTCGACGACTATGGTTACGCGGTGGCACCCAAGAGCGACCTGCGGCAGGCCATCGACCGTTATCTCGACGACCTGCAGCGCACCGGCCGGCTCGACAAGATCCTGCAGTTCTACCTGGGCCCCACCACCGGCACGAACCCCTGAGGGCTTCTCCAGAAGTTGCCCCGACCGACGCCCGGCTTTGCCCGCGGCCCCGGGCCGCCCGCGAGGCCCAAGAACTCTCCGAGCGGGAGCTGGCCTTCCGGCTCTGCATCAAGTACCGTGACCGCTTGGGAGGCGGGATAAGCGATCGAGATTCTCGACCAGTGGCCGGTGGGCCGGCGATCATCGTGGGCTGAGGTCGAGTGCAATGGCGAGTGCGCGATCGAGCTCAAGAAGCTTGTTGAACGGGAGTGAGCCTGAGTAGTTCGTGAGCTGTGACTTTAGAAGGCTAACCAGTTCGTCACAGTGGACACTGCTCTCGTGTTTGAGTCCCTGCTCGATGCCAACGTCAACTTGCGTCGCCAAGCCGTCCCTGCGAGAGTAGATGGGCGCACACACAACCGTCGAGAACGACGAATCGATCAGGGTTTGGCGGCTGACGACCACGAACACACGTTGTCGCCGTGGGTCCGTGGCGGTGGGGTGCTTGACTCGGTACAGGTCGCCTCGTCTCAAGATATGACCTGGTACGAGAGCACGTCCTCAGCCTCATGGTTCAGCTCTACCGCATGGGTATTGATGATTTCCAGGTCCCGAGATGGATTTCGCTTGTAGAGGAGGGTCAAGTACTCTCTCAAGGCTGCCTCTACAAGCTCTGAACGGTGCTCAGGGTCTGGAGCTCGTCTGCCGAGAGCTTCCACAAGCTCTTCGGAGAGGTAGACAGTGGTCTCGATCTTCATCCTCTAAGTTTACAACAAGTCCGGCCAGTGCCGCACCCGTGAACCAGTGCGCCGCCGCTCAGCGCACCTCGGCTAAACTGCGTCGGCGTAGCCGGCGGGCTCGCCATGGGCCGAGCACGAGCCGGCGCGGCTCATCACGGCGGCGGCATGCTGCTGACTCACCGGGCTGCCAGGTGCTTCAAGGCTGCCGTCGATGGTCCGGCCGGGAGATCCGCCTCGAACGGTAATTGATAAAAGGTGTACACATCCCTGGGGTTGTGTCGCCAATCTACCGTCTCACCCTGAAGGCCCGGATTCCCCGAAGCGAAGGGGAGGGGTGTCCCCTCGGGATCGCCGGAAACTCAGTCAGATCATCAAGTCGCCGCCGTTGATATCGATCGACGCGCCGGTGATGTAGCCGGCCTGCTCGGACGCGAGGAACGCGATCAGGTCGGCAACCTCTTCGGCGGTGCCAAGGCGCCGCACCGGGAACGAGCTGGCGTAAGCCGCCAGCTGCTCGGGCGTGGCGTGCTCGCGGGTCAGCTCGGTGTCGATCAGGCCCGGACAGACCGCGTTGACGGTGACGCCGTACGGTCCGAGCTCCTTCGCGGCGGCGCGGGTGAGCCCCAGGAGACCCGCCTTGGAGGCGGTGTAGTGGGCGCCGCCCAGGGTGCTCACGCTCTTGCCAGCGGTCGAGGAGAGGTTGACGACGCGGCCGTAGCCATTCGCCTTCATCGGCGGCAGCGCCGCCTGGATGCAGAGGAAGGCCGCGGTCAGGTTGACGTCGATGGCCCGCCGCCACTCCTCCTCGTCGATCTGCTCGAAGCGGGTCGAGTAGGCGGCCGCGGCGTTGTTGACCAGGACGTCCAGCCGGCCGAAGCGGTCGAGCGCCTCCGCCACGATGGCGCGCACCGCCGGTGCGCCGGCGACGTCGCCGGCCAGCACCATGGCGCGCGGCTGGCGGCCTTCGGCGCCCTGGGTGAGCTTCCCGAGCTTCTCCTCCAGGGTGGCAACCTGCTCCGCGCGCCGCACGTTGAGGACCACCCGCGCCCCGCCGGCCAGCAAGCGCATGGCGGCGGCGTACCCGAGGCCCCTGGCGGCGCCGGTGACGAGCGCCACGCGCCCGGCGAAGTCGGGCAGCGTCATCGCCTCAGGCTGCCGGCTCGTGCCGGCGCGCCGCCCCGGCCGGTGTAGTTGGGCGCAAAGAAGATCAGCAGATCGAGGCCATCCGGCTCCGCCATGTCGACGAACTGGTGGGGAGCGCCGCGCGGCACGAAGATCACGTCGCCCGCCGTCAACGGCCGCCGCTCGCCGGCGACGATCAGGGTGCCGCTGCCGGCCAGGACGTAATACAGCTCGTCCTCGCGGTGCGGCTGCTGCGTGTCCACGTCGCGCGGCGACAGGTGCCAGTAGTGAAGGCTGAGGCTGGGGAGGTCCGGTGGCGGCGCGGCGGCCGCCCGCGCCGAGCCTTCGAGATAGGTGCCGATCAGGGTCTCGAAAGCCGCCCCCGACCGCCTGATCCGCTCGAGATTCCAGGTCTGTCCCGCCGCCGGTGCCGGCATCGCCGTTCCCCTCCGGCAGCGAAGTATACAAGCTCGACGACGGCATCATGGCCGGCGCGCGCCCGCTCGAGGACGTTGCAGGGCTCGATACAAGACGGGCGATCCGCCGGATGCGCGGCATGACAAACGACTTGCAACATTAATTGTGCCGGATCGCCGGCACCCGTTGACACTCCACCAGGCGAATTTTTGCGGCTTGGCAACGGCCTCGCGGCGCTGCTAATGTGTCCCGGCCGCGGCGGCTGCGATCAGCCATGCAAAACGGTTTCCATCCCGACGAGCAACGAGTGCCGCGACAGGCGACAGGCGGAGCCGCGGCTGACGAGCAACGAGTGCCGCGATTTGCAGCAGCCGGCGCCGCGGCCGGGGAGCAAAGCGAGCCGCGTTTGGCGGCAGCCGGCGCCGCGGCCGAGCCGGCAGGCGCGCTCGTGAGCGGCGCCCCCGGCCGGCTGTTCAACCGCAACTTCCTTTTGCTCTGGCAAGGACAGGCGGTGAGCCAGCTGGGCAACCAGGCCTTTGCCCTCGCCATGGCTTACTGGACACTCGAGGCCACCGGCTCGGCCAGCTTGATGGGCCTGCTGCTGGCAACCATGAGCGTGCCGGTGCCGTTGCTGGCGCCGATCGGCGGCGTGCTGGCCGACCGCTTCTCGCGCATCCGCATCCTCGTCGTCTGCGACGTGGTTGCCGGGCTCGCATTGCTCATCCAGTCGTTCGCAATGTTCTCCGGGCGCTGCTCGCAAACGGTGCTGGTGGCGATGCTCTTCGCCGTGGCATTGCTCTCCGGCGTGGTCAACGGCTTTTTCCTGCCGACGCTGTCGGCGTGCATCCCCGACCTCGTGCCGAAGGAGCGAGTGAACGCGGCGAACTCGCTCAACCAGTTCTCCGTCCAGGCGGCGACACTCCTGGGGCAGGGCCTCGGCGGCGTGTTCTACCGGCTGATGGGCGGGCCGCGGCTGTTCCTCTTCGACGGCATCACCTTCCTGTTCTGCGCCGGCAGCGAGGCGCTGGTGCGGCTGCCGCAGGGCCCGGCGAAGGAACGCCTGGCGCTGGGCGCCGGCGCCCGCCGCTTCGCCGCCTCGATGCGCGAGGGCCTGGCGTACGTGCGGCGCACGCCCGGCCTGCTCAACTTCATCGTCTGCCCCGCCACCTACAACTTCTTCACTATGGCGGTGTTCGTGTTGCTGCCGTTCTACGTGCGCATGAATCTTCACGCCGGCGCCGAGTGGTACGGCTTCCTGATCGCCGCCGTCAGCTGCGGCTCGATCGTCGGCTTCGTGATCGCAGGAACGGTGCGGCTGGCCGGCACGGCGCGCGTGCGCTACCTGGTGGCGCTGATCGCCGTGGCGCCGGTGCCGATGACGATCGCCGCCTTCGTGCACCGGCCGGCGGTCGGCCTGGTCGTCGGCTTCGCGCTCGGCGTCATGCTCGGCCTGATCAACGTCAACCTGCTGACCCTGCTGCAGACCAAGACCCCGGCCGAGCTGCGCGGCCGGGTGCTGGGCCTCTGGACCTCGCTGGTCAACGGTCTGATGCCGATCGGCATGATGCTGGGCGGCTTCGCGGGCGACCTGACGGGCAAGAACATCCCGCTGGTCTTCACCACCTGCGGCGTGCTCACCTTGATCATCACCGCGGGCGCCCTGAGCCGGCGCACCACGCGCCAGTACCTCGGGACGGATTGACGAGGGGCCGCCGCTGTCCGCGGCGGCGGATGGTCAGGGGCGCACCTTCTCCTTGTACTCGCGGGCGGTCATGTGAGTCACCCGCTTGAAGGCGCGCTGGAAGGTGCGGAGATCGCAGAAGCCCACCGCCATCGCCACCTCCGCAATCGGCTGGTCGCGGGTCTCGATCATCCGGATGGCGTGCGAAATGCGCAGGCAGCATAGCCAGTCGGTGTAGCGAATGCCGACCTTCTTGCGGAAGAAAGCCGAGAAATAGGTGGCTTCCATGCCGGCCACCTCGGCGGCGCACGGCAGCGGGATCTCTTCTTGATAATGCTCTTCGGTGTAACGCTTGATACGGCTGAGCGGCGGATAGTATTCGAAGGAGCGCCAATTGATCTCCAGCGCTTTTGAGCTCAAATCAGGGCTCACGAAATAGGAGATCGGTGCAGCCGTATCGCTTTTTTCAACGCGATAGGCAGCGGCACGTGGCACGTCCCGCCGCTGATCGAGAGTGGTCCAGGCCTTGAGCGCTCCGTTCACCGTCAGTCCTCCCCTCTCTATCCTGGGGTGTCGGGCGATTGCCGATTCGTGACACACCCCATGCGACACAATTTTCGCGCGGCTGCTGTGCGGCCACGCCCTGCCGGCGCCGGCCGCGCCGGCGGGCCGGCCGGACGCCGGCAATCGACGGCGATCTACGGCGACGGCGATCTACGGAATCCGCGGCGATCGGCGTGCCGGACCAGCGGCGAGCGGCGGGGGTGGCATGCACCGCGCCCGGGGCCCCCGGGCGCCCGGCGGCGGCGACAGAAAATTGACGCATTGACCAGGATTACTGACGCCAGCTTCTTAACTGGTGTCGCCCACTTTTGACTTCTGCTGGACACATTACATATTAGCGCCGCGACGCCTGACGCCTCCGGCGCGGCTGGCGGCAGACGCCGGCGGGCGTTCATCTCTGCCGGTGAGCAATCGTGAGCACTCGCTGTACAGGTTTCTTCCAAGCCAATTCTTGCGAAACGGAGCGGCGATGTTGATCCGGAAGCTGGATCCTGAACAGTTCGTGGACGCCTACGACGTCAAGGAGCAGATGTTTTATCCCTGGTCCGACGTGGTGGAAACGCCGTTCGGATCGGGCTGGCTGGTGGTGGAACCGGGCCGGCGCACCAAGCCGCACAATCACCACGAGGGCGAGACTTTCTTCATCCTGCGCGGCCATGGCAAGATGACGGTGGGCGACGAGAGCCGCACCGTCGAGCCCGGCGACGTAATCTATTTCCCGCCCTTCGGCGATCACATCCTCGAGAACACCTCGGAGCACGAGGACCTGCACTTCCTCACCATCTGGTGGGAGGACATGGCGGCGGTGGCCGGGCTGAAGCGGCAGGCGGCGACGGCCAGCCTCCCGGAGCCGACGCGGCTGCTTATCGTGACCGCTGTGACCGCTGTGACCGCAGACAGGGCCGACGCCGCCGGCGCAAGCCCGTCCCCTCCGTCCCCCCCGTCCCCCCCGTCCCCGGTATCCCGGGCCGCCGCCATCCACACGCGCTACGCCCGCCTCCGCGGCGCCCGCGTGCGCGCTCTGGCCGATCCGAAGCCTCTGCGCGAGCGCGGGGCGGCCGCCGTGTACCGGCTGTTCGAGCGCCTCGCGGCAGCCGGCGAGATCGCCACCCGCTCCCCTCGCGGCCCCTACCGCTTCGATGCCGCGCGCCACCGGGAGGCGATCGAGCGCCACACCCGCCAGACGGCGATGAGCCCAAGGCTGCGCGCGCTGGTGGACGCCGCCCGCGCCAACGGCCATCTCGACCTGGCCGTCAGCCGGGCTCCAGCCGCGGGCGACGCCGCCGCCAGCGATCTCCCCGTGCCGGGCCAGGAGGCACAGGTCTTCGAGCCCTGGTTCGTACGCGCCGCGACGCTGCTCGCCGCGCTCGAGCCGGACGAGCAGCCGGTCGTCTTCGTGGACGCCGGCCAGGCACTGCAATACGTCGCGGCGCTGCCCGCCCTCGCTGCAGCAGTCGCGGCCAGTGCAGTAGCCGCCACCGCGTCATACGCGCCGCTCGCCCTCGTCGATTGCGCGGATCGCCAGGCAGCCGGCGGCACGCCGGACCTGGCGCCGGCCGCGGACGAGCCGCCCGCTGACTGGCTCCCCTGGCTGCGGAGCCTGGCGGCGACGCTGGCGGAGGACCATGGCGGGCTGGCGCCCCCGACCCAGGCCTGGACGCCGGAGCAGCAGCAGTTCACCGGCACGCTGCTGCGCTGCGTCGAGGACGCCGCCGCCGCCTATCAGGCCGCCACCTTCTCGCCGCGGCGGGCGGCGCGCTCTCTCTCCGACCTGGTCGCCGCGGCTGCCGGCTTCGCCGAACGCGAGCTGCCTTGGCGCGGGCTCGCCAATCGCCGCGAGGAGCGCAACACCGGCGTGGCGCTGCAGGTGCTCGCGGCCAAGGTCCTGGCCGTCACCGCCTACCCCTTGCTGCCGGCATGGAGCGCGCGGCTGTGGAGCTGCCTGGGATATGCCTCGACGCTGGGCGAAGGCAGCGCGGCCGCCTGGGAAGACACTCCGAGCTTCGTGCCGACCGGCAGCCCGATCCGCGGCCTCGCGGAGCTCGCCGCCGCCGGAGGCCCCCGCGGATGATCCGACC
The DNA here is from genome assembly GCA_035949675.1 of Thermoanaerobaculia bacterium. Classification (GTDB taxonomy): domain Bacteria; phylum Acidobacteriota; class Thermoanaerobaculia; order Multivoradales; family UBA5704; genus JASLEW01. Next base: position 12,744 of record DASZHY010000569.1, read on the forward strand.
GCCGGCTGGCGACACGGACTCGAGCTGGAGCGCGTTGCTGCCGCCGCCGCCGCCCCCCCGGCCGCTGGCCGGAGAGCTGCGGGTCGACTCGGCGGTGATCGGGGCCGGCCTGACCGGCCTGGCCGTCGCGCGCCGTCTCGCCGAGCTGCGGCCGGGAGAGCCGGTCGCCGTCGTCGATGCACAGCGCATCGGCGCCGGCGCCTCCGGCCGCAACGCCGGCTTCGTCGTCGAGCTGACCGACTTCGCGGCGGCCATGTCGCCCGCCGACCGCGACCGCTACGTGCGCGTCGCCCGTTTCGGCCTCCAGTGCCTGGCGGAGCTCGTCTCGCACCACGCCATCGAGTGCGACTGGGACGATCGCGGCTACCTGCGCGCCGCCGCCGGCGAGGAGGGGCTGCGCGCGCTCGACCGCTGGCCGGAGTGGCTCGACGCGGTCGGCGTGCCCTACCGGCAGCTGGACGCCGGCGCCACCGCGGCGCTCACCGGCACCCCTTTCTATCGCGCCGCCATCCACCTCCCCGGCACCGTCAACCTGCAGCCTGCCGCCCTGATCCGCGGCCTGGCGGGCTCGCTGCCTCAGGAGGTGACGGTCTACGAGAACTCGCCGGTGCGCTGTATCCGCCGCCAGTGCCACCAGCGCCGCCAGTGCCACCAGCGCCCCCAGTGCCACCAGCGCCACCAGCACCGCCAGCGCCGCCACGACCGGCGCCATGGCGCTTTTTACGTCCAGGCCGGGGCCGGGACGCTGCTCTGCAAACGCCTCTTCCTGGCCGTCAACGGCTACACCCCGGGGATGGGTTTCCTCCGCCACCGCGCCTCCCCGCGGTGGAGCTTCGGCAGCCTCACCCGGACGCTCAGCGCCGGCGAGCAGGCGGCGCTGGGCGGCGAGCTGCATTGGGGAGTCCTCCCGGCCGACCCGGGAGGCTCGACGGTGCGGCGGACCCGCGACCAGCGCATCCTGATCCGCAACACTTTCCATTACACGGCGGCGCCGGCGGTCCGCCCGGAGGTGCGCGGCGCGGCCGGCGCCCGGCACCGCCGGGCCTTCACGGCGCGCTTCCCCGCGCTCGCCGAGGTGCCGTTCGAGCACACCTGGAGCGGCTTGTACGGCGCCTCGCGCAACGGCCAGCCCTACTTCGGCGAGCTCGAGCCTGATCTATTCACCGCCGCCGTCTACAACTTCGCCGGCATCGCCATGGGCACCGCGGCGGGGCGGCTGCTCGCCGACCTGGCCGCCGGCGCCGCGTCGCCGCGGCTCGCGGACCTGCGGCAGCTGCCGCTGCCGAGCTGGCTGCCGCCGGAGCCGCTGCGCAGCTGGGGCGGGCGGCGCACCGTGGCCAGGCAGAACCGGCAGGCAGGAGAGCATCTGTAGTGTGCCGCTGCGCGCGCGCACCGGCAAGGAGCGGCGGCCAACGGCGGTCATCGCGGCTTTCACGAACCAGCTTTGCCAAGGGACAACGACGAGGCCTCAGGCGATGAATGCGAGCAAGCAGCGAACGCGGAACAACGGCGGCGCAACCCGCGCGGCGGGCGCGCCTTTCGACGTCGTCGGGATCGGCTTCGGGCCCGCCAACCTGGCGCTGGCCCTCGCCCTGAAGGAGGGGTGCGAAACCCTGGGCGGCGGGCCGTCCCTCGACAGCGTCTTCCTGGAGCGCAAGCCGTGCTACGAATGGCATCCCGACATGTTGCTCTCGGGGGCCGAGGTCCAGGTCCCCTTCCTCAAGGACCTGGTGACGCTGCGCAACCCCAAGAGCCATTACACCTTCCTCAACTATCTTCAGCTGCACGGCCGCTTGATCGATTTCGTCAACCTGCGTTCGTGGTTCCCCACCCGGCTGGAGTTCAATCACTACTACCGCTGGGTCGCCGCGCAGCTCGCCGATCGCGTGCGCTACGGCCGTGAGGTGCTCGAGGTGCAGCCGGTCGCCGGGCAAGCGCGCGCCGGCGGCGATGGCCGCAATGGCGGCGATGGCCGCAACGGCGGCGATGGCGCCGACCGCGCCGTCGAGATGCTGCGGATCTCAGCGCGCGACCTGGCGACGGGCGAGGTCGAGGAGTACCTGACGCGCCACCTGGTGCTGGCGACCGGCGCCAGCCCTTACATCCCCCCCGGGATCGACATCGGCGTCACCGACAAGGTCTTCCACTCCCACGGTTTCCTGACCGAGGTGCGGCGCCATTTCCCGCGCGAGGACGCGCCCTACCGCTTCATCGTGGTGGGCTCGGGCCAGAGCGCCGCGGAAATCTTCCAGTACCTGTTCTCGCATTACACCAACGCCGAGGTGACGGCGGTGATGCGGCGCTTCGCCTTCAAGCCCGCCGACGAGAGCGAGTTCGTCAATGAGATCTATGCGCCGGCGATGACCGACGTCTACTTCCGCTTGCCGGAGCAGGAGCGCCGCGCGCTGCTCGCGGTGCACTCCGACACCAACTACTCGGCGGTCGACGTCGAGCTGATCCGCGCCATCTTCAAGGCGATGTACGAGAAGAAGGTGGTCGGCGACTCCAAGGTGCGCATCCGTTCGCTGCGGGAGCTGCGGCAGCTCGAGCCCAACGGCGACGGCGGTGGCGCCATTGTCGCCACGCTCTGGAACAAGGCCGAGGGACGTCTCGAGCGCATGGAAGCCGACGGCGTGGTGCTGGCCACCGGCTTCGAGCGCTCGCGGCCGCCCGCGTTGCTGCGGCAGCTCGCTCCCTTCCTGCTCGCCGGCGGCGAGGGCTGCTTCCGGGTCGGCCGCGACTATCGCGTGCAGAGCGTGCCGGGGTTCGCGCCCAGGATCTACCTGCAGGGCTTCTGCGAGAGCACCCACGGCATCCCCGACGGCTTGCTGTCGGTGCTCCCGGTGCGCAGCGGCGAGATCGCGCAGTCGCTGCTGGCGGACGTCGGGGCAGCCGCGCGCCACGAGGACCTCGTGCCGGTGGCGGCGGCCGCCGCCGCCTTCCAGGAAGGACAGCCATGAAAAGAGTGCTGATCACCGCCACCCCGCCCACCTCCAACGGCGACCTCCACGTCGGTCATCTATCGGGCCCCTACCTGGCGGGGGACGTCTACAAGCGCTATTGCCGGCTGAGCGGCCGCGAGGCGTTCTATCTGACCGGCGGCGACGACAACCAGAGCTACGTTGCCACCAAGGCCGAGCAACTGGGCGCGCCGCCGAGCGCGGTGGCCGACCGCTTCGACGAGGCGATCGTCGACACGCTGCGCCGGGCGCGGATCGAGGTGGACGTCTACGTCAGGCCGCTCCACTCCTCGCGCCATGCCCGCTTCGTCGCCGATTTCGTCAAGCGCCTCTACGCGGGCGGCCATTTGATCGCGCGGGAGTCGGAGGCCGCCTGGTGCGGCAAATGCCAGCGGTACCTGTTCGAATCCCATGTCTCGGGCATCTGCCCGCATTGCGGCGCGCACTCCGACGGCAGCGCCTGCGAGGCCTGCGCCCAGCCCAACCAGTGCACGGACCTCGGGGACGCCGCCTGCAAGCGTTGCGGCAGCCCGGCGCTGCGGCGGCCGGTCGAGCGGCTCTACTTCCCGCTCGCGCCCCATGCGTCGCGGCTCGCCGAGTACTTCTCGCGGGCCAGCATGGGCTCGCACCTGGCATCGCTGTGCGACACCATGCTGGCGCAGGGCCTGCCCGAAATCCCGGTCAGCAATCCCTCGGACTGGGGCATCCCGGTGCCGGTGCCGGGCTTCGCGGGGCAGCGCCTCTACGCCTGGTTCGAGATGGCGCCCGGGTACCTCTCCGCCACCTCGGAGATGCTGGCCGGGATGGGGCGCAACGGCGGCTGGGAGGACTGGTGGCGCTCCGAGCATGCCGAGGTGGTGCAGTTCTTCGGCTACGACAACAGCTACTTCCACGCCATCCTGTTCACCGCCGAGATGATGGCCTACGACCCCGGCATCCGGTTGCCGGCGGCGTTCGTGACCAACGAGTTCTACCGCCTGGACGGGCTGAAGTTCTCGACCAGCCGCGGCCATGCCATCTGGGGCAAGGAGGCGCTCGACCATCTCCCGGTCGACGCCTTGCGCTGGTACCTGTGCCGCGACCGCCCGGAAGCCGAGCAGACCAACTTCCGGCTGCAGGACTTCCGGGAGGCGGCGACGCGCCGGCTGGTCGAGGCCTGGGAGCCGTGGCTGCTGCGGCTGGGGCGCAAGCTGCACGCCGACTACGACGGCTTCGTGCCGGAACCGGCCGCGCCCTCGGCCGCCCAGGCGCAGTTCGCCGCCGAGGTGGACCAGCTGGTCCGCGCGGCGACCGCGTCGTACCAGGCGGAGAGCTTCTCTCCCCGGCGGGTGACCGTGGCGCTGGATCGCCTGGTGGACGCCGCGCAGGCGTTCGGCGCCGCCGAGAACCACTGGCGGAGCGGCGCCGTGGACCGGCGGCGGACCGCCGCCGCGCTCGAGACCGGGGCCGCCGCCACCCTGGCAGTCCTGGCCTACCCGATCATGCCCGCCTTCGGCGCGCGGCTGTGGTCGGAGCTGGGCTTCGGCTCCGCCATTGGGGCGGGGGTCTGGCCGGACCGGCTGGTGAAGGTGCCCTGCGGCCAGCGGCTGGGCGGCATGGCCACGCCCTACTTCAGCGGCATCGACAGCGGCTGCGACGCGCTGCTCCTGGCCCGCGCGCCGCGCAGCGCCAAGGCGGTGGCCTGAGTCCACGGACATGCATGGCGCAAATGACGCAACCCTGGCCCGCAAAGTACGAAACTTCGCCGCGGAAGGACGCGGCGAGCGGCAGCAACGCCGTCAACCAAAGGAAGATCGCTCATGACCGACCTGCATGCAGTGCCGCCGCCGGCGACAGCCGGAACCCGAGCCGCGGCCGCCGACGAACCAGCCGCGCCGCGACCGGCGGCCGGCGGCGCCGCGGACCATTGGGACGTGATCATCATCGGCGGGGGCCCGGCCGGGACCACCGTCGGCTCCAAGCTCGCGCAGCGCGGGCGCAAGGTGCTGCTGCTCGAGCGCGAGAAGTTCCCGCGCTTCCACATCGGCGAGTCGATCACCGCCTTCGGCTTCACCGTCTTCAAGGAGATGGGGGTCTACGACGAGCTGGCGGCGATGAACGACGTGAAGAAGAAAGGCCTCGAGTTCGTGCTCTGGGACAAGAACTTCCCGGTCTTCTTCTACCGCGAGAACCGCGACGACCCGCAGAACTGGGCGTTCCAGATGGCGCGGAGCCGGCTGGACAAGGTGCTGCTCGACCAGGCGCGCCGCAACGGCGTCGACATCCGCGAGGAGCACCTGGTCAAGCGCGTGCTGTTCCAGGGCGACGAGGCGATCGGGGTCGAGTACAAGGATTATTCCCAGGGACCCTCCGACGAGTTGCGCTACGCCTATGCCAAATGGATCGTCGACGCCTCCGGCCAGGGAGCGATCATCAACCACCAGCTGAAGAACAACTGGTACAACGACCCGCTGCTCGAGAACAAGATGGCGGTGTTCAGCCACTGGCGCGGCGACATCGAGATCAAGAACACCGACGACGAGCTGAACTTCAAGCTGTGCGCGCACCGCAACCGGCGCGACTGGGCCTGGTACATCCCGATCAGCAAGGACACGGTGTCGCTCGGCGTGGTCCTGAGCCAGCAGACGGTCAAGGTGGAGGCGCAGACCAAGTCGCTCGAGCAGATCTTCTACGACTATGCCAAGGACATCCCTTACGTCAGCGAGCTGCTGAAGAACCCGACCTTGAAGACAGTCGAGAAGTTCCGCGTGGTGCGGGACTACTCCTACCGCTCGCAGCACTACTACGGCAACCGCTGGGCGATCGTCGGCGACAGCGCCGGCTTCATCGATCCGATCTTCTCGACCGGGCTGCAGGTGGCCTTCAACAGCGCCTACGCGCTGGTCGAGCCGCTCAACACCCTGCTCGACCAGGAGCGGCCCGACACCTCGCTGCTGAAGGCCTATGACGCCGCCGTGGACCGCTACTTCCGCGTCAACTCGATGCTGGTTTACCTGTTCTACCTCTGCAAGCTCGACTACCGCAACTACAACTTCAATTACCTGTGGAAGACCATCCAGTGGGCGGGCTGGTCGGATCGGATGGCTTGCGCGGTGCTGTACCTGCGCTACATCTTCGCGCCGAACAAGAGCAAGGGCAAGTGGTTCAACCAGATCCTGTTCGGCAACCCCGGGATGGAGAACCCGCTGGGCGACGTGGCGATGGCGTTGTCGCGGAATTACGATAAGGTATTCCACGACCGCACGCTGCGGCCGCCGCGCCAGGAGCAACTGGTCGAGGCCCAGGCCTGACACCGCGGGCAGACGGCGCCTTGGAGATTTGGTGATGACCCAGGACTTGCGGCAAGCGCTGCGCCAGATGAAGGCGCATCCCGGCTATACCTTGGTGACCGTCCTGACCCTCGCCCTGGGCATCGGCGCCAACACCGCGATCTTCAGCGTCGCCCGCGGCGTGCTGCTGCGCCCGCTGCCCTACGCTCACGGCCCGTCGCTGGTCCACCTGGTGCCGCGCGCCGCCGGCTCGTCGCACGACCAGCTGTACTACTCGGTGCCCGAGGTGCTCGACTTCCGCCGCCAGGCGCAGGCGCTGGCGGCGGTTCTCGAGTACCACTCCATGGCCTTCAACCTCATCGGCGACGGCGACCCGGACCGCGTCCAGACCGGCGTCGTCTCCGCCGACTTCTTCCGCCGGTTCGGCGTCAAGCCGGTCCTCGGCCGCGACTTCCGGGCCGAGGACGATCGGCCGGGGGCCGACTGGGTGCTGCTGCTCAGCCACGACTACTGGCAGAGCCGTTTCGGCGGCGATCCCGGCATCGTCGGCAAGCGGCTGCGCATGAACGGGCGGGCGATCACGGTCATCGGCGTGCTTCCTCCCCTGCCTGACTATCCCGGCAAGGACCGGGTCTTCATGCCCACCTCCTCGTGTCCCTTCCGCTCGGCGGAGAACCTCAAGTCGAACCGGTCGTTCCGGCTGGTGAGCCTGTGGGGCGTGTTGCCGCCCGGCGGCACGGTGGAGAAGGCGCAAGCCGACGCGTCGACGATCGCCGCGCGCATCCAGCGCGAGTTCCCCGCCGACGCCGTCACCGGCATGACCATGGAGGTGACGCCGGTGCGCGAGGAGATGGTGGGGCGGTTCCGGCCGACCCTGATCATCCTGCTGGTCACCGCCGCCCTGGTGCTGCTGCTCGCCTGCGCCAACGCCGCCAACCTCATCTTCGCGCGGCTGCTCAGCCGCGAGCGGGAGGTGGTGGTGCGCGCCGCCCTGGGCGCCAGCCGCGCCCGGCTGGTGCGGCAGCTGCTGACCGAGAGCGTCGTGACGTCGCTTTTGGGCGGCGTGCTGGGCTGCCTGCTGGCGTACTTCGGGCTGGACATCCTGGTCGCCTTCGCGCACCGCTTCACGCCGCGGGCCGCGGAGATCCGCATCGACGGCATGGTGCTGCTCTTCTCGCTTGGGCTGTCCCTGGTGGCCGGCCTGATCTCGGGCTGGCTGCCCGCGGTGCAGGCCCTGCGCCACGACCTGGCCTCCTCCCTCAAGGAGGGGGCCGGCCGCTCCACGGCGGCCGCCGGCGGCCGGCGCTTCCGCGACGTGATGGTGGCGGCGCAGGTCGGGCTGTCGCTGGTGCTGCTCATCGGCGCTTCGCTGATGGTCCGCAGCCTGGTGCGGCTGCTCGCCGTCTATCCCGGCTTCCGTCCCGAGCGGGTGCTCACCGCCACCCTCGAGCTGCCCTTCTCGAAGTACCCGGGCGGGCCGCAGATCGCCGGCTTCTACCGGCGGCTGCTGGGGGACCTGGCGGGATCGCCGGGAGTGGTCTCGGCGGCGGTGTCGAGCGACGTGCCGATGGGGGACATCGACTTCCTGACGCCGTCCTACCGGGTCGACGGGCAGCCCACTCCGCCCGGCCAGCCGGCGCCGCGCGCCGACCTCCACGTCGCCAGCGAGGAGCTCTTCCGCACCTTGGGCGTCGCGCTGCTCGAGGGCCGCCCTTTCACCACGCATGACGACCGGCCGGCGCCGCCGGTGCTGATCGTCAACCGCACGCTGGCCCGCCACTGGTGGCCCGGCCGCAGCGCCATCGGCCAGCGGATCGGCCTCGACTTGCGGCGCGGGGACCCGGGGTGGCGCACGGTGGTCGGAGTGGTGGCCGACGTCCGCCACGAAGGCCTGTCCGAGGCGTCGCGTCCCACCCTCTACCTGCCCTACCAGCAGCTGCCCGGCGCCGCGTCGCAGATCTTCGTGCGCACGCGCACCGAGCCGGCCGCCTTTCTCGCCGACCTCAAGTCCGCGGTCGCCGCCATCGACCGCGAGCAGCCGGTGTCGGGGGTGCAGACGCTCGACCAGGTGTACAACACCTCGCTGGCGCCGGCCCGCCTGACCGCCGGGCTGCTGTCGCTCTTCGCCGCGCTCGCCCTGGCCATCACCGGCATCGGCATCGGCGCCGCCGTCTCCTTCGCCGTCGGCGAGCGCATCCAGGAGATGGCCATCCGCATGGCCATGGGCGCCGACGGCGGCAACGTCCTGTCGCTGCTGTTCCGGCGCGCCATGGGACCGGTCGTCGCCGGCCTCGCGCTGGGACTCGCGGCGGCCCTGGTGCTCGCCCGCCTGATCGAGAGCCTGCTCTACGGCGTCAAGCCCAGCGACCCGCTCGCCTTGGCCGGGGCGCTGATGGTGCTGCTGGGGATCGGCGTCGTCACCTGCCTGCTGCCAGCCCGGCGGGCATCCAGGATCGACCCGGCCTCGACCCTGCGGTCGTGAGGGGCCGGCTCGGTCCACCTCAGCGCAGATAGCCCAGCGCCCGCAGCCTCGCCGCTTCCTCGGGCGGCAGCGGACGGCGGCGCTGGGCCCTGGCGCTGGCCGTGCCCGGGCCGGGCGGCTGCTCCAGCAGCAGGGCCTGGCAGCGCTGGTAGCGGCCGTCCGGCGGCGGGAGCGGCGAGATCTCGCGCGGGTCGGCGGCCAGGTCGAACGCCTGCAGGGCCGGGGCCGGCCGCGAGAAGCGGTCGATCCTGCCGATGTTCTCGATGCACTTGAGCGTGCCCAGCCTGATCGCCCGGAGGTTCACGGCGTCGGCATGGGTCTCGGAATAGATCGCGCGAGAGGGTCCGCCGGCGGTGCGGCCGGCAGGCAGGCCGGCGAGCGGCAGCGGGACGCCGTCGAATCCCGCCGTCGCCCCCACGGCCGCCGTTTCCCCGGCCGCCGCCCCGCCGGCCGCTGCTCCCGCGAGCGCCGCGATCGTCGGGGCGACGTCCAGCAGGCTCACCGGCGTGGCGACGCGGGTCCCTGCCTGCTGGGAGTGCGGGAGCTTGACGATCAGCGGCACCCGCAGCAGCTCGTCGTAGAGCGTCCGGCCGTGATCGAATCCCCCGTGCTCGTAGAACTCCTCGCCGTGATCGCTCAGCAGCACGATGACGCTGTGGTCGTAGACGCCGAAGAACTTGAGCAGCTCGACGAAGGTGCCGAACGCGCGGTCCGCCGCGTGCACCTCGCCCTCGTACAGGGCGCGCAGGTGCGCGACCTCGGCGCGGTTGCGGCCCAGGCCGTTGGCGAGGAAGTAGTTGGGGTCGTAGAGCTCGGGCGAGAGCTTCCCCGGGTGCTCGGCGGCGAACCGTGCGTCCTTGCCGCGCGGCCGGTAAAGCGCGTGCGGATCGACCACGTGCAGGTAGGCGAAGAGCGGGCTTTCGGGGTGCCGGCGCTGCTGCAGCTGGTGCCAGAGGAACCAGCGCGCGGCGGCCGACGGGTTCTTCCCGGACCGGCGGACGTTCAGGTAGTAGTCCTCGAACCCCCGGTTCATGCCGAAGTGGTCCCCTCCCAGCAGCCACTGGGAGATGGCGACGGTCTCGTATCCCCGCCGCGACAGGAGCTCGGGCAACCAGGGCGCGAGGTCCGCGGGCAGCCGGTCTCCCGGCAAGACGACGCCGTGGTGAGACGGGGAGAGCCCGCTCAGCACCGAGAAGGTGGCGGGCAGCGTCCAGGCCGATGCGCTGTAGGCCCGGTCGAACACCACCGCGTCGCGGCTGAAGGCGTCGACGTGCGGCGAGGTTGCCTGGCGCGAGCCGTAGATCCCCAGGGCGTCGGCCCGCAGCGTGTCGATCAGGTAGACGAAGACGTCGGGGCTTCTCGGCTGGCGCTCGGCGGCGGCCACGACGTGGATCGCCGGCGGTTCCATCCAGACCGCGTTGGTGGTCGCCGCGGCGAGGGCGGCGCCGCCCTCGACCTCGAGCAGCAGGCGGGCGGGCCGCTGGTCGGGGACGCTGATGGCGAGCGAGCGCCCGCCCGCGGACGCGGCGGCTCCGTGCCAGAGCTGCTGGCGGGAGTGGTCCCAGGTTTCCAGAGCGACGCCCAGCTGCAGACCGTCGCCCGCCGCCCGCACGGCTCCCAGCTGGACGTCGAGCCGTCGCGCCGGAGGCAGGGGAAGAGCCGTGGGCCGGCGGCGGAGGACGAGCCGCTGGTCCCGCCGGGCGCAAGGCTCTCGCGCGGCGCTGCCCACGGCCAGCGGTTCGCCATGCGGCACCACGGCCAGCAGGTCGAAGACGGCGGCAAGCGAGCGCTCGTCGGTGCCCAGCCCCACCTTGGCCGGCACCGCCTGGTAGGCGAATAGCAGATCGAGCGTGTTGATCGGAGCGATGAGGGCCGACGCGGGCAGCGGGACGCGCAGCTCGGTCCAGTCCTTCGGCATGGCCTGGCTCGGAAGGCGCACGCCGTTGAGCACCGGCGTCAGCACCTGCTGCGGCGCCCCCGGAAACACTAGCGGCAGGGCGACGGCCACCAGGTCGGTCGCCGGCGCCAGGGGCACCCCGAAATAGATGCGCGCCGCCTGCTCCGCCCAGGCGATGCCGTGCCGATCGCTCTGCGGCCATTGTTTCTCGGGCTCCTGCCAGCCAGGGCCGAGCCGGATGCTGGCCGGCCCGTCCTCGAAGGGCTGCTCGAAGCTCGACTGGTCGCCCGCCGCCAGCTGCGGATCGAGCAGCAGCGAGGGCGCGCTGGGCGCGGCCCGCGCGCAGCCCCAGGCGAGCGCGGCGAAGACCGCGAAGACGAGGATCCCGATTCCGCCCAGGAGCGGCCGGGACAGGCGCGATGTTTCGTGCATGGTCGGCGTAGCGGGTCCGCCGGGTGAAACCCGCTCGACAGCGGTTTCCTGCGGGCGCCGGCGCCCCCATGTTACAGACGGAGTGACAGATGCGGCGGTTACACGGCGATCACGGCGCGCGGCCGGACCCCGGACGACGAATTGCGAGCAATAATGCAGGCCTGTCCGCGAAAGCTGCTGCGGGGAAAAGCAACGAGAATGCGAATGTTAACCCTATCGATTTGCACCTGGCCCAGCGACGAGTAGATTGATCGCGAAGGCGATGACTTCACGCACGTGAGCTGCCGTCGCGGTCAGCGGGCGGCGAGGAATCCTGGGCCTTGGTCGCCCGCATCACCACCGCGTTGCCGGAGAAGCCGCCGCGCAGGTCGCGGCTGGTGATCCAGATCCGCGAGTCGCGGGTGACGGCGGGCGCCGGGAGACGAGGCATGAGGACGGGAGCCGCCGGGGCGTGAAGGCTCGCCGACGGCTTGGCGGCCGGGGAAAACCTCCCTGGCCGCCCCACTACCTGGTCATGCCACGGGGGCGTTCGAGCTACGAGGGGGGCTGGCTACGCGCCGGCGGCGCCGAGCCAGTTGTCGCTGCTGCCGTGCCGCGTGCTGAGGTGCCGGTGGCGCGCGAGCTCGAACGCGTCGGCGCCTACCGGGATGTTCGAACCCTGATACTCGAAGCGCTCACGCAGCTGGCGGCGCGACGCGGTGTCCAAGAACTTCTCACCCCAGTCGAGGGATTGGCGCTCTTCCATTTCGATGTGCGGAAGGAGGGCCGAAAACAAAACGGTGCGGGTAATTTTTTTCACGGACCTGTCTCCCTTTCGATTGCCGACCACCAAGGTCGGCATCTGTCAAGCCGCTACCACTACCTGCGCCTTTTCTGTACAGCAAACGCCATGCCATCAGCGCATCAAAGGGAGCCCGCCCTGGGCAACCGTCCTCCCGGGAGGGCGGACCCGGCCCCGGCCTTGGGCCCCGGAGGCCTACACTTCTTATACGCATGCCGCCGGCCGGTTGTTCGAGTCCGGACGGCGGGTGGACGGCGGGTAGCGCGGGTGGCGCCCATGGCGCGATTGCCCACCGGCGCCCGCCGGTGCCCGCCGATGCCGCCGGCGCCCGCCGCGGGCGAAACGGATTAGAAAGGTTTTTGCACGGCGGTCTCGGCGCCATGACGCCCCGGACCGCCCCCCTTTACTCGGCCCCGGCGATCGCGCTAGATTCCTGCTGCCGGCAGGTCCTGCGCGCTGCCGGTTCGCCGCCCGGCCTGGCCGGGTCTCCATCGACTCGACGCTCTCCGCTACGCAACCGACCATGGGACGCATTTTCGAAACCAGAAAACACACGATGTTCGCCCGTTGGGACCGGATGGCAAAGCAGTTCGCCCGTATCGGCAAGGACATCACCATCGCCGTCAAGTCCGGCGGACCCGATCCCGCGGCCAATCCCCTGCTGCGGCGGGTCGTCCAGAACGCGCGGGCGGTCAACATGCCCAAGGACAAGGTCGAGTCGGCGATCCGGCGCGCGGCGGGCAAGGACGCGCAGGACTACCAGGAGATCCTTTACGAGGGCTACGCCCCGCACGGCATCGCCGTGCTGGTGGCGACCGCCACCGACAACCCCACCCGCACGGTCTCCAATCTGCGGACCCATTTCAACAAGGGCGGCGGCAACCTGGCGACGAGCGGCAGCGTCGGGTTCCTGTTCCGGCGGATGGGCGTCTTCCGGCTGCAGCCGGCGGGCATCGAGCAAGAAGAGCTCGAGCTTGCGTTGATCGATCACGGACTCGAGGAGATGGGCGAGTCGACGGGCGAGAAGGGCGAGCCGCAGCTCGTGGTCCGCTGCGCCTTCGGCGACTTCGGCGCGATGCAGAAAGCGCTCGAGGACCGCGGCATCACCCCGCTCTCCGCGGAATCCGAATACCTTCCCCTGACGCCGGCGGAGCTGCCCGAGGACCAGACAGCGGCGGTGCTCGCCCTGGTCGACCGGCTCGAGCAGGACGACGACGTGCAGCAGGTGTTCCACAACCTCGGGTGAGGCGGCCGATGACCGTACGGCGCCTGGCGGCGATCCCCGGGTTCGCAATCGACCGCGTGGCGCAGGCCGCCGGGGACGATCCCGAGGTGCTGCGGCTCGAGAACCTGGACACCGACCTGCCGCCGCCGGCGGCGGCAGTCGCCGCCACCCGCGCCGCGATCGGCAGCCGCGCGGCGAACAGCTACCTGCCCTTCACCGGGGGCGCGCCGCTGCGCACCGCCGTGGCGGAGCGCCTGAGCGGCCAGACCGGCCGCGCCTACACGAGCGACGAGGTCGTGATCACCTGCGGCGCGACCGAAGCGATGCTGGACGCGCTGCTCGCGATCACCGATCCGGGCGACGAGGTCATCCTCACCGATCCGACCTACGCCGGGATGATCTATCGCGTGCGGCTGGCCGGCGCCGTCCCCAAGCTGGTGCCGTTCACCGCCGCGAGCGGCGAGTGGCGCCTCGACCCGCGGGCGCTGCGCGCCGCCGTCGGCCCGCGCACCCGCGCGCTGTTCATCATGAATCCGTCGATGCCCTCGGGGGCGGTGCTCGACCGGCGGGAATGGGAGAGCATCGCCGAGGTCTGCACCGCGGCTTCGGCGTGGCTGCTCTACAACGCGGCGATGGAGAACATCCTCTTCGACGGGCGCCCCTACCTCCATCCGGCCGCCCTGCCCGGGATGGGCGAACGCACGATCACGCTCGGATCGGTATCGAAAGAGTTTCGGATGATCGGTTGGCGCGTCGGCTGGGTGGCCGGGCCGCCATCGATCATCGACGACGTCGCCCGCGTTCATATTTATAACGTGGTGACGCCGGCCGGGATCTCGCAGGCGGGCGCGCTCGCCGCGCTGCGCTCTCCCGACGCGGAGCGCGCCGCGGCGGTCGCCGAGTGGCAGCGCCGGCGCGACGTGGTGGTCGAGCAGCTGCGCGGCTACGCCGTGGTGCCGGCGGCGGGCGGCTGGTCGCTGCTGTGGGACGTCGGCGCGCTCGGCCTCGATTCGTTCGCCGCGTCGCGGGCGCTGCTCGAGCGGGGGCGCATCGCGGCGACGCCGATGCGCGATTGGGGAGAGGTCAACAGCGACCAGTTCGTGCGGCTGGTGTTCAGCAACGAACCGACCGACCGGCTGGCCACGCTTCGCGCCCGGGTCGAGCGCAGCCTCCCGGCGCCACGCGGCGCCTGAGCCGAGAGAAAGCGCCGAGAGACGAGCGCCAGCCCCGAGAGAAAGCACCGAGAGAAGAGCGAGAGAAAAGCGCCGCATCGCCGAGAAATGGCGACGCCAGATCGTTGAAGGCCGCCGCGCCCCTTACTTTATCTCATCGTTATATTTCTAATGCAACAATCCGCCGCGCCGGCGGGCCGCCGCAACCGGCCGTCGTCGCCGGCCGCGGCCTGCCATGGACGATTCCGTTCCCTCCGGATCACGCCGCCGCAAGGCCGCCGCCCGCACGCCCTGCCAGGAGGGGGCGCCGGGGGCAGGGCATCCCGCCCGGGCGCGCCGGCGGCCGGCCCCGGACGCGGCGGCGCCGCGCCAGCAGCCAGTCCTGGAACGGCTGCGCGCCGCGGCGGCGCGCGGCCTTGGGCTGGACGCCGAGCGGCTGCCGGCAGACCGGCCGCTCGTCGCGCTGGGGCTCGACTCCCTGGGAGCGGCCGAGCTGGCGGGCGCGGTGGCGGCCGAGCTTGGGGTCGAGCTGGCGGTTGCGGATCTGCTGGCAGGCCCGACCTTGGCGGAGCTGGCCGCTCTGGTCTCGCGGCAGCTGCCGCCGCCGGCCGCCGCGCCCGGAGCGGCAGGCGCGGCGCCGGGCGGGGGCGCCACGACCGCCACGACCGGCGCGCCCGACGCCGCTGCCGCGGTGGCGCGGCCCGCCGCGGCCGGTGCGGCTGCCGCCGTCGTCGAGCGATTCCCCCTGTCGTACGGGCAGCGGGCCATCTGGCTTCTCGACCGCATGGTGCCGGGCGGCAACCCGGCCTGCCTCGTCGCCGGAGCGGCGGCGGTACGCGGCGAGCTGGACGCCGGGCGCCTGCGCCGGGCGATCGCG
>DASZHY010000570.1:0-8824 GCA_035949675.1 Thermoanaerobaculia bacterium
ATGCTCGGCGCGGTCTGCGCCGTGCTGCTGATTGCCTGCCTCAACGTCGCGAGCCTCATCCTGTCGCGCGCCGCGCAGCGCACCCGCGAGGTCGCCATCCGCAGCGCGCTGGGGGCCGGCCGCGGCCTGGTGATACGGCAGATCCTGCTCGAAAGCCTGACCCTGGCGCTGCTCGGCGCCGCCGCCGGCATCGGCCTGGCGTGGCTCGGGATCGACTTCTTCAACGCGGCGGTCGCCGCCCAAAACCCTCCGTTCTGGATCCACATCGCCATCGATCCGCCGGCGCTGGGGTTCGCGCTCGGCGCCACCGTGGCGGCGGCGCTCGTCTCCGGGCTGGTGCCGGCGCTTCAGGTATCGCGGACGCAGCTGAGCGACGTGCTCAAGGACGAGGGACGCGGTTCGACCAGCCTGCAGCTCGGCTGGCTCAGCCGGGTGGTGGTGGTGGCCGAGCTGGCGCTCTCGTGCATCCTGCTGGTGGCGGCCGGCGTGATGGTCAAGAGCATCATCCGGGCCCAGACCACCAACTATGGTTTCGACGCCGCCCACCTGCTCACCGCCAGGGTGCCGATCTTCGAGGCCAACTATCCCACGCCGAGCGACCGCGGGGCCTTCTACCAGCGGGTGATCGACCGCCTGGCCGAACGCCCCGGCGTCACCGCGGTGGGCGCCACGACCACGCTCCCCAGCGTCCCTTGGGGAAGTGACGCTTTCGCCGTCGACGGCAAGGCCTACCCGACCGAGAGCGACTATCCGGTCGCCCACAGCGACGTGGTCTCGGCCGGTCTCTTCGCGACCCTGGGAGTGCGGCCGCTGGCGGGCCGGGAGTTCGAGCGCCTGGACACCGCCACGTCGCTGCCCGTGGTCCTGGTCAACCAGGCGCTGGCGCGCAAGATGTGGCCGCACGACAACCCCGTCGGCAGACGCCTTCGCATGGTCAACAGCAACCCCGGCAACGGCGGGTGGGCGCTCGGTGCGAGCCCGCGGCAGGAACCCTGGCGGACCGTGGTCGGAGTGGTGCCCGACCTGCGCCTCTACGGCCTCAACGACAAGAAGCCGGAGGGCCTGTTCCTGCCGCTGTCGCAAATCGGGGGGATCCGCGTGTCGCTCGTCGTGCGCACGCAGCGGGAGCCGCTGGCACTCGTCGAGACGGTGCGCGCCGAGGTGGCGGCGGCCGACAAGGACACCCCCATCTACTTCGTCAAGACCATGCGGCAGGCGGTGGTCGAGGACCGCTTCTTCAACGATCTGTTCGGTTCGCTCTTCCTCGTCTTCGGCCTGTCGGCGCTGGTGCTTGCCGCGGTCGGCATCTACGGCGTCATCGCCTTCTCGGTCGGGCGGCGCACCAAGGAGATCGGGCTGCGACTGGCGCTCGGCGCCCAGCGCGGCACGGTGCTCCGCATGCTCGTCCGGCAGGGCGCCGTCCAGCTCGCGATCGGCGTGCTCCTCGGGCTGCCGTTCGCCTTCGCGGCGTCGCAGCTGCTTGCCGGCGTGCTCTTCGACGTCCAGCCGGGCGATCCAGCGGTCTTCGTCGCCGTCGTCGTCGCGCTGTCGACGGTTGCCATGGTGGCGTGCCTGGTCCCCGGTCAGCGGGCGGCAGGGGTCGATCCGGCCGTCGCTCTGCACCACGAGTAAGCAGGGCGCCTGGGAGGGCGGCACGAGATCGCCGGAGGCGTTGGTACCAAGACCAAGCCTACAGGTCGAGCAGGTTGCTGTGCTGCAGGAGGCTCCGCACCGCGGTCACCACCAGCAGGGGATCGGCGTGCTCGGCGTTGCCGATGCAGACCGAGACGTGCCCCTCCTGGATCGGATGCACCAGCTGAAAGAAGTTGCCGTAGCGGACCAGCAGGTACCGCAGGCCGCCGCAATCGAGGTTGCCGCGCTGGGTGGTCAGCTTGAGCAGCGCCGGATTGACGAACAGCTCCTCGTAGCGGTCGGTCTCGTTGGTGTCGGCGCCGATCACCCCGGGTCGCTGGAACATGCTGAGCGCATTGGCGCGATAGATCGCCACGTAGCGCACGTCGAGCGAGGCGGCGAAGATCTGGGCGACCAGGGAATCAGGTTCCACGCCGCCATTGTAGCGCCGTTGCCGGCGGCGCTCCCGACGCCTTCCAGCAGGCAACGAAAGGTTGTATCTTGGCCGCGGAAAGAAGGGAGGGGGACATGGCCATCGTCGAACCGCGCACTGGGCTGCACAGGCTGGCTCCGCACTGGGGCCTCCTGCTGGGGCTGGGCATCCTCGAGCTGGCGCTGGGCGTGATCGGTCTGGGAGTCGTCGGGCTGGTGACGCTCGCCTCGGTCATCTTCTTCGCCTGGCTGCTGCTGCTGAGCGGTGTGATGCACCTGGTGCGGGCCTTCCGCACTCATGGCTGGGAGGGCGTCTCGCTGCACCTGCTCATCGGCATCCTGCAGGGGGCGGTCGGCGTGCTCATCCTGCTGCGGCCCGCGGCCGGCGCCGCCTCGCTCACCTTGCTGCTGGCGGCGCTGTTCCTGGTCTCCGGGCTGTTCAGGATCGGCTTCGCTCTGGCGGTGCGCATCGACGGCTGGGGCTGGCAGGTGCTGTCGGGGCTGGTCACCTTCGTGCTGGGCCTGCTCATCTCCGCCGGCTGGCCCGGTTCGAGCATCTGGGTTATCGGCACGTTCATCAGCATCGACCTGATCTTCGGCGGCTGGTCGTTCATCATGATCGCGCTGGCGGTGCGCCGGGTGGCGCCGGCGGCCGCCTGACGGCCGTCCGAGCAGCGCCTGACGGCCGTCTGAGCAGCGCTTGACGGCCCGCGCCGGTCAGCCTTGAGCGGCGGCGCCCTGGCGATTCCTGAAGCCGCGGTCCTCGAGCCAGCGGAGCACCACCCGCAGCGCCTCGGGACGAATCTCGTGGCCCATCTCGAGCTCGCGGTAGGTGATGCCGACGCCGAAACTGCGCAGCGCCTCGCGTGATTCGCGGGCGCGCTCGACGTCGATCATCGGGTCGGCGGTGCCGTGGATCAGCAGCACCGGCAGCGCTTCCTGGGCGGGAAGCCGCGGCAGGTCGTCGACCAGCAGCCCGGGCAGCCAGGTGGAGAGGCCGATCACGCCCGAGTAGCGCGCCGGATCGCGCAACGCCAGCTCGTACGCCATGGTGCCGCCCTGGCTGAAGCCGCCGATCACGAGCGCCCCCGGGTCGACCGGGTAGCGGGCACACGCTTGCTCGACGAAGCGGCGCAGCAGGTCGGCGCCATGCTTGAACTCGGCGACGGGCGGCGGCTGCCCCGGCACCAGCGGGTACCAGCCATGACCTCTTTCGCCGCCGCCGATCGGCACCGCGACGGGGCCTTGCGGGCAGAGCACCAGGGCGCGGCCGTCGTGCACCATGGGAGCCAGGCCGAGCAGGTCGTGGGCGCTGGCGCCCCAGCCGTGGAGCAGGATCAGGGTGGGGAACGGACCCTCGCCGCCGGGAACGTGCGCGGCGTAGAGCAGCTCGCTGGCGCTCATGGTGGCCGCGAGGATACCCCATCGGCCGCGGCCGGCGACGGCCGGACTGCCCGCAGCGGCTGGCCGCCTGCGGGCCGGGCGAAATTCATACCCATGGAGGCTATGCTTAACTATTTACATTCATATTCACATGTGTGACTATCATGCGACTGAAGAATGGAGCATCGGGGCAGGCGGTGGCGAGGCCGTCGTTCGACGAGCCATGTCGCCGGGCTGTCAGGGGGGAAGAGACGGAGAGGCGAGAATGGTCAGGCAGATTGTGATCGTCGGCGGCGGCACCGCTGGATGGATGACCGCGGCGTACCTGAGGAAGACCCTCGATCCGGCCTGCGACATCACCGTCGTCGAGTCGGGGACCATCCGCACCATCGGCGTCGGCGAGGCGACGTTCAGCACCATCAAGCTGTTCTTCGACTGGCTCGACCTCGACGAGACCGAGTGGATGCCGGCGTGCAACGCCACCTACAAGATGGCGATCAGGTTCGTCGACTGGACGTCTGTCGGCGGACACTTCTACCATCCTTTCCAGCGCTACGAGATGGTGGACGGGGTCAATCTCGGCGAATGGTGGCTGAAGCTGAAGTCGGGCTTCGAGCCCAGCGATTACGCCTGCTTCACCGTCCCCGCGTTGTGCGATCACCTGCGTTCGCCGCGCTTCCTCGACGGCCGGGTGTTCGACGATCAGGTGCAGACGTGCTTCACCGCCGAGCACCGCGCGCGCAAGGGAGTGCTGGCCGATCACCTGGTGCAATACCCTTACGCCTACCATTTCGACGCTTCACTGCTCGCCGACTTCCTGAAGAATTACGCCATGCACCGCGGCGTGCGGCAGGTGATCGACGACGTGGTGGAGGTGCGGCGGCGCGCCGACGCCGACGCCGACGACGGCGGCTGCGGCGACATTGCCGCGGTGGTGACGCGGGAGCACGGGGCGGTGGGCGGCGACTTGTTCGTCGACTGCACCGGCTTTCGCGGGCTGCTGATCAACCAGACGCTGGGCGAGCCCTTCATCCCGTTCTCGCGCGCCCTGCTGTGCGACAGCGCCATCGCCATGCAGGTGCCCGACGACATCGCGGCGCACGGCATCGAGCCGTTCACCACCGCGACGGCCCTCACCAGCGGCTGGGTGTGGCGCATCCCGCTCTATGGCCGCATCGGCACGGGCTACGTCTACAGCAGCGCTTTCGCCGGCGCCGACGAGGCGGAGGAGGAGCTGCGCCGCCATCTCGGTCCACCCGCCGACGGCTGCGCCGCCGCCCGTCTCCGGATGCGCATCGGCCGGTGCCGCAACTCGTGGGTGCGCAACTGCGTCGCCATCGGCCTCGCCAGCGGCTTCGTCGAACCGCTCGAATCGACCGGCATCTTCTTCATCCAGCACGGCATCGAGACCCTGGTCGATCATCTCCACGCGCCGCCCGACGAGGAGATGGTGCGCAGCTACAACCGCTCGGTCGCCGAGTGCATCGACGGGGTGATGGAGTTCCTGACCCTGCACTACTGCGCCAGCGACCGCCGCGATACGCCGTTCTGGCGGGCCGCCTCGAGCGAGATCGAGGTGCCCGAGGCGCTCGCGGAGCGCCTGCGGCTGTGGCGCCGGCGCTTGCCGAACCGGCGCAACGTCAACTCTGCCTACCACGGCTTCGAGGCTTACTCGTACTCGGTCATGCTGCTGGGCCTGAGCGGCCCGCTGGACGCGAGCCTGCCGGTCCTGGACCTGCTCAGTCCGCGCAATGCGCTGGCGGCCTTCGACAGGGTGCGCGCCCGCGCGGCGCAGCTGGTCGAGACGCTGCCTTCGCAGTACGAATACCTGACCCACGCCCGGGCCGTCGGCGGCCCCGGCCGGCTGGTCCGCGAGCCGCGCGACCCGGCCGCCGCCCAGGAGGCGTCGGCGCCGGCCGCGCCGGCCCGGCGCTCCTCCGCGGCGAGCGCAGCCTAGCCGGCGCTCGGTGATACGCTGCGCGGCGAGCGAGCGCATCGACAGCGACCGACCGGGATGATGGCAGTGCAACGCACGCGATGGGCGGCCGGCCTGCTCCTGGCCGTGTCCTTTTGCCTGGCCGCCAGCTCCTCGCCGTCCGGGCCGGCGGCGGGGGCAGGTCCCGGGAGCGGCGGGGCAGTCCCTGGGACCGGCGCGGCTCCGCCGCGCGCGATCGCCATCCGCGCCGGCAAGCTCCTCGATGGCCGCGGCAAGGTCCTTACCCAGGTCACGGTCGTAGTCGAGGGCTCGCGGATCGCCAGCGTGCGGAGCGGGGAAGCCGGCGCGGCAGGGCCGGAGCCGGGGGCGCCGGGAGCGCCGGGGCAGGCGGGGGCGCCGGGACTGCCTGGAGACCCCGCCTGTGACCTGCAAGGCCTGACGCTGCTGCCCGGCGGCATCGACACCCATGTTCACATCGGCTGGCACTTCGACGCCAAGGGCCGCTCGCGCGCCGGGGCCGGCGACGGCGACGGCGAGACGGCCGCGCAGAGCATGCTCTACGCGGTCGAGAACGCCCTGGCGACGGTGCGCGGCGGCATCACCACGGTGCAGAGCCTGGGCGCGCCGGAAGACCGCGAGCTGCGCGAGGCGCTGGCGCGCGGCATCATCCCCGGTCCGCGCCTGCTCACCTCGCTGACCCCGATCGACGACGAGACCGGTCCGCCGGGGGCCATCCGCGCCGCGGTGCGCAAACTGGCGGCCGACGGCGCCGACGTGGTCAAGGTCTTTGCCTCGAAGAGCATCCGCGACGGCGGCGAACCGACTCTGAGCCAGCAGCAGCTCGACGCCGCCTGCGGCGAGGCGCGGGCGCACGGGCTGCGCTCGGCGGTGCACGCCCATGGCGTCGAGAGCGTCCGCCGCGCCGTCGCCGCCGGCTGCGGCTCGATCGAGCACGGGGTGCTGCTCGACGCGGCGACGTTGCGGCTGATGGCCGACCACGGCACCTGGTTCGACCCCAACATCGACCTCGTCTTCCGCAACTACTTCGAGAACCAGGCCCATTTCATCGGTATCGGCAACTACACGGCCCAGGGCTTCGAGCAGATGCGCCAGGCGGTGCCGCGCGCCCTGGCGGTGTTCCGCCAGGCGCTGGCCACGCCGGGGCTCAAGGTGGTCTTCGGCACCGATGCGGTGGCCGGTGCCCACGGCCGCAACTTCGAAGAGCTGGTCTACCGGGTCGAACAGGGCGGCCAGGACCCGATGGCGGCGATCGTCTCGGCAAGCTCGCTCGCCGCGGCGAGCCTGGGTCTCGGCGACCGCACCGGCACCATCGCTCCCGGCTACGAGGCGGACCTCATTGCCGTGGACGGCGACCCGCTGCGGGACATCCGGGCGCTGCGGCGGGTGGTCTGGGTGATGAAGTCCGGCCGCGTGGTCAGCAACCAGCTCCGCTGCCGGTAGCCGCGCCGCGCGGCGCCGCCAGCGGCGGCGGCGGACCCGGCGTGACCGGCCCCAGGAGCGGGTCCGGCGGCGGACAGTCCTCGCCGGCGTTCCAGGCGCCGCCGAGCTGGTCGCATTGCGGCCCCGCGAGCATCGCGCAGTACGAGCGCTGGCCGGTCGAGAAGGTGCAGGCGCCGCGCACCGCGCCGGGCGCCAGCGACTGGCCGAGCAACCGCAGGAGGATCGCCACGACGTCGCTCTCGGCGGCGCCGCCGTCCGGACCCGGCGCCGCCGGGATGGCCGGCGCCACCGGCTCCACGGGGAGGGTGGCGCGGGCGCCGGGCTGGGCGGCCGGCGCCGCCGGCGCGGCGGCTGGCGCAGCGGGGACGTCGGGGCCCGTGGGAGCGTCGGCGAAGACGGCCACCAGCACCATTTCGTAGGGCAGCGACCAGTCGAGGACCCCCTGGATCCTGGCGCTGTTGGCGACCCGCCAGGAGAGCAGCGACAGATCGATGCGCGGGATGCCGACGACGTGCAGCGCCTCGCCCTTGTGCATCGCCTTGAGCCTGGCATAGGGCGCCGTTCCCGCCGCCGCCACCATGCGCCGCTCGTGCACGAGCAGGTCGCCCGTGGTGTCGAGGACGGCCGCCTTGACGCTCAGCCCGTCGGCGAGCAGGTGCGTCGGCTCCTCGGCGAGGCGGACCACGAACTCCACGTAGTTGAAGCCGGCCATGCGGGTGGTGACGGTGATGGTGCCGTCGACCGCCGCGACGTGGCTGGACAGCTGCTCGTAGCTCTGGAACGCCTGGGCGGCGTCCTTGTACGCGAACCCGGCAATCGGCTGCAACGAGCCGGCCAGGTCCTGCTCCTCGATCTTCAGCAGGGGGTGGATCTCGAAGACGTGCGGCGGGTTGGTGGTGGCGAATGGTTGCAGCGGCTGGCCCTGGACGTGCTCGGCGTCGCCGCCGTGCTCGCACCACAGCCGCCAGATGCCGCGCACCTTGAGCGCCTGGCCGCCGCGCTCGGCCTGATGGACGAGCGCCACGGCCTCGGGCTGCAGGGCGGCGTTCATCAGCTCGGCTACCGCCGCCAGGCCGATCTCCGGCGCTCTTCCGGCGGCGTGCAGGTCGCCGTCGCTCGCCGGCGGGTTGGGCCGCGGCAGCGCCTTGTCGACGGTGAAAACGGCGTCGATGGTGGCGCGGTCCTTGTACTTCTCGACGAAGGAGCTTTGCAGCGTGATCTGGATCTCCGCCTGCGCCGCCGCGGCCCGCAGCAGCGCGGCCAGCAACAGGGCACCCGCCGCCGTGCCGGCGGCGCCGGAGCGCCGCAGGCCGTGATCTCGGGAGTCGGGCATGGTGGAGACCTCCGTGGCCGCCCGGTTGGCGGCCGCACTGCGTCCTGCGAGCCCCGTTTTGACTGTCGATTATAGAACACTGCAAGGCTTCTCTTTTGAACGGGAGCGTCCATCCCGTCACCGCGGCTGCCATGGGCGTAGAGAAAGAACGACCGATCGTGCTATTATCGTGATGGGGCGGTGGGCGGGGAAACGACGAGGACGAGTACGAGGACGGGGAAGGGAGCCCCTGGCCGGGGATGGTGGCGGAGAGAAACGAAGAGGACAAGGAAGGGATTGGGCAGGGATGGTGGCGGAGAGAAACGACGAGGACGAGGAAGGGCGCCCCTGGCCGGGGACGGCGGCGGGGACGACCGACGAGGAGGAGGGAAGCCGATGGGAAGTGAGAGCGAGGCCTATGTCGTCGATGCGGTGCGGACGCCCCGCGGCAGGGGCAAGCCCGGCCGTGGCAGCCTGACCGGGCTTCACCCGCAAGAGCTGCTGGCGCAGACGCTGACCGCAGTCGTCGCGCGCAGCGGCGTGCCGGCGGCGGACGTCGAGGACGTGATCGTCGGCTGCGTGACCCAGGTCGGCGAGCAGGGCGCGAACATCGCGCGCAACGCCGTGCTCGCCGCCGGCTGGCCGCTGGACGTGACCGGGGTGACGCT
>DASZHY010000571.1:0-9435 GCA_035949675.1 Thermoanaerobaculia bacterium
TACAGAAGGAGTCCATGACGCTTCCCCCAGAGCCATGGTGGCGATTTGTTGGAGAGGCGACCACAAAGTTTCGGAGCACGCTAAAAGAGGTACTCGAAGTGTGAGGCCCCTACCTGGATGCAGGGCTGGCGAAATCTGCGACCAGAGTTGAGTCATCGATCATGATGGCTTATCTTGATCGGACTCGTTACCTTCAAACATATCTTCCTCCAACATTCTGCGGCGGAGTGGAGCGTGAGGTTGTTGAGTCGTTAAATCAACTACGCGAGCTAGCTCGGATTCTACGAGCCAAGAATGCGGGCGACACTGAACAAGTCGTTACAGAGCCGTGGAAGCTCTTCGGGCGCCCTGACTTACTTGGGAAAAGGGGCCGCGCCCGCATGTAGGAAGGTGGGAGCCGGGCCGCAGCTTAGCCCGGCTCCTTTGCGTGGCGCAGCGCCGCTCCGAGGCAGGCTCTAGCGAGCGGTGAGCTGGACTAGAATCGCGCACAATGATCTGTTGAGCTAGGAGCGTAGGCAGCTGCGGGGGAGGTCCCTCCAAGGAGCACCCGATCTCTGAAGCCTTCCTTGGTTCCGGGTCCGTTTTCAGTATCTGACCCGAGATGGGAACGCAATCGACGGCACATGCTTTGACTTCAATGGTAGCCGCTGACGCTGAGTCTCGTGCCGTTCGACGACCCGTCCATCAAATACCGTCCGCCCTTCGTGTGAGACCGTCATTACGGTACGACGCAACAGTCCATTGCGTTTGGGTGGAAGGCCCCTTGACAGCCTTGCAGCGACGGTCGGCTGGTTGCCATCATCACTTTCTTGGCCTGAGGGCCAGTCCTATTTATCTCTGCCTGTAACACTGTCCCAGACCCGCCGGCGGACTTCTCCATTGGGGGTCGGACGTGTCGAGAAGACAGCCTTTGCGCCGCATGCAGGACACTGGTAAATCTCATACGTTCTTGAGGTGGATGTCGGCGGCAGAGCCACCTGTAGTGCGAGCATCATTAGGCTCGTCCAAAGGCCGCGCGACATTTCAGGTGGCACAAGTTGACTACTCCTCGCCAAATAACACTCCGAAATCGCAAAGGTTGTACTTCCAGGGCAGTTACTACCTCTGGGGCAAGGCACGCGTATCATAATAGTCCTCCGGATCACGAGATAACAACACAGCTGGTACTTGGTCGTTGTTCCGAGGGGGCTGATCCTCGCCACTCACTTCCCCGCGTTCCCGATCGTGCCCAACAGATTTGCCGCGCAGCTGAAGCAGACTTCCTCGCGTGATCGTCTATGCATCGAGGGAAACCCTTCCTCCGGCCAAAGCTTCGATCGGCGGGTGCCTTCATCGCTAGGATCGAGAGTGCCGTCGTTGGCGCCGATGGCTGGGCCTTGGTGCGGCCGGGGTTGGTCATCTCGCAGCTGGGGGCGGGGGTTGTCGGTCAGGGCACCAAAGGAACGCGCGCGGGGAACTCGTACACGAATCTTAGTAGCATTTCGAGGAAGAGTAAGAGTTCGTCAGCGTCGCCATGTTGCATTAGAACAATTTCGTGGGTTGCTTCGTTACCTTTCTTGCGAATGTGATCGACCCAACCTTTGCCGTCAGGAGGAACATAGCCGGAGCTTGCAAGGTGCTCGACATACTCAACGAAGGTCTTGCCAGCCGCTGCACCCTTCTGAACTGCAATGTGGCCCAACAACTTTCGTGAGATGAGGACCGAAGCTGTGTACGCAGCGATCGAGACGCTTCGACGAGCTTCCCTATAGAGTGCCTCAACATCGGTAGGCAGGCTTGCCACTTCGTTCCCAGGTGTTGGTCCCGGTATTTGGATCGACGCTTCGAAGTAATTCGGCTTGTCACAAAGCGGACAAAGGTAGATGATGATAGACGAGTTGCCGCCTGAATGCCAGCCTCTGTTGGAGGCAACGTTTTGGCTGCAGTGGCCGCAGACGAATTTCTTAGCGGTGAGGTTTAGTTCGTTTACCCACGCCATAGTCGCACATCCTTGCCAAGGTTCCCCGAAGTTTTGGGAGCGCGCTCTTGATCAACGTCTCCCTCTGCGGAGTATTGCAGAAGGCACGGATCATCGGCAAGGGAACGCGTAGAGGGAGAGGGTCGCCCGCGAGGGTCTTCCCGCGTTTAGAGTCAGGCGGCCGGTGCCTAGCCGGAGGCCGTTGCTGTGCAAGCGAGCGCAGCGAGCGTGGCACCATCCGGCTTGTCCCCAATGGAGATCCCCGCTAACGACCGAGGCCGAGGCTAAGATCTAGGACTCTCTCGACCGCCCGAATGGCGAGCTCGACGGGGAGGTGAAACGCGCGGGGGAGGGCGGAGAGGGCCAGCCTGGCCCCTTGCAGGCCTACCTCGTGAACGATAGCTTCGATCGCCTTCTCGGGTCCCTTCATCGCCTGCTCTACTCGCTGGATGGTCCGGCTGAGCTGCCCCAACTGTTCCCGCAGCTTGGGCAGACTCTCGCCGATGCTGCTCGCGACCCTCTGCGCCTGGGCCGCAGCACGCCCCGCTTCGTGATAGTCGTCGAGGGCGGGGCGCAGGGAGCGCACGGCGTTCTCAGCCGCCTGGCGGGTTAGGTCGGGCTGGCGGAAGAGGGTCGCCCCGCGACCCTTCAGCTGGCCGTAGGTCGCTGCCTCACCGGCGCTGAGGCGCTCAAGCGCCCGTGGGTCCGCAGTCAGGCGCTCGATCGCCTGGGGCGGATCGCGGTAGACGCGCGCGGCCTCCCGGACCAGCCGCCCGTGAGCTTCGCCGACCTGGCGCGCCGTGGTGCTTGCATTCTCAACGGTGGCCGCGACCCTTGCGATCTCCTGCCACTCGTGGTTGAGGCTGCGGGCCTGGTCCGCGAGCGGTGCGAGCCGCGCGGCGTGGCGCTCGATCGCGGCGGCGGCGTAGTCGCGGGCGAGATCCTTCGCGGGTGCGCGGGACAGCGAGCGATCGAGCTGCTCGCGGTCCACGAAGGTTGCGCGGTCGGTGTAGACGTGGACGCCTTCCCGGTGGCGAGTGAGCGCCACGTAGGAGGCGTTGCGGTTCATCATCGGGTCGGCGAGAACGTAGGTGCGGTCCACCGTGGCGCCCTGGCTCTTGTGGATGGTGACCGCGTAGCCGTGGGCGATGTGGGTGTACTGGTCCGGGCTGAAGGCCACCCGGCGGCCGTCGTCGAGGCGGGCCACGAAGCGGTCGGGCGAGACCTTCTCGAGGGTGGCGAGAGTGCCGTTCTTGACGCCGATGGCCTGGCCCTTGCCGCGCCCGAGGTTGCTCACCTCCCTGCCCTGGTGGTCGTTCTTGAGGAAGACCAGGCGGTCGCCGGCGGCGTAGTTGGCGCCGGCGACGGCGACGTGGCCGCGGAGCTCGCCGGCGGCCAGGCGCTGGTCGCGAATGCCGGTGTTGAGCCGCGCGACGTCGTCGTTGCGGTAGGCGAGCACCAGCTGGCCGCGTCCGGGCTCGGCGGTGCGATCGGCGGCGTACTGCTTGAGCAGCTCGGCGCGTGCCGCGTCGCGAGTGTCTGCGATATGCAGACGACCGGCCTGCTGGTAGGCGTCGAGGGCCGGTGCGACCCGGCCGCCGGCGAGGTTCTCGGAGGCCTCGCGCTGCCACGGCTCGGCCTGGCGGCGGACGGTTTCGAGGCGGGCCGGGGCGTGCTGCTCGAGCAGGCCGCGGTAGGCGTCGCCGGGGCCGATCGGCTTCAGCTGGTCCGGATCGCCGAGCAGGATCACCTTGGCGTCGTGGGTGGCCGCATGGTCGAGCACGCGCGAGAGCTGGCGGGCGTCCACCATGCCGGCCTCGTCGATGACGAGAACGATGCGGCGGTCGAGGGTCTCCTCGCCGCGGCCCCAGGAGTACTCCCAACTGTGAAGGGTGCGCGAGTGGATGCGGGCCTCCTGCTGCAGGGTGTCGGCCGCCTTGCCGGCCAGGGCGCCGCCCACTACTTCGTAACCGGCCTCGCGGTAGGCATCGGCGATGGTCGCCGCGGCGGTGGTCTTGCCGGCGCCGGCGCGGCCGACGATCAGGGCGAGGTCGTCGCGGGTGGTGGCGGCGACGACGGCGGCCCGCTGGTCGTCGGAGAGCTGCGGCACTCGGTCGAGAGCGCGCTGCACCTCGCCGGGATCGAGGCGCAGCTGGTGCCGGCCGGCGAGCTCGCCGGCGGCGGTGAAGAGCCGCGCCTCGTCGCGGACGTACTCGGCAGATGCGTAGTGGGTCAAGCCGCGCGCGTCCTTGCCGACCATCACGGTCTCGTCCCGGTCGAGTGCCAGCTTGGCGAGCGCCCGGCTGTCCGGTTCGTGGAAGGCGGCGCGCTGGACGTCGGCCTTGGTGAACGTGGCGCGCGTCGACGTCACGCGCTCGATCAGCGCGGCAGCGCGCTCGCTCTGCGTGGCGCCTTCGAGGGGCGCGATCTCGCGGCCGTCGGCGCGGCGTTGGATCTGCGGCGGCTCGGGGTACCGCTCGCGATGCTCGCGGAAGGTCTCGCCGAAACGAGCGGCGAGCTTCGGACCGCTGAGATTACGGTCGACGCGGGAGAGCGAGGCGCGCCGGCTGCCGTCGGTCACCACCAGGCCTGAGCCGCGCTCGGCCGGCTCGAGCCGGTAGCCGAGAGCGGCGAGCCTGGCTTCGAGGTCCCGCCAGCTGGTCGCCTCGGCGAAGGCCTGGCCGGCCTCCTCGCGCACCCGGTCGGCGAGCGGCCGGACGCCGGAACGCATCGCCTCGCGGACGGCGCCGGCGCTGAGGTCGGGGGGCGCCTGGTCGCGGCCGGTGCGGCTCAAGCCGTACTCGATCTCGATGGCGGGGATGGCCTCGTGCGCGCGCACCATGTCGCGGAAGGGGCGCCAGGCCCGGCCGTCGTCGCCAATCCGGTTGACGACGATGTGGACGTGCTCGTTGTCGGTGTCGTTGTGGGCGATGAGAACCGCCTGATGGTCGGCCAGGCCCATGCGGTCGAGCACCCGGCCGGCGGCGTCTTCCCACTGCTCGCGCGAGAGGTGCTCGCCTTCGGCCAGGCTGAGGCCGAAGTGGTAGACGGGCTCCTCGACTTTCGGGTTCTCGCTGGCCGCGTAGCGCATTAGCTCGGCCGCCTCGGCGGGGTTGTCGGTGTCGAGGTTGCGGGTGCTGGACCACTCGACCCGGCCGGGGTTGAGATGGTCGCGCGGTCCCTGCTGCAGGTAGCGGACGAGACCGCCGAAGTCGCGACCGAGCCCGGTCCTGGCTCCCGAGCTGGAGACGCGCCCGCCTTTGAAAGTCGTCATCCGCGGGGCTCCTCCTGGAGGGCTCGGCGGACGGCGCGGACCTCGGCCAGGACGCTCTGCACGGTGCCGTAGAGCTGGAACGTCATCGGGGCGCCGGCGTGGGCGAGCTTGACCAGCTGGTTGAGGTTGTTGCCGACCCTCGCGAGCTGGACGATCGCCGCGCGCGCCAGCGGCCAGCGCGCCGTCGGCGGCTGGCCCTGCACCAGGAGCCGGAGGTACGTGCCGACGGTCACGCCGGCGCCCTTGGCGCGGGCTTCGAGATCGAAGTACTGGCTCGGGGTCAGCCGGGCCGCCACCACGCATGACAGCGGCTCGGCCACGACGCCGGCGGCGGCCGGGATGCCGGGTACGGGCGCCGGCCCGCCAGGCGCGACGGCAGCGGCGGCCGGCGTTGCGCCCGCAGCGAGCTGCTCGAGGACGGCGCGGCGGCACCAGGCGGCGGGCGCGAGCCTTCCCGCCCGGGCTGCTGCGGCAAGGCGTTCGTGCTCCTCGAGCGTGAGCCGGAAAGCAATGAGGCTGGGCCTGGGCATGCATTCGAGCCGAAGGCGAGAATGCCCTCCCTGTTAACGAAGTTAACAGGCGGCTCTCTTGCTCCCAGCTCCTTCCAACTCCATTGTAGCTCGCAGTCATGCCGCAGAGACCCATATGATATGGTCTGCATCGCTTCGAGCGGCGGCGGCACGGCGCGGATGGACGGTACGCTGGCCGACGCCGATGTCCTGCAACCTGCGCCGGCTCGCCCGGCCCTACGAAACCGAGGTGGATCATGGCCGCCGTGCTGCTCAACACCATTCAAGCCGCCGAACGCTGCAACCTGTCGCCGCGGACCTTCGAGAAGTACCGCGTGACCGGCGGCGGCCCGCACTACATCCGGCTGGGGAGCGCCGTCCGCTACCGGCTCGAGGACCTGGAGGCGTGGATCGCGGCGAACCGGCGGCGAACCACCTCCGACGACCATGCCATCCCGGGAGCCGGCGAGGCGCGCCAGGGGGTCGAGGACGCGCCGCCGGCACACCCTCGACGTCCGGGAGAGCGTTGAGATCGGAGCCGCCGGCGATGGCTCCCGACGGCACAGAGCTGGCGGCGCTCGAACGCGCCCTTGCGGCGCGCCAGGGTCGCCGCGACGGCAGTGAGCTGCGCTTCTTGTGCCCGACGCACAACGACCACAGCCCCTCGGCGCGCTGGAACCCCGACATCAAGGCGTGGTTCTGTGACGTGTGCCAGATAGGCGGCGGCTGGCGCGACCTCTTGGAGCGGCTCGAGCTGCCGGCAGCCGGCGGCGAGCTGGTCGCCGAGTTCGAGGCGGTCTACGACTATCGCGATGCCGAGGGCCGCCTGCGGTTCCAGGTGGTGCGCAAACGGGGCAAGTCTTTCGCCTGCCGCCGGCCGCTGCCGGGCGGCGGCTGGGCCTGGAATCTGGCCGGCGTCGAGCGGGTGCCCTACCGCCTGCCGGAGACGGCGGCCGCGGTGAGCGCCGGCGCCGTCGTGTTCGTCGTCGAGGGCGAGAAGGATGCCGACCGCCTGACGGCCCTGGGCCTGGCCGCCACCACCAACCCCGGCGGCGCCGGCAAGTGGCGGCCGATCTACGGCGCGGTGCTGCGCGGCGCCCGGGTGGTGATCCTCCCCGACAACGACCTGGCGGGCCGGCGGCATGCCGAGGCTGTACGCGCCAATCTCGCCGGCGCCGCGGTGGCGGTGCGGGTGCTCGAGCTGGCGGGTCTGGCCGAGAAGGGCGACGTCTCGGAGTGGATCGCGGAGCGAGAGCGAGAGGGCCGCACGGCCGCTGAGATCCGCACCGAGCTCGAGGAGCTGGCGGCCGCGGCGCTCGGGTCCCGCCGTGAGCCTGTCGCCCTGGCCGCCGCGCCGCCGGCGGCCGGTGGCCGCGTCTCGCGGGTGCGCCGCGCGGCCGACGTCGAGCCGCAGGCGGTCTCCTTCCTCTGGCGCCCCTACCTGCCGTGCGGCAAGCTGACGCTGCTCGAGGGCGACCCGGGCCAGGGCAAGAGCTGGATCGCCCCGCCCTGGCCACCGCCGGCTCGCGCGGCCAGGGCTTTCCGGGCAGCGGGGCCTTCCCCCCCTTCCGCACCCTCATCTTCACCGCCGAGGACGGCCTCGGCGACACCCTCCGTCCACGGCTCGACCTGCTGGGCGCCGATCTCGCCGCCGTACTGCTTCACGACCAGCCGCTGGACCTCGCCCAGGGCGACGACTTCGCCGAGGTCGAGCAGGCGATGGCCGAGCACCGCCCGCGCCTCGTCATCCTCGACCCCATCGTCGCCTACCTCGGCGCCAAGACCGACTTCTACCGGGCCAACGAGGTGCGTTCCATCCTCGCTCCCCTGGCGCGGCTCGCCGAACGCCAGGGCTGCGCCGTCCTTGCCGTTCGCCACCTCAACAAGTCGCGCGGCAATCGCAGCATCTACGCCGGCCAGGGGTCGATCGACTTCACCGCGGCGGCGAGATCGGTCCTGCTCGCCGGCTGCGGCGGCGACGACGCGGCGGCTCGCGCCCTCGTCCACATCAAGTGCAACCTTGCCGCCCTGGGCGCCACCCTCGCCTACACCATCGACGAAGAGGGCTTCCGCTGGGCCGGCGAGAGCCCCTTGCGCGCCAGCGACCTGCTGGCTCCGGAAGCCACCGTCGACGAGGCCTCGACGCTCGACGAGGCCCGGGCCTTCCTGCGCAGCTTGCTCGCCGCCGGTTCGCTCGCGACCGCCGAGATCTACGCCGCTGCCACGCAAGCCGGCATCTCGGAGCCGACGCTGCGCCGCGCCAAGCAGCGCGAGGGGATCGTCGCCCGCCGCCACGGCTACGGACCAGGAGGGACCTGGCGCTGGTCTTTCGCGGCGACGCCGCCGGACCCGGGGCCGGAGCGCTGAGGATGTCGCGGCCGCTGGCGCTGCTCTCGCGAGGCCTGCGCGCGTCCTCGAGCTGCCGCGGCGCGGCCGGCGCGGCCGGCGCGAGCCGCGGAGCGTCCATAGATGATCAAGCAGCATGTATATGGGGCTTGATCATCTATGGCGCCGCCGGCGCCGCCTGCCGGCCCGGTCCGATGGCCGAGCGGCCCTGGCGCGGGCGTAGGGCGGCGGGCGCGGAGGGGCAGGGGAGGGTGGCGGGCGCCCTGGCGATCGAACCTCGCCGCTCGTCGTGGCTCGTCGCGGGAGCTCTCGCGGCTCACCGTCGCTTGATCATCTATGGCGAGCCCGGCTCGGCGGCGAGGATGCGGGCTTGGCGGAGACCCCGATGACGTCCCGGAGCGCCGGTCTCAAGATCGCGCTGGCCGCCATCCTGGTGCAGGCGCCCCGTCTCGTCCTCGTCGTGCTCGGCGCCGATCGGATGCCGGTCCCGGCGTCCGCCGAGCGGGCTCTGCTCGTCGTCGCCGGCGTCGGCACCGCCCTCGTCCTCACCGGCGGCAACCTGTACCTCGCCCATACCGTTGCCCAGGTCAGGCCCTGGCGCCGCACCCTGGCCGCCGCGTGGGCGCTGGTGCTGGCCGCGTCCGGCGGGCTGGTGCTGCCGCTGATCGTGGCCGGCATCAGCGGCCGGAGCGTGCCGCAGGTGCTCGGCGCCGGCCAGCTCGAGTGGACGTGGGCGCTGCTGGCTGCCATCGCTCACGAGCTGACGGCTGCCGGCTGCGTGCTCGCCAGCGCTGCCTGGGGGGCGCAGGCAGCCGCCGCCGGCGGCGGGGCGGCCGGGCCGCCGCTCGCCGTTGCCGCAGCTCTGCCGGCAGGTGCCTTGCCGGCAGGTGCGGCAAGTGCGGCAGGAGTGGCTGCGCTGCCGCAGGCTGCGGCACAGGGGATTGCCTGCCGGGCGGGCTGCGGCCGGAGCTTCGTCTCACAGCAGGCCGAGATCGCACATCTCCGCCATCGCCCCCGACGGCGGCCCGGAGCCGCTTTGAGGCCTGCGTACTGAGAGCCGCTCTGCCGGCTCGCCCCTGCAGCTGCGGGCGCCACGCTGTCGTTACACCGCCGGTCCTGCGGCGGCAGCTGCCAAGGGTGCGAAACGGCCGGACCTGCTGCCGGCAGCGCTGCCGACCGTCTGCCGGCACAAGGGGGCCCGGCTCCTGCCTGTTGCCGACCACCAGAATCCGCAGGAATCTTGATCATCAGGTCGGTGACGTGACCCGCGAGCGGAGGTAGGCAAGGTATCGGAGGTCTGGCAGGTTGAGGCGGAGTTCCTCGACGACCGGTAGGAAATAGGCGAGGGA
>DASZHY010000572.1:0-18924 GCA_035949675.1 Thermoanaerobaculia bacterium
TCCTGCGCAGCATGCGCAGGGCATAGCGCAGGTCTTGCAGCGCAGTCTCGAGCGCCGGCAGGCCGCGCTGCAGCCTTCCGGAGCTCGTCGCGCTGGTCGCGGCGGAACTGTGCTCGTGCATGGCGGCGCCCTCGCGGAGAATACCTGAGTGTAGACCCTCTGTGCGAACCTCTCGGGCGCGAGGTTAAGATCGCTGCGCCATGGCGGACCCTTCATTCGGCGCCCAAAGCATGGTCGCCCCGTTGCGCCGCGTCCTGGTCAAGCGCCCGGAGGCGAGCTTCGCGGTCGCCGAGCCGGCGGCCTGGCACTACGCCGGCCGGCCGGACCTCGCCGCCGCGCAGCGGGAGCACGACGAGTTGACCGGGCTTCTCGCCGCTGCCGGCGCCGAGGTCGTCGACCATCCCGAGCCACAGCCGGGCCGTGCCGACGCCATCTTCGTCTTCGACCCGGCCCTGGTCACCGAGCGTGGGGCGATCGTCCTGCGCATGGGGAAAGCGCTCCGTCGGGGAGAGGAGGCGGCCATGGCCCGGCGGCTCGCCGAGCTGGGCATCCCCATCCTGGCGACCCTCGCGGGCGAGGCCCGGGCCGAAGGCGGCGACCTCCTCTGGCTCGACCGGCAGACCCTGGCTGCCGGCCAGGGCTTCCGCACCAACCGGGAGGGGCTGCGGCAGCTGCGTGGCGCGCTCGAGAGGATGGGAGTCGAGGTCCTGCCGGTGGACCTGCCGTTCTGGACCGGTCCCGACGCCTGTCTTCACCTGCTGTCGCTGGTGAGCCTCGTGGCCCAAGACCTCGCCGTCATCTATCCCCCGCTCCTTCCCGTAACCTTCTGGCGGCTCCTCCGCGGCCGCGGCATCCAGCTGATCGAGGTGCCCGAGGCCGAGCTACCCACCCAGGCGCCCAACGTGCTGGCGCTCGCGCCCCGCAAGTGCCTGATGCTGGAAGGCAACCCGGTGACCCAGGGGCGCCTGGAGGCGGCCGGCTGCGAGGTCCTGACCTATCGAGGCCGCGAGATCTCGTTGAAAGCCGAGGGCGGACCCACCTGCCTCACGCGCCCGCTGTGGCGGGAGGGGGGCGAACTACGAGCGACCGAGAAGGAGGAAAGAAGCGAGCGGCAGGCTATCGAGAAGCTTGATGCCCTTAGGCGGACGGGTCCTCACGTCTCAACGGCCGAGATTGTTTCTATGCTGCGCTCCTTTCGAGATGCCGAATGAACGGGTTGGTTCCGAATAAACGTCGGCACTTGACAGAAAGTGCCGACAGAATCAGATCTCTCACATGAAGGCCCCGTCGCTGACCCAAGCTAAGCTCGAGGCCGCAGGCGTCGGAGCGTTCTTTCGCCCGCGCGACCTCGGGCCGCTGGCGGTCTCCTTCCCGGAGCTCCAGCGCCTGGTCGCCGCTGGGAGGATCGAGAAAGTCGGGCGCGGCCTTTACCGCTTGGCGGCAGCCGAGCCTAACGAGTTCGAGACTGTCGCCATGGTCGCGACCGCGGTCCCGAGCGGCATCGTCTGCCTGCTCTCGGCGCTCTGCCTATATGGCATCGGCACTCAGGCGCCGCGCGAGGTGTGGATCGCGCTCGACCGCAAGGCGCGCAAGCCCGCCAGCTTTGCTACGACTGTAAGGTTCGTCCGCTTTTCGGGGGCTATGCTCACCTACGGCATCCAGGTGCGCTCGATCCTCGGGGTCCCTGTCCGCATCACCTCGCCGGCGCGCACAGTCGTTGACTGCTTCCGCTACCGGACCAAGCTTGGCCTCGATGTCGCCATCGAGACTCTGCGCGAGGCGCTCCGCACACGGATCGCGACGGTCGACGAGATCGTCCGCGCGGCCGAGGTCTGCCGCGCCCGCACCGTGATGCGTGCCTACCTTGAGGCGCTGGCGCCGTGAGGCACCTGCCTCGAAAACGCTGTGGCATCCGTCCACGGCACCTGTTGAGCTGCGCGATCGGCCATGCCCGGAAGACACGATGGCGGCGGGCACGAACGCAGAGGGCGCCGGCCCCTCGAATCGCGCGCCTACTACCCTGCGCACCAAGATAACCCTTGGATGACCCACCCTCGGCCGGCGCCAAAGCAAGTAATGATAGGCTAGGCCAAGATTTCAGGAGGGAGGTTAGCGAGATGGCTCGGCCTGCCGAGGTTCTTCGCCTTGTTCTTCTTGGCGTGGCTTTGTGCCTTGCGACATCGAGTTGCGCCACACACAGCGCCTCACTGAACGCCTATAGCGACCCCGGATTCCACAGCAAATCGATCTCCTCTCTCGCCATCTTTCCCGTTCGGAACGCCCGTCTATCTCCGGGCGAAGCACAGGAGGTGAACCGTAGGATCTCGGCCGGGATCGCCGCGAAGAACCTCGGCATCAAGTTGCTGAGCGCCGCGGAAGCAACTCGCCTGCTAAATGAAAAGTCTCTAGCAAGCGATTGGGCTCGTTTTCTCGACAACTACTCAACGAGTGGCGTACCGGACTCTCAGGCGCTTAAGAAGTTCGGCGAAGCTCTCGGCGTTCAGGCGATACTTCAAGCCGAGATGGTGAACGTGGTGCAGGAGGACGGAGCTTTCGGCAGGCAGCCCGGAACAACCCGCGTCACAGTCCGCGCCAGCATGTTAAGCCTCACTGACGGCAAGTTGCTATGGGAGGCCACTAGCGACGGGCTGCGGAAGACCGCGAGCACGGTAGAAAAGGCACCCCCCCTCGTAGAAGCCATTTCACTTGCAATCGACAAGCTTCTGTCCTCGCTCCCTCTCTGATCCCAACTCAGCGAAGGAGGCACAGAAGCCGAGTATGGACACCGCAGTCATCGCCGCCACCATCTCGGGCGCCGTGGGCTTGGTGGCGCTGCCAGTGACGTACCTGTTTAGCAAGCGGCGTGAGCGGGAAGCAGAATGGCGCAAAGAGAAGCTCGAGCATTATCGCGAGTTCCTTGCGGCCTTGTCCGGAATCGTTACCGGTCGTGCCACCCCCCAGGGGCATGCTCGCTTCGCGGACGCTGTGAACAGCCTAACGTTGGTCGCGCCCCCAGAGGTGATTGCGAAGCTCTATGAGTTCTTGGATGAGGTGTCCTTCAGGAACAAGGAGCGAGACCAACGCCGGCATGATGAGCGCCTTAGCGCGTTGATTCAGGCTTTAAGACGCGACATACAACCTGGCCCTTCGAGGGCTGATAAGCCGCTCGCCTTCCGGCTTATCGATGTGCCACCTGATGACCCCGGAGATGTGGCGCGGTCTGACCGGACTTGGAGCCGGGCGTTGACATCTGATCCGTGATGCAACACGCTCTGCGTAATGAGGGCAATCCTGGACATCGAGGACGAGATCCTGCAAGCGGTCAGGGAGATCGCTGCGAACCGTGGCGCTACGGCCGGATGCGTGCTCTCCGAGCTGGCGCGGACGGCCTTGGAGCTTGTCGCGTCACCGCCTGTCCGCAATGGCGTGCCGCTCCTGCCGCGGCGGTCGGCCGGCAGTCCCAAGCCCACCATGGCTCTCGTAAACCGCTTACGGACCTGACGTGAGCTGCGTTGCGCTCCTCGACGTCAAGCTCCTGAAGCTCGCACACCTCCGGGCCGCGGATCGCCGCTGTCACAGGTTATCGACCTCCTGCGCATCGAGCGTCTGCGGCTCGCCCACCACGCGTTAGTTAGCCGCGGTCGAGCAGGCCGTGGTGAAGGTCGTCGACCGCTGCATGGACTCGGTGTCCGCGCGGCGCGACTCCGGGCCGCTTGAGCCGGTCGCGCCGAGGAGGGGGATCCAATGGACGAATTCACGCGCCAGCTGGCGTGGCACCCTTGGCCGGCGTTGGCCGGGGCGATGGCTCTAGCCGGCGCCATCCTGCAGGTGAGCCGCCGTCGCCCATTGAGACAAGAGGTGCTTCCTGGCGTGATGGCGACGGCCCTTTTCCCTTTTGCGGTCGGCATCGCCAATGCTCAGCTCGTGGCGATTCAATGCTTCCGTGGACTGGCGCTCATCGGTTCGGGCGCAGGCGGTGCCGTCGCCGCCGGTTTGGGTGAGGCGCGCTACGCAGTGCTCGTCGGGTCCGTAGCGACCCTGGTGGTGCTCGCCGTCGGGGCGGTCGGGTCGCTGACCGGCCGGGTACGGCCGGGCGCGGGCGGCACCACGCCAGGCGCCACACCCGGAGCGCGTTGGCCGCTGCTCGCGGTCGCGATTCTCGCCGCCGCGAGTTGCATCGTGGCTGTGGCCGACCACTGGGTGGCGCTTTCGTGCCAGGTCGTCCTGCACCGTGAGCAGAGTCCATTCCTTCCAATTCAGGAGTCCCCGAGTCAGCTTGCCGCTGGCCTCCTGGCCACGATAATCCTCGCGCTTCTCCTGGCCGGCGCCAGCGCTCTGCTCGCCGTTGTGGCACAAGTCCTGGTCGTACCGCTGCGCCCGCAGGCACATCGACTGGTCGGCGCCCTCCTGCTCGTAATGATCGCGGCGGTAGCGTCGAGCGCGATCCTAGCGGGCAAGGAGCAGCGCTGGCTTCTGGACTACGCGCGGTCAGGGGTCCGCCCACCCGCGATCTCGTCGTTCGCTGGATCCGAAACGTGTCTCGACATCGATCTCCAGCTGGTCGCGTCCGGGAGGATCGAGAAGGTCGGGCGGCCTTTACCGCCTGTTGTCGACCGAGCCTGACGACTCCGCCGACCTCAGCGATTGGCCGCGACCGCGGCCGGCGGGCCCTCGTCCTTGCAGCCGTAGACGACCACCGGCATCTCCTTCGGCACCAGCTTGGGAAGGCGGTGCGCGGCGTACATGGGGATGCGGATGCAGCCGTGGCTGACCGGCTTGGGGGGGACGTCCAGACTGCCATGGATGGCGATGCCGCCTACCAGGTAGAGGGGATTGAACATCTCGCCTAGCTGGCTCTTGTGCCAGCCCCAGCCACGCGAGAAAACCGTGAAGTGGCCGCAGGGAGTGTCGGCGACGCCCTGCCAGCCCGGGGCGCGGAAGGGCCTGCCGGAACCGGTGGAGATGGGCAGGATGTGCGTGGCGACGCCGGCGTCGTCGACCATGAACAGCACCTGGCGCGCCAGATCCACCTCGATGTGCGCGGGGCCGGTCTCGCGAGGGACCGGCGGCGCGGCACGCGCCATCTCGTCGTACTCGACGCGGGTGAGGACCCCGGTCGGCTTGCGCCACTCGACCTTCTGGAAGGCGATGAGCGCATGCCGCCAGGTGGCATCCCAGGGCCCGGACTGGGCGCCCGCCCAGTAACCCAGCTCGACGAGACGGCGCTGCGCCGCCTTGACCTCGGCCGGCGACAGCGGCGGGCCGGCCGCACGACTGCCGCGGCCAGTATGACCCGAGCGCGCGGCGGCGCCGCCGGCGCCGGCCGGCACGCTGGCGACAGGCGCTGCGGGCTTGGCCGGCGGCGGCTGCGCCGCTGCCGGCGCCAGGGGGACGAGCAGCAGCAGGGCCAGCAGGGCGGCGCGCTCCGGCATGCGCTCGCTCAAAGCTCTTTGCCTGCCGGGGCGGGCTGCCTCCGCTCGCCGGCGGTCGCGGCGGCAGCAGCGGCGGGGCCGGCGGTCGCCGGGGCGGCGGCAGGAGGGGCGCCCGGGCCGCGTCCCTGGTAACGCTGCGGCGGCGGGTCCTCGAGGCCGCGCCAGATGGACTCGTCCTCGTCGAAGATCGGCAGCGTCGGCATGCGCCCGCGCGCGGCGTTGGCATGCCAGCCCCAGAGCAGCGACCACTTGCGGTAGGTGCCGAAGGACTGGAGCATGCAGAACACCAGGCCGTGCATGCCGTCGAGGATGCCGAGCTGGAAGAGATAGGTGCGGATGAAGCGCCAGACGCTGCGGCCGAAGACCTCCTGGAACCCGGCCCGCTTGCCCTCCTTCCAATGCTGCGAGGCGCCCCAGAAGCTGTACTTCTCGATCCGCCGGATGTACTCGTCCAGCGTGTCTGTCATGTAATGCTCCATGGGGTTGCGCAGGATCGGCGCCGGGCCGCGAGTGATCATGTCGGCATGCACCCGGCGGTTGGGATAGCGGGCGCAGCCGCGCCGCACCAGGCGCACCACCCGGTCATGCTGCCAGCCGGAGAAACGAATCACCCTGCCGAGGAAGTGAACGCGGCGCTTGATGGTGTAGGCGTCATGCCTGGGATTGGCGCCGAGCAGCGCCACGATCTCGCGCTGCAGGGCGGGAGTGCAGCGCTCGTCGGCATCGAAGATCAGGATCCAGTCGTTCTGGACCTGGTCCATCGCCCAGTTCTTCTGCGAGGCCGAGCCGTAGTAGGTGCGCTGCACGAAGCGCACCTTGGGATAGCTGCGCGCGATCTCCGCCGTGCGGTCGGTCGAAAACGAGTCGACCACCAGGATCTCGTCGCACCACAGCAGCGACTCGATGCAGCTGCCGATGTTCTGCTGCTCGTTGA
Source organism: Thermoanaerobaculia bacterium (assembly GCA_035949675.1). Classification (GTDB taxonomy): domain Bacteria; phylum Acidobacteriota; class Thermoanaerobaculia; order Multivoradales; family UBA5704; genus JASLEW01. Next base: position 6,367 of record DASZHY010000572.1, read on the forward strand.
AGGTGGTGACGATGGCGGTGATCGCCGGGATCGCCGGCGCCGCCTCCTGGGCCGCGGGGCGGGCAGGGCGAGCATTGCCAGCATGAGATATCGGGGGCGCTGCCATGGCGATGGTTCGGAGAGTCGGCTCCTGCGTCGGCTTCGGGGCAGGCTATTTTACCACCACCCCGCCACCCCCACCCCGCCACCCCGCCACCCCGGCCAGACACCGCCCATTCCGGCCATGGCCGCCGGTCGGCTCGGTCAGCCGGTCCGCCGGCGGCGGCGGGGCTTCCGTTGTAGGATGCGGGGCCTGACCAGCGATGCGCGTACCACCGAGGTGCCGATGACCTCTTCCCCGGCGGAGCCTTCGCGGCCGGCCTCCGCCGGCATGCTGCGCCTGCACGCGCGGCCCCTGCGCCAGCTGGCGCTGATGGCGGAGCTGGCGCAGGGGCCGGCGCCCGAGCTCGAGGCTCGCGCTCCGGCGGTCTCGGGCTGGAGCGTCGCCGAGCACCTCGAGCACATGGTGCTGGCCGACCGCGCCGCTCTCAAGGGCGTCCACCGCATCCTCGAGGACCCGCAGCGGCCGGCCGCGCCGGACATCAACCTGCTCGGCAGGGTGATCCTGGGGACCGGTTTCATGCCGCGCGGCCGGGCGCGCACGACCGGCGCCTTCCTGCCCGCCGCCATGCCGCCGGCAACGCTTTGCGCCGCCATCCTCGAGCTCGACCGCGAGCTGCGGGAGATGGCGCCGCGGCTGGGCGAGCTGGAACGCTCGGGCGGCCGCTCGCGGCACCTGTTCTTCGGCGGGCTCGGCGGCCGCCAGTGGCTGCGTTTCCTGGCGGTCCACCAGCATCACCACCTCAAGATCGTGAACGACGTCCGCCGCGCACGCGGCCTCGCGGCGATCGGCCTGCCGTCGCGATAGCGGCTGCCGTGCGCTCGTACCTCGTCTTCCTGCTGCTGGTGCTGGTGAAGGCCCTTTCCCGGCTCTTCTACCGCGTCGACGTGCAGTGGATCGGCGAACCCCCGGCCGACCGCTGGCGCCGCATCCGCCTGCTGGCCGTGCTCAACCACACCAGCCTCTACGAGCCGCTGTTCACCGCCGGCGTGCCGACGTCCTTCCTGTGGCGGATCGCCCGCCACGGCGTGGTGCCGATCGCTCAGAAGACCGCCGTCCGGCCGCTCATCGGCCGTTTCTACAAGCTCATCGCCGCCCGCGTCATCTCCATCAGCCGCGAGCGCGACGAGAGCTGGGAAAAGGTGCTCGCCCACGTCGATCCTGACGCCATGGTGGCGCTGCTTCCCGAGGGCCGCATGAAGCGGGCCACCGGCCTCGACGCCGCCGGCCAGCGGATGACCGTGCGCGGCGGCATCGCCGACCTCCTCGAAGCGATCGGCACCGGCCGCATGCTGCTCGCGTACAGCGGCGGGCTGCACCACGTGCAGGCCCCGGGCGAACGCTTCCCGCGGCCGTGGAAGACCATCCGCATGCGTCTCGAGCTGGTGGACATCGCCTCCTACCGCACCGCGCTGCTCGCCCAGGCGGGGGCCGCCGGCTTCAAGCGCGCCGTCATCGAGGACCTCGAGCGGCGGCGCGACCTCCTCTGCCCCTGCGAGCCGCAGGTTGATGCCGCGCAGACCAGCTGACTTTCGTCCGGCTGCCAAGCAGCACTGCTCTACACCCGCACGATTCCGCCACGAGCGGCCATTCCGGGATGGCCTTCCCCTGTTCCACCCGGCACCCTCCAGAAGTTTCCTTCACCCCCGAGTCGCTGGCTGGAGTGCCTGGAGTCACTCTTGCTTGCGAAGTTAGATGTTTTGATGATACCGTTGACAATAGGATAAGTGTCGGGACCAGGCCCCCGGAGAGCCTGAAGGATGCTTCCGAGTCCGCGCTCCTGCGCAGCACTCCCGTCTCGGCGTTGGCCGAGGTGAGGGAGTGCTTGCGCCGGAGAGAGCTCCACTGTCGAAGAAACGGAGGAGAGACCTATGAATCGCTCGAGGATGCTGCCCCTGCTTGCACTGATTGCAATGTTCCAACCAATGGTGTGCCATGCGCAAGAGGAACCGGCCAAACCGGCCAAGGCCGCTGCCAAGGCCCCGCAGGCAGTCGGGATCACGAGCCGGCTGAGTGGCACGCTCGCCGGTGGGGCGGCGGTGCAGCTCACGCTCTCAGGCGTGGCGGTCCATACCCAAACCGGCCTGAGGGTGAACTTCACCGCCAAGCGGTTGGTGGCGGTGAACCCTCCCGGCGAAATCGGTCCGCTCACGGTCACGTTGAATCCCCAGCACCCGTCCGTCGGAGCTCTCAAGTCGAGGAAGTTCCCGACCGAGCACCAGCAGAACTTCTTCTTGCAGATCAACAGCGAGAAGTTGGGGACGCTGGTCTCCGACGCTCCGATAACCCTCTCCGCACGCATCGAGAGCTCTCCACCCACGGCGACATACAAGTCGGTGAGCAAGGACGTCAAGTTCTACAAGGCGGGCGACCGCGCCAAGACGCCGGTGCTCACGGTGAACGAGGTCAGCTCGGACGTGAAGCCCGCGGCCTCGACGGCGGTCGCTATCAAGAGCCGCGTCACGGCGACGGTGGGCGACAAGAAGGTGGAGCTCCAGCTCGTAGGTACGGCTACGCACATCTTGAGCGGCACGAGCGTGCTCTTCACCCAAAAGCTGCTGGTGTCGGTGAACCCCCCCGCCGAAATTGGTCGGCTCACGGTCACTCTGAACCCCAAGCACGCGTCCGATGGGACTCTCGCTTCGGAGACCTTCCCGACCGAGCACCGGCAGAACTTCTTCCTGCAGATCCAAAACAAGCGTCTAGGGACGTTGGTCTCCGACGAACCGCTGACCCTCTCGGCAACGATCGAGAAAAGTCCACCGACGGCGACGTACAAGCTGACAGGTAAGCCGGTCGCCTTCTACAAGAAGGGCGACACGTACAAGAAACCGGTGCTCACGTTCGAGACGGTGGAGTCCGAAGTGACGCCCGCGAAGGGAGGCTATTCGGCCCATTGAGGGGGCGCTTCCGTCGGTGCGGGGGCGCGGCGCTCGCTGACCGCTGGCGGTCGCCATGGGTCGAGGTGTCCCGTGCGAACGCTTCCCGCGGCTGTGGAAGACCATCCGCATGCGTCTCGAGCTGGTGGACATCGCCTCCTATCGCGCCTCGCTGCTCGCCCGGGCGGGGCCGCCGGCTTCAAGCGTGTCTTCATCGAGGACCTCGAGCGGCGGCGAGACCTGCTCCGCCCGTGAGAGCCGCAGCCGGCGGCCTGACCCTCTAGGCGCCCCAGCCTGCGGCGCGAGCCCGGCGAGCCGGACCTGCCTGGCCCACCGCGCTTCCCCCAGCCTGGCGGATCTCGATGTCCGCCTGCTGCCGTCGCCGGGACGGTGGATTCCGGCACTACTCAGAGAGGAGACCGGTTTCCTCGGCCGCATAGCGGTCGCTCCGCCGGCCGCGACGCGACCAGGGAGAACGCGCCACAAATGGGGAAGGTGAGCAGGCGAGTGCTGGGCATCTCGCCGGAGGAGACGTCTTTCGCGCGGCGCGGTTTCCGCTGCGACTCCGACGCGGTGCGCGAGCGCCTCGAGGAAGTGGGGCGCTGCTTCGTGCACGGCTACCTGCGGGCGCTCGAGACCGACGGCGCCGAGGCGCTGGCGGCGCGGCTCGATGCCGAAGTGGCGCGCGAGTTCCAGGGCTTCGCCTACGAGGGAACCGGGATGGCGCTGGCGGTGCTCGACTTCCTCACTCCCTGGCGGCGGGGCCGGCTGCAGCGCTTCCTCGCCGGACCCGGCTGGCCCCATGTCCACATCGTGCACATCGGCGCCGGCTGGGCGCTGGCGCGCCTGCCGGTCCCGGTCCACCGCCTGCTCGCCGGCCTCGATCCCCTCCTCTGCTGGCTGGCGCTCGACGGTTACGGCTTCCACCAGGGGTTCTTCCACTGGCCGCAGGCGGTGCTCCGCCAGCAGGTGCCGCGGCGGCTCGCGGGATACGCGCGGCGCGCCTTCGATCAGGGCGTCGGACGCAGCCTCTGGTTCGTCGAGGGGACGGACCCCGCCCGCATCGCCGCCGACATCGGCGCCTTCCCGGCCGCCCGCCGTCCCGACCTGTGGGCAGGCGTCGGGCTGGCCTGCTGCTACGCCGGCGGCGTCGATCGCGGCACGCTCTCGGCGCTGCGCCTGGCCGCCGGTCCCGCCCGGCCGGCGCTCGCGCAGGGCGTGGCCTTCGCCGCCAAGGCGCGCCTGTGGAGCGGCACTCCGACCGCCGACACCGTCCTGGCTTGCGCGGTGGTGTGCGGCTGCAGCGCCGAGGAGGCGACGGCGGTGACCGAGCGCTCGCTTCCCGAGGGCGTCACCTGGCCGGCGCCGGCCGCCTCCTCCCCGCCGCGCGGCCGCCTCGCCGCCGGCGACCCCGACGTGCCGGCGTTCGAGCTCTGGCGGCGGCGCATCCAGCAGCACTTCACGACCGAGGGAGCGCTCCCATGACTCGACCACCCGACGGCTTCTGGCGGCGGCACGCCGCGCGTCTGGCGGCGCTGTCGCTGATCCTGGTCCTCTACGGGTTCGCGCGCTTGCCGGCGCTCACTCCCGCCGAGCGGACGGCACTCGCCGCGCGGTTCGCCTTCCAGCGCGCCGCGCTCCCCCACCTGCCGGCGGCGCTGGCAGGCCCGGCCGGCCCCGCTGGCGCCGGTGGCCCCGCTGGACATCCAGGCTCGGTCTTCGGCGCCGGCCACTCAGTTCGCGAGGTCAACCCCAGCGTCGCCAATATCAACGGCTGGATCTCGAGCGTCGGCGCCGGCGTGGCGCTCTACGACTTGGACGGCGACGGGCTGGCCAACGACCTCTGCTGGGTCGATCCGCGGGTGGACAGGGTGCTGGTGGCGCCGGCGCCGGGCACGGGCGACCGTTTCCCGCTCTTCACGCTGGATCCCGGGCCGCTGCCTTACGACCCGGCGACCATGGCGCCGATGGGCTGCCTGCCCGGCGACTTCAACGAGGACGGCCTCGCGGACATGCTGGTTTACTACTGGGGGCGCTCGCCGGTCTTGTTCTTGCGGCGCGCCGACGTGCCCGCCCTCTCTGCCGCCGCCTTCGTGCCCGTCGAGCTGGTCCCGGGCGGTCCCGAGCCCTGGTACACCAACGCCCTGACCAGCGCCGACGTCGACGGCGACGGCCATCTCGACCTGATCGCCGGCAACTACTTTCCCGAGGCGTCGCAGCTGCTGGACGCCCACGCCGGCGTCAGGGTCGAGATGCAGAAGACCATGTCGCACGCTCCCAACGGCGGCCGCCACCACCTGCTGCTGTGGCGGCGGGCGACCGCCGGGGCGCACCCGACCGCCGAGTTCGCCGACGTGCCCGACGCTTTCGATCCGCAGACCAACCATGCCTGGACGCTGGCGGTCGGCGCCGCCGACCTGGACGGCGACGGGCTGCCCGAGATCTATTTCGCCAACGACTTCGGCAACGACCGCCTGCTGCACAACCGCTCGACACCGGGCCACCCGCTGCTGGTGCCGCTCTATGGCCAGCGCACCCTCACCACGCCCCAGTCGAAGGTGCTGGGGTACGACTCCTTCAAGGGCATGGGCGTCGACTTCGCGGACCTGAACGGCGACGGGTTGCTAGACATCTATGTCAGCAACATCGCCCAGGACTACGCGCTCGAGGAGAACCACTTCGTCTGGGTGAGCACCGGCCACCCGGAGCTCATGCGCCGCGGCATCGCGCCCTACGCCGACCGCAGCGAGCCCCTGGGCCTGGCGCGCAGCGCCTGGTCTTGGGACGCCCGCCTGGCCGACTTCGACAACGACGGGGTGCCCGAGGCCGTGCAGGCGTCAGGCTTCCTGCGCGGCCGGGTGGACCGGTGGCCGGAGCTGCAGGAGCTGGCGATGGGCAACGATGATCTGCTGCACAACCCCGGCTTCTGGCCGCACTTCCGGCCCGGCGACGACCTCTCGGGGCACGTCCACGACCCGTTCTTCGTGCGCGCGGCGTCCGGCCGCTACTTCGACGTCGCCTCCGAGATCGGCCTGGGCGACACCCAGATCAGCCGCGGCATCGCGGTCGGCGACGTCGACGGCGACGGCCGCCTCGACTTCGTGGTCGCCAACCAGTGGGGCGACTCGTTCCTGTTCCACAACCTGAGCCCGAACGTCGGAACGTTCCTCGGCCTCGACCTGCGGCTGCCGGTGACCACCGGGCTGGACGGCCCGGGCGCCCGCCTGGGGCGGCCGGCGGTGGGCGCCGCCGCCACGGTCTACCTGCCCGACGGGCGCCGGCTGGTCGCCCAGGTGGACGGCGGCAGCGGCCACTCCGGCAAGCGCGCCCCGACCCTGCACTTTGGCCTCGGGCGGCTGGCCGCCGGCACGCCGCTGCGCGTCGAGGTGCGCTGGCGCGACGCCGGCGGCAGCTTGCGCCGCCGCACCATGTGGCTGGCGCCGGGCTGGCATCGGGTCATGCTCGAGCCGGCGGCCGGCGAGCAACGAGTGCCGCGACAGGCGACAGGCGAAGCCTCGAACCAGAAAGCGAGCGCAAGATGACAGGCACCAAGGACCTGCGGCTGCCGGCGCTGCGGCGCTTCGCCTTCGCCATCACGCTGCTCAACGTGCTTGGCCACACGGTGCTCGGGTTCGAGCAGTCGTGGGCGGCGCCGCTGGTGGGGATCGCCACCGCCTACGCCGCCGAGATCGGGCTCGAGCTCGTCGCCGCCTGGCAGCAGGCGCGGCGGCCGCGCTTCCTGGCCCGCGGCCATGGCCTGACCGGCGCCGTCGACTTCCTGCTGTCCGCCCACATCACCGGCCTGGCGGTCTCGATGCTGCTCTACACGGGCGAGCGGCTGGCGCCCGTCGCCTTCGCCGCGGCGGTGGCCATCGGCTCGAAGTACATCTTCCGCGCGCCGGCGGCGGCGCCGGCGGCGCCGGCGGGCATCGGCGGCAGCCGCCACTTCCTCAACCCGTCGAACTTCGGCATCACCTTGACCCTGCTCGTCTTCTCCTACGTCGGCATCACGCAGCCCTACATGTTCACCGAGAAGCTCAACCCGACCGGCGCCTGGGTGCTGCCGGCGGTGCTGGTGTGCGCCGGCACCTTCCTCAACGGCCGCTTCACCCACAAGCTGCCGCTCGTCGCCGGCTGGGTGGGCGGTTTCGTGCTGCAGGCGCTGGTGCGGTGGTGGCTGTTCGGCAACCTGCCGCTCGGCTCGCTGATGCCGCTGACCGGCGTGTCGCTGCTGCTGTTCACCTTCTACATGGTGACCGACCCGGCGACGACGCCGGTGCCGGCGGCGCGGCAGGTCGCCTTCGGCGCGGCGGTGGCGGCGGTGTACGGCGTGCTGCTGGCGTCGCACGTGGTGTTCACGCCGTTCTTCGCGCTGACCCTGGTGGCGATGGGACGAGGCGCGCTGCTGTGGGCCCTGGCGTGGCGGCGAGCGACGGCGGCGGCAGGCGCGGTGGGCGCGGCGGCGACGGTGGGCACGGTGGGCACGGCGGGCAAGGCGGGGGCGGTGGGGCCGGCGCCGCAGCCGGCGGCGGCAAGCCACCAGGTCGCGGCGGGCCAGCAAGTGGCGGCTAGCCAGCAGGTGGCGGCTAGCCAGCAGGTGAGCGCGGGACAGCGAGTGATGGAGGCGGCGGCCGGCCGATGAGCGAAGGCATCGCCATCGTCGGCATGGGATGCCGCTACCCGGACGCGCAGTCGCCGGCCGAGCTGTGGGAGAACGCGCTGGCGCGGCGCCGGGCCTTCCGCGCGATGCCCGAGGAGCGGCTGCGGCTCGACGATTACCGGCGGGAGCGGCGGGAGGGAGGGGACGCCGCCGGCGGCGTGCCGGGAGGAACCGGCGACGGCTGGCCGGCGGCGAACCGTCCCGGCGGCCGGGCCGATCCCGACGGCATCTCCCTGCAAGAGGCCGCGGTGCTCACCGGCTGGGAGTTCGACCGGCTGCGCTTCCGGGTGGCGGGCGCCACTTTCCGCGTCACCGACCTGACCCACTGGCTGGCGCTCGAGGTGGCCGCCGCGACGCTTGCCGACGCCGGCTTCGAGGCGGGTGCGGGGCTGCCGCGCGACGCGACCGGGGTGCTGGTCGGCAACACCCTGACCGGCGAGTTCTCGCGCAGCCACCTGATGCGGTCGCGGTGGCCCTACGTGCGCCGGGTGCTGGCGGCCGAGCTGGCCGGCGAGGGCTGGGAGGAGGCTCGCATCGCGGCCTTCCTGGCGCGCTTCGAGGAGAGCTACAAGGCCCCCTTTCCCGCTCCCACCGAGGAAAGCCTCGCCGGCGGACTGTCGAACACCATCGCCGGCCGCATCTGCAACCACTTCGACCTGCATGGCGGCGGCTATACCGTCGACGGCGCCTGCGCCTCGTCGCTGCTCGCCGTGGCCCAGGCCTGCACGGCGCTCGCCGCCGGCGATCTCGACGTGGCGCTGGCCGGCGGCGTCGACCTGAGCCTCGATCCCTTCGAGCTGGTGGGCTTCTCGCGTGTCGGCGCCTTGCTGGCGGGCACTGGCGGAAATGCCGGCAACGGCGCCTCCGGCCCCAACGGCGGCAAAGGCGCCAGCGGCGGCACTGGCGCCAACAGCGCCGACGCCGGCGAGATGCGGGTCTTCGACCGGCGCTCCGCCGGCTTCCTGCCCGGCGAGGGTTGCGGATTCGTGGCGCTGATGCGCGAGCGCCAGGCGCTCGCCTGGGGCAAGCGCATCCACGCCGTCATCCGCGGCTGGGGCATCTCCTCGGACGGCCACGGCGGCATCAGCCGTCCGGAGGCGGCGGGGCAGCGCCTGGCCCTCGCCCGCGCCTACCGGCGGGCAGGCTTCGACGTCGCGACGGTGCCCTGCTTCGAGGGGCACGGCACCGGCACGACCGTGGGGGATGCCACCGAGCTCGCCGCCCTGGCGCAGGCGCTGCGCGAGGCGCGGGCGGCGGCGCCGGCGGCGGCGGCACCGCTGCCGGCCGCGATCGGCTCGATCAAGGCCAACATCGGCCATACCAAGGCGGCGGCCGGCGTCGCCGGTCTGCTCAAGGCGACCCTCGCGGTCGCCAGCCAGGTCCTGCCGCCGGCCACCGGCTGCGAGGCGCCGCATGCCGAGCTCGGCGGCGCCGACCCGGTGCTGCGCGTGCTGGCGGCGGCCGAGCCCTGGCCGGAAGGCCGGCCGCTGCGCGCCGGCGTCAGCGCCATGGGCTTTGGCGGCGTCAACGCCCACCTGGTGCTGGAAGGTCCGCCGGCGGCGGCGCGGCGCCGGGGAATGTCGGCGCACGAGCGCCTCCTCGCGGCGCCGCCGCAGGACGTCGAGCTGGTGCTGCTCACGGGCGCCGATGCGGCGGCGCTCGCCGCCAGCGCGCGGCAGCTGGCGGCGCTCGCACCGCGCCTGTCGCGGGCCGAGCTCGGCGACGTGGCCGCCGCGCTGTACCGCCGCCTGCACGGTGCCGCGGCCGGCGGCGACGGTCATGCCGGGGCCGCTCGTGACGGTCATGCCGCGGCCGGGGGCGACGGTCCCGCGGCAGCCGGAGGCGATGGTCATGCCGCGGCCGCCGGCGGCGGCGAGCCCTGGCGGGCGGCGATCGTGGCCGCGACACCGCGGCAGCTGGCCGCCCGCATCGCGGTGCTGCTGGGCTGGCTCGAGGGCGGGGAGACCCGCCGCCTCGACCCGCGGCAGGGTGTCTTCCTTGGCGTCACCGCGCCCGGAGAGGCGCCGCCCGCGGTCGGCCTGCTGTTCACCGGCCAGGGCTCGCCGGCGTACGCGGCGGTGACCGGCGGCGCTCTCGCCACCCGCTTCCCGGAGCTGGCCGGCCTCTACGGTCTGGCCGCGGAGCTGGTGGCCGGCACGGGCGGTGCGGCGGACGCCAGCCTGGACACGGCGGTGGCGCAGCCCGCGATCGTGGCCCACAGCCTGGCTGGCCGGTGGCTGCTTGACCGGCTGGGGGTGCGCGGCAGCGTGGCGATCGGGCACAGCTTGGGCGAGATCACGGCCCTGTGCTGGGCCGGTGCTTGCGACGCCGCGGACGCCCTGCGGCTGGCAGCGGCGCGTGGCCGGGCGATGGCAGCGAAGGGCGAGCCCGGCGCCATGGCCAGCATCGCCGCTCCGGCCTCCGTGGTGACTGAGCTGCTTGCCGGCGCTGCCGGCGTCGGGGGCGCTGCCGGCGTCGGGGGCGGCGAGGCGGCGATCGCCGCCTACAACGGCGCGGCGCGCACGGTCGTCACGGGCGCTCCCGCCGCGGTGGCAGCGGTCGTCGAGCGCGCTGCCGCGCGCGGGCTGGTCGCGAGCCTGCTCAAGGTGGCGCGCGCCTTCCACTCGCCGCGAGTGGCGGCGGCGGCGGCCGATCTCGGGATCGCCCTGGCGGCGGTAGCCTGGACGCCGTTGCGCCGGCCCGTGGCCTCGACCGTGACCGGCGGGCTGCTGGCCCCGGAAACCGACCTGCATGCCCTGCTGCTCGAGCAGATCACCGCGCCGGTGCGCTTCGCCGGCGCGCTGGCCGCGGCGAGCCCGCTGGCACGGCTCTGGATCGAGGTCGGACCGGGCCGCGCCCTCGCCGAGCTGGCGGGAGAAGCGCTGGACGAGCCGGTCCTGGCTCTCGATGCCGGCGGCCCCTCGCTGGCGGGGCCGTGGAGCGTCACGGCGGCGCTGTTCGCCGCCGGCGTGCCGCTCGACCTCGCCGCCGTGTTCGAGGGCCGCTTCCAGCGCTCTTTCGATCTCGATCGGCCCCTGAGCTTCCTCGCCAATCCGTGCGAGAGCGCACCGCTGCCTGTGCCGGCCCTCGCCACCCCTGGCGGCGACAGCGCCGGAGCCGGCGCCGGCGAGCGGAGCCACGGGCCGAGCCCGACCGCCCCGGAGCTCGCCGGACCGGGCGTTGCGGCACCAGCTGCGAGCGCCGACCGGCCGGCAGCCGCCGCCGCTGCCGTGGCGAGCCCGGTCGAGCTGCTGCGCGGCCTGGTGGCGGCGCAGGCCGAGCTGCCGGTAGCCGCGGTTCTGGACGACAGCCGGCTGCTCTCGGACCTGCACCTCAACTCGATCACCGTCGGCCAGCTGGTGGTCGAGGCCAGCCGCCAGCTCGGTCTCGCCCCGCCCTCCTCGCCCACCGACTATGCCCTTGCCACCGTTGCCGAGCTGGCGGCGGCGCTCGCCGAGCGCGCCAGCTTCGAGCTCGCCGGCGGCGGGCCCGCCGCCCGGCACGACGGCGGCAGGGGGCCGGACGAGGCGGCCAGTGTTGCCGGCATCGCCGGCATCGACACCTGGGTGCGGGCATTCACCGTCGAGCTGGTGGATCGCCCGCTGCCGCCGCGGCGGCCGGCAGCGGCTGTTGCTGGCGTGGCGCCGGCCTGGCGGATCGTCGCGCTTCCTGGCGATGCCCTGGCGGCCGCAATCAGCGCCGAGCTGGCCGCAGCCCGCTCCCGGGAGCCTCGAGAAGGCCGCGAGCTGCCAACTGCCGAAGCCGCCAAAGCCGCAGAAGCAGCCGCAGCCGGCGAGGCTCCCGCCGTGCTCCTCGTGCTTCCCGCCGAGCTCGACGACCGCGAGCCCGGCCACCTCGAGCTGTTCGTGCAGGCGGCGCGGGCTGCCGCCGGCGCTCCTGCCGCCGGCCGCTTCGCGGTGGTGCAGCGAGGCGGTGGCGGCGGCGGCTTCGCGCGCAGCCTCCATCTCGAGCTGCCTGCCGTCACCACCCGGGTGATCGACGTGCCAGCCGGCGCCGATGCCGCGGCAGCCGCATCCTGGGTGGCGGCCGAGATCGCCGACGGCGCCCACCGAGAGGCCGGCCGCCGCTACGTCGAAGCGCACTACGATGCCGGCGGCAGGCGCCGGGTGCCGGTGCTGCGCCCCATCCCGCCGCCCTTGGCGCCGACCGGCAGCGGCATTCCCGCGGCTGTCGGTCCGGAGGACGTGCTGCTGGTGACCGGCGGCGGCAAGGGGATTGGCGCCGAGTGCGCGTTGGCGGCCGCCCGCGGCTCGGGTGCCCGCCTGGCGATCCTTGGCCGCTCCGACCCGCGCGCCGACCCCGAGCTGGCGGCAAACCTCGAGCGCATGGCAGCCATGGGCGTCCGGCCCTTGTACCTGCGTGCCGACGTCGCCGACGCGGCCGCCGTCGCGGCGGCAGTCGCCCGCGCCACCGCGGAGCTGGGACCGGTGACCGTGCTGCTGCACGCCGCCGGCGTCAATGCGCCGCGCCGCGCCGGTGCCATCGACGATCACGGCCTGCGGCAGACGCTGGCTCCGAAGGTGGCCGGCGCCCGGCACCTGCTTGCCGCCCTCGCCTGCCACCGGCCGGAGCGCCTGCGGCTGGTGGTGGGCTTCGGCTCGATCATCGCCCGCACCGGCCTGCCCGGCGAGGCGGAATACGCCCTTGCCAACGAATGGCTGGCGCTCCTGCTGGCGCGTCACGCGGGCCTGCATCCAACCTGCCGCTGCCTGGTCGCGGACTGGTCGGTGTGGTCCGGGACCGGCATGGGCGAGCGGCTCGGCACGCTCGCGGCGCTCACGCGCCAGGGCATCGTACCCATCCCTCCCGACGCCGGCACCGGCGAGCTGCTGCGCTTGCTCGCCGACCCCTCGGCGCGCGGCGAGATCGTGCTGACCGGTCGCTTCGGCAACCCTGAC
>DASZHY010000573.1:0-13724 GCA_035949675.1 Thermoanaerobaculia bacterium
CCGTCGAGCCCGCGATAGAGACCGCCGCCGGCCGCCTGGTGCCCATGAGTCCCAAGAACAATCTCCTCGTGCATGAGGTGGTGCTCTTCCCTTCGGCACCGGAGGAATACGGCACAGACGGCGAACTGCTCTCTGCGGTCAGGCAGTTCATCCACCGCTACGTGGATCTCTCGCCCGCGTTCGAGGAGCTGGCTGCCTCCTACATCCTCTTCACCTGGCTCTACGATGCCTTCGAGGAGTTGCCGTACCTCCGGGTCCGTGGCGACTATGGCTCCGGCAAGAGCAGGTTCTCCTCGCGGTCGGCTCCCTCTGCTACAAGCCCATCTTCGCCTCGGGGACCTCCACGGTCTCGCCCATCTTCCGCATCCTCGATGCCTTCCGCGCCCCGGCCTTCTTCGATGTCTTGGGCGATGAGATCGATGAGCAGGGCGGGGAACCCTCATCGTCGACGAGGCAGACTTCCGGCTCTCCGACGAGAAGGCCGAGGTGGTGAAGATCCTGAATAATGGGAACGCCAAGGGCTTCCCGGTCTTGAGGAGCGAGGCCGGCTCCCACCGCGAGCCAGGCCACGGTGGAGCGGGTGACCGTGGGCCGGGACGAAATCGAGTTCTCCCTCACCTACCTGCCTTCCGAACCGCCCTCGGCCCCCACCTCTCTCCCTCTCTCAAGATCTTCACAAAAGGGCCACGAACCCCTGGGGATGTGAGCACCGCTACCCGGGCAGCCTGAACGGCTGCGGGAAGAGCTCCGAGAGGCGCAGCTCCTCGCGCTCCCCGGCGGGGTTGCAGACCAGGATCGGCAGGTCGGCCGCGAACTCCGCGAGGGTCTGGCGGCAGAGGCCGCAGGGGCGGGACGGCGGGCTGCCCTCGGCGACCACGGCCAGGGCCAGGGGGCGGCGCAGACCGGCCGAGGCGGCGTGCGCCACCGCCGAGCGCTCGGCGCAGATGGACAGGGCGGGGATGCAGTTCTCGCAGTTGGCGGCGGCGTGGATGGAGCCGTCCTCCATCAGCACCGCCGCGCCGACCGCGAAGCGGCTGTAGGGCGCATAGGCGTGCGCCCGCGCGGCGGCGGCGGCGCGGATGAGCGGCTCCCAGTCCATCGCCGGAATCTAGCATCCCCGCAGATCCCCGGCATCGCGGGGACCCGCCTGCCCGCCTGCCTGCCGACCTCGCTTACCTGGACCGACCCGCGGCCGCACGGTCCCGCCCCGTACCCCGCGAGGGCGCCTGCATGATAGCTTCTGACCCGGCTCACCGGGCTCGGCGCCGGACGGTGCTGGTCCGTCCGGCCTGATTCCTTCCCCCATCCAGGAGGACCGGCGCTTGGCGACTACGTACAACGGCTTGACGCCGCCCGCTGAGGGCTCGGCGATCGTCTGGGACGCGGTGGAAGAGCGGCTCGAGGTGCCCGCGCGGCCGATCGTGCCTTTCATCGAGGGCGACGGCATCGGCCCGGACATCTGGCGTGCCACCCGCCGCGTCCTCGACGGCGCGGTGGCGAGGGTCTACGGCGGCCGGCGCGCCTTCGCCTGGTTCGAGGTGCTGGCCGGCGAGAAGGCGAAGGACCGGACCGACGAGTGGCTGCCGCAGGACACGCTGGCGGCCATTCGCGCCTACCGGGTGGCGATCAAGGGCCCGCTGACCACTCCGGTCGGCGGCGGCATCCGCAGCCTGAACGTGGCCATCCGCCAGGCGCTGGACCTGTACGCGTGCGTGCGCCCGGTGCGCTATTACCCGGGCACGCCGTCGCCGGTGCGCCGCCCCGAGGCCGTGGACATGGTGATCTTCCGCGAGAACACCGAGGACGTCTACGCCGGCATCGAGTGGCCAGCGGGCTCGGAGGAAGCCCGCCAGCTCATCGCCTTCCTGGCCGCCCTGGGCAAGCCGGTGCGCTTCGACAGCGGCATCGGCATCAAGCCGGTTTCTGAGACCGGCAGCAAACGGCTGGTGCGCAAGGCGCTGCACTACACCATCGCCAGCGGCCGCAAGAGCCTCACCCTGATGCACAAGGGCAACATCATGAAGTTCACCGAGGGGGCCTTCAAGGAGTGGGGCTACGAGGTGGCGCGCCACGAGTTCGGCGAGCGGACCGTGGCCGAGGAGGAGCTCGGCAGCGGCGCCGCGCCGGCCGGGGACCGGATCGTGGTCCGTGACCGCATCGCCGACTCCATGTTCCAGCAGGTGCTGCTGCGCCCCGAAGAGTACGAGGTCATCGCCACCACCAACCTCAACGGCGACTACCTGTCGGATGCCCTGGCGGCGCAGATCGGCGGCCTCGGCATGGCGCCGGGCAGCAACGAGGGGGATGGGATCGCGGTGTTCGAGGCCACCCATGGCACCGCTCCCAAGTACGCCGGTCAGGACAAGGTCAATCCCGGCTCGCTGCTGCTGTCCGGGGTGATGATGCTGCGCTGGCTCGGGTGGGGCGAGGCCGCCGACGCGGTGGAGCGCGGTCTCGCGGCCACCATCGCCCAGAAGCGGGTCACCTACGACCTCGAGCGCCAGATGCAGGGGGCCACGCTGCTGCGCAGCTCGGAGTTCGCGAGCGCCATCCTGGAGAACCTGTAACCTCAACCCGTTTCAATCCAACGGAGAGCTCGAGATGCGGTACAAAGTCACGGTGGTAGGGGCAGGCAACGTCGGGGCCACCACCGCCCAGCGGATCGCCGAGGCCGACCTCGCGGACGTGGTGATGGTGGACGTGTTCGACGAGCTGGCCACTGGCAAGGCGCTCGACATGATGGAGTCGGCGCCGGTCCTCGGCTTCAGCGCCCGCGTGGAGGGCGGCGGCGACTACGCGGCGACCGCCGGCTCGCAGGTCTGCGTGGTGACCGCGGGACTGGCGCGCAAGCCCGGCATGAGCCGCGACGACCTGCGCAACAAGAACACCGAGATCGTCCACGGCGTCGTCACCCGGCTCGTCGAGCACTCGCCCGACACCATCCTCATCATCGTCACCAACCCGCTCGACGCCATGTGCGAGGTGGCGCGGCGCGCCTCGGGCTTCCCCCGCCAGCGCGTCATCGGCATGGCGGGCGTGCTCGACGGCGCCCGCATGCGCTGGTTCATCGCCGCCGAGCTGGGAGTCTCGGTCCAGGACGTGGACGCCTTCGTGCTAGGCGGCCACGGCGACACCATGGTGCCGCTGCCGCGCTATGCCACGGTCAACGGCATCCCGCTGCCGCAGCTGCTGGCCGCCGACCGCATCGAGGCGATCAACCAGCGCACCAGAAACGGCGGCGCCGAGATCGTCAACTACTACAAGACGGGCTCGGCCTACTATGCTCCGGCCGCCGCCGCTTTCGAGATGGTGGCGGCGATCCTCAAGGACAAGAAGAAGATCCTGCCCTGCGCGGTACGCCTCGAGGGCGAGTACGGCGTCGACGGGCTGTTCGTCGGCGTCCCGGTCAAGCTCGGCCGCGCCGGCGTCGAGCAGGTCATCGAGCTGGCCTTGACCGCCGAGGAGAAGGCCGAGTTCGAGAAGTCCGTCGCCGCGGTGCGGGGCCTGGTCGCCGAGCTGTCTTAGACGGCTGCCGGGTGACTGCCGGCGGGCTGCCGGGTGACTGCCGGCGGCTGCCGGCGGCTGCCGGCGACTGCCGGCGATCGGCGGAGCGCAACCGCGCGGCCTCCGCGCCGTAAGAGCAGTGTGGGGTCCGGCGCGCCGGCCGTGTCCCGTTCGGGCCCCTTCGCGCCTCTGGCTCCTATGCGCAGATCGACTTCGCTCACGCTCTGGTGTGTGGCCGCGGCGGCCGGCGCGCTGCTGCTGGTCTGGGGCTATCACCGGGCGGCGCCCTTCCAGCCGCGCCACTGGCGGATCTCGGCGAGCCAGGCGGAGGTGCTGGTGCTCGACCACCTGCGCCAGCTCGGCCAGGCGGTGCCGCGGCCCTACGTGGTGACCCACCTGAACACCAGCTCGCTGCTCGAGCGCCGTCTCGGCATGGCGCTGGCGCACCAGACGCCGGCCCGCCTGCGCGCGACCGGCCTGCCGGACCAGGTGAACGTCTGGCAGGTGACGGTGTACCCGCCGGACGCGCTCAGGGACGACTACGCGGCGAAGGCCGACGTTTCCTTGACCGGCGGGCTGCTGGCGCTCCATCTGCGGGTGGACGCCGAGGCCAAGGGGGGAGCGCTCACCCCCGCCGCCGCGCGCACCCTCGCCGACTCGTTGCTGCGCGCGCAGGGGATCGACCTCCGCCGCCTCGGCGAGCCCGTGATCCGCACCCAGCAGCTCGCCGCCCGCACCGACCTCACCGTCCGCTACCGCGACCGCGACCAGCTGCCGGAGCTCGGCGACTCCGGCATCGAGGTCAAGTTCGCTGGTGACCGGTTGTCCGACTTCGGACCGTGGATGGAGGCGGGCAAGGCGCAGCGGGCCGCGCAACGCAGCCTGCAGGGCCTGCAGCTCTTCGTCTTCGGCCCGTACGTCGTCCTGTACGTCTTCGTGGTCGTGCTCGCCTTCCCCTTCCTCAAGCACTACCACGAGGGCGAGATCGGGGTGCGCCGCGGCACGCAGCTGTTCCTGCTGACGGCCGCCGGCGGCATGCTGTTCATCTTCATGGTCGCCCGCGCCGCGGCGCACACCGTCAGCTTCAGCTTCGCGACGCCGCAGCAGGCGGCGGGTATTTGGGCGCTGTTTTGCTCGATGTTCGACGTCGTGCCGGCGGCGCTGCTCGCCTTCCTGGCGTGGTCGGTGGGAGAGAGGCTGTGCCGGCAGCGCTGGGGGCACAAGCTGACCTCGTTCGACGCTCTCTTCCAGCGCCGGTGGGCCAACGCCACGGTCGCCTCCTCGGCGCTCGGCGGCGTGCTCGCCGGGACGGCGCTGGCCGGCCTGGCGGTCGGGCTGCTGCTGGCGCTGCAACGGCTGGACGCCAGGCCGGTCTTCGGGCTCTCGCACACCATCGACAGCGGCTGGACCGGGCTCGAGTCAGCCGTCGTCCATGTCACCTTCCTGGTTCCGACCGGGCTGGCAGTCGTCCTCTGCGTCATGCCGTGGCTGGCGCGGTGGCTGGGCCGACCCCTCGGCCTGCTGGCGACCGCGCTGGTCTCGGCCTGCGCCACCGCGTTGCCGGTGCTGGTGCTGCCGATCGGCTGGGGGCTGCTCCTGGCCGTCGTTTTCGCCGCCGCCCAGCTCGCCGTGTTCTTCGCCCTCGACCTCCTCGCGTTCCTGCTCGCCACGCTCACTGCCGGCTACCTGCTGGTGTGCTTCCCACTGCTCGCCGCCGTCAACCCGGCGCTGCGCGCCTCCGGCTGGGCGGGCCTGGCGATCCTGGCGACGCCGTTGCTGCTCTCGGTGCGCCACCTCGGCAGCCGGCGCGAGATCACCTATCGCTACGAGGACGTGCCGCCGCACGTGCGCCGGATCGCCGAGCGCGAGCGCCAGCGGGTCGAGCTCGAGACGGCCCGCCGCATCCAGAGCTCGATCCTGCCCGAGCTGCCGCCCCGCCTGGCCGGCGTCGATCTGGCCCATGCCTACCTGCCGGCATCCGAGGTGGGGGGCGACTTCTACGACGTGCTGGCGCTCGAGGACGGGCGATTGGCGCTCGCGGTCGGAGACGTGGCGGGGCATGGGGTGTCGAGCGGACTGGTGATGTCGATGGCGAAATCGGCGCTGGCGGTGCAGGTGAGCTTCGATCCCGAGGTGGAGTCGGTGTTCCGCACGCTCAACCGCACCGTCTACCAGACCGCCCGCAAGCGGTTGCTGGCGACCTTCTGCTACGCCTTGCTGGACCCGGTGCGGCGCGAGCTGCTCTACGCCAGCGCCGGCCACCTCTATCCCTACCGCATCACCGGCGAGGGCAAGGCGCAGGCGCTCGAGGCGAGCGGCTATCCGCTGGGGGTGCGGCGCACCATCGAGGTGGAGCCGCGCCTGGCGCGCCTCGATCCCGGCGACGCGCTGTTCCTGTTCAGCGACGGGTTGGTGGAGGCCCGCGCCGCCGGCAGCGACGACGTCTTCGGCTTCGAGCGGCTCGAGGAGAGCCTGGAGCGGCACGCCGGGGAGAGCGTCGAGCGGCTGCGCGACGGCGTGCTGGCGGACGTCGCCAGCTTCACCAGCGGCGCGCTGCGCGAAGACGACATGACGATCCTGGTGCTGCGGCTCCCGGGCACGCCTCCTGCCAAGGGAGTCCGCCCCGGGACCTGAGGCTGACCGGCACTCGCGGCCAACCGTAACGGCAACGGCAAAGGAGATTCGAGATGACGTTCCGGCGACCTTTCCGGCGACCCTTTTTCTCGCTGCTGCTGCTAGTGGTGCCGGCGGCCGGGGCGCTCGCCCTGCTGGCTGCGCCCGCCTCGCCGGCATCGGCCGCCAAGCGGGCGTCGCCCGCCAAGCCGTCGTCGCCGGCGTCACCCCCGGCGCCCGTGGCGCCCCCGGCGGTTGCCGCGATGGCCGCCGACCTCGGCCCGACCGCGACGACCGGCCCCATCGCGGCGAAGTCCTATAGCAAGCTGGCGTTCGGGCCGGGCGGCATCCTTTTCCTCGGCGACTCGATCGGCGCCCGGATCTACGCGCTGGACCTCGACGACCGCAAGCCCGTGGATACGGTCGGGCGGCTCGAGATCCGGGACCTCGAAACGACGGTCGCGGCGATGCTTGGCGCCGACGCCCGCGACGTGCTCATCCACGACCTGGCGGTCAACCCGATCTCGAAGAACGCCTACCTCACGGTCTCGCGCGGCAAGCGGGGCTTCCGTTCGCAGTGGCAGCTGCCCAACGACGTCGCCGCGCCGGGCGTCCTCCTGCGCGTCACGCCGGCGGGCGAGATCCAGGAGGTGCGCCTCGACAACGTGAGGCATGCCGCGATCGAGGTGGCGAATCCGATCAACGAGGCCGCCGAGGACGAGGACCACGTGTCGAAGCTGCGCGTGGACGCGATCTCGGACATGTCGTACGCGGACGGCAAGCTCTTCGTCGCCGGCCTCTCCAACGAGGAGTTCTCGTCGACGATGCGCGTCTACCCGTTCCCGTTCGCGGGCCCGGGAAGCGCTACGTCGCTCGAGATCTATCACGGGTCTCACGGCAGGTACGAGAGCAACTCGCCCATCCGCGCGTTCCTTACCCTGCGCATGCGGGGCAAGCCCTACCTCTTCGCATCGTATCTCTGCACGCCGCTGGTGCTGTTCCCGCTCGACGAGCTGCAGGACAAGCGGCACGTCAAGGGCAAGACCATCGCCGAGCTTGGCGACGGCGACTATCCCCTGGACATGGTGGCGTTCAAAGCGAAAGGCACGCAGTACGTCATGGTGGTGACCAGCGCGCGGGGCGTGCTGGTGATCAAGGCCGACGATCTGTCGCAACCACGGGCCGCCATCACCAGGCCCGTCCGGGGCACCGCGGCGGTGCCCGGCAGGTATGTCTGGAACCCCGGCATCCTGCAGGTGGAAAACTACGGCGACGAGAGGCTGCTGGTGCTCGCGCGCAACGTCTTCAACGGCCAGGTGAGCCTGTCCACCATGCCGGTCTACCTGGAATGAAACAGTGGTGGCGGCTGGGCGCGCCGCTCGTGGCGGCGGTGTGCATCGGCGTGCCCGGGGAGCCCGGCGCGCCCGTCCTCTCCTTCGACGCGGCCGCTCAATCGGTCCGCGCCGCCGGCCTGGAGCGGCGCCTGCTGGCGGCGCTCGCCGCGCGGATGCCGGCCGCGCCGGGCCTCGGCAGCGCCTTCGCCGTCTATCTGGGCGATGCGCAGGTGCCGATGCTCGGCGACTACCGGGTCGAGAGCGACGCGCTGCGCTTCACCCCGCGCTTGCCGCTGCTCCCGGGACGAGCGTATCGCGCCGCGCTCGACCTGCGGCGGCTATATGAGCTGGGCGGCGTGCCCTCGCGCCGGCCGGACAGCCCCGTCCTGCGGCTCGCGTTCGCGCTCGCCGCGCCGGCGCCGCCGGCCGCGCGGACCCGGGTGACCGCGGTCTTTCCGTCCGCCGACGTCGTGCCTGCCAACCTGTTGCGGATCTACGTCCAGTTCTCGCGGCCGATGGCGCGGCGAGGCATCGCCCGCCACGTACGGCTGCTCGACGACGGTGGCGACGAAGTGCCGCGGGCGTTCCTGGAGATGCCTGACGGCCTCTGGGATCCCGCGGGACGGCGCCTGACGCTCTTCCTGCATCCCGGGCGGATCAAGCGCGGAGTGGGCTTGCACGAAGCCCTTGGCCTGCCGCTCCGGCCCGGCCGCCGCTACCGCCTGGTCGTCGCCAGGGAGGCGGAAGACGCCGCCGGCATGCAGCTGGCCGAGCCGTTCGTCAAGGAGCTCAGGGTCGCCGCTCCCGACCGCAGCGCGCCCGACGTCCACAGATGGCGGCTTCTGGCGCCGCCGCCGGGCACCCGGCAGGCCTTGACGGTCGCCGCGGACAAGGCATTGGACCAGCCGGTGTTCGGCCGCATGCTGCGGCTGCTGGACGCCGCCGGCAGGCCGGTGGCGGGCCGGGCCTCGGTCGAGGCGGGAGAGGCGCGCTGGCGTTTCGCTCCGGGCGAGCCTTGGCGCGAGGGCGACTACGTCCTGCGCGTCGGCGGGGAGCTCGAGGACCTGGCCGGCAACCGCCCCACCCGTCTGTTCGACCAGCCTGCGGCTCCCGGCGGCCGGCGGCGCGAGGCCCGCGACGTGGAGGTGAAGCTGCGGATCGGCGGCCCGGCGGCCACCAGGCCCGCCAGGCCCGACGCCTGACGCCGCCGCTCGGGGGTGCGATACACTGCGGCGGGTTTTTTTCGGGGAGGGATCTTGAAGATCCACGAGTTTCAGGCCAAGGAGATCCTGCGCGCTCACGGGGTGGCGACGCCGCGGGGACGGGTGACGGACGATCCGGCCGCGGCGGCGACGATCTGCGAGGAGCTGGGCGGGCGGTGCGTGGTCAAGGCCCAGATCCACGCGGGGGGGCGCGGCAAGGGCGGCGGCGTCAAGCTGGCCAGGTCGCCCGAGGAGGCGCGCGAGATCGCGGGCCGCATCCTGGGCATGCGGCTGGTGACGCCGCAGACCGGGCCGGAGGGGCAGCTGGTGCGCCGGGTGCTGATCGAGGAGGCGCTCGACATCGCCCGCGAGCTGTACGTCTCGGTCACCTTGGACCGCCATGCGGGCAAGCCGATCGTCATGGCCTCGGCGGCGGGCGGCATGGAGATCGAAGAGGTGGCGGCCCGCGATCCGGGGGCCATCCTGCGCCAGGAGGTCGAGCCGCTGCTCGGCCTGCTGCCGTTCCAGGGCCGCGCTCTGGCGCGCGGGCTGGGGCTCGCCGGCGCCACGGCCGGCAAGGCGGCGAAGCTGCTGTCGGCGCTGGTCGGGGCCTACCTCGCGACCGACGCCTCGCTGGTCGAGATCAATCCTCTGCTGGTGACCGGCGGCGGCGACGTGCTCGCCCTGGACGCCAAGATGACATTCGACGACAACGCTCTCTTCCGCCGGCCCGAGGTGGTGGCCATGCGCGACCTGGCGGAGGAGAACGCGATGGAGGTCGAGGCCGGCAAGTTCAACCTCAACTACATCAAGCTCGACGGCAACATCGCCTGCATGGTCAACGGCGCCGGCCTCGCCATGGCCACCATGGACATCATCCAGCTCTATGGCGGCGAGCCCGCCAACTTCCTCGACGTCGGCGGCGGCGCCTCGCAAGAGGCGGTGAAGAACGCCTTTCGCCTGCTGGTCTCGGACCCCGCCGTGCGTGCGGTGCTGATCAACATCTTCGGCGGCATCGCCCGCACCGACCGCATCGCCCGCGGGGTGGTGGGGGCGATCGAGGAGCTGGGCAACGTCACGCTGCCGGTGGTGGTGCGTCTCGAGGGCACCAACGTCGAGCAGGGGCGCGAGGTGCTGCGGCAGGCGCCGTTCAAGTTCATCGTCGCCGAGCAGATGGCGGACGCCGCCGAGAAGGTGGTGGCCGCGGCCAGGGGCGGCGCGTAGATGGCGGCCGAGCGGAACTGGGCGCAGAGTCCCAGCGGGACGGAGGGTTGAGATGGCCATCTGGGTGAACGGCGAGACTCGTCTGGTCGTGCAGGGCATCACCGGCAAGGAGGGCACCTTCCATGCGCTGGCCTGCCGCGACTACGGTACGCGGGTGGTGGCCGGAGTGACGCCCGGCAAGGGTGGCTCGACCGTCGGCGAGTCCGCGGGCGTCGCGGGCATTCCGGTCTACGACACCGTGGCCGAGGCGCGCGCGGCGACCGAGTGCAACGCTGCGATGATCTTCGTGCCGCCGCCGTTTGCCGCCGATGCCATCATGGAGTCGGCGGCGGCTCAGGTGGAGCTGACGGTGTGCATCACCGAGGGGATCCCGGTCGCCGACATGCTGCGGGTCAAGGCGTTCCTCGCCGATCATCCCACCCGCCTGATCGGGCCCAACTGTCCCGGCGTGATCTCGCCCGGGATGGCCAAGATCGGCATCATGCCGGGCCACATCCACACGCCGGGCGGCGTCGGGGTCATCAGCCGGTCGGGCACCTTGACCTACGAGGCGGTCTGGCAGCTCACCAACCTCGGTCTCGGGCAGTCGACCTGCGTCGGCATCGGCGGCGATCCGATCAACGGCACCAGTTTCATCGACGTGCTGCAAGCCTTCGCCGGCGACCCGGAGACCGAGGGCATCGTGATGATCGGCGAGATCGGCGGCAGCGCCGAGGAGGAGGCTGCCGCCTGGATCGCCGCCAACTACGACCGGCCGGTGGTCGGATTCATCGCCGGCCGCACCGCCCCGCCGGGCCGGCGCATGGGCCACGCCGGAGCCATCGTCGCCGGCGGCCGCGGCACCGCGGCCGAGAAGATGGCGGCGATGCGCGCGGCGGGGCTGCACGTCGTGGAGTCGCCGGCCAAGCTCGGCGAGACCATGGCGCAGGCACTGCTGGCCCAGCGGGCACAGCGCCCGGTGCAGGCGCCACGGGTGCCACGGGCGAACGGCGGCTGAAGACTCCTTGTACGGCTTGGAGCGCTGTCCCGGAGACGGGTGGCTGGCCCTGCTGGGAGGCGGGGAGTTCAGCTTTGGCGAGACGCTCGCCGCCGATCGGGCCTGGCTGGCGCGTTGCGCTCCGGGGCCGGTCGGGTTCGTGCCGGCGGCGAGCGGTTCGAACGACTACCCGCGCCACTTCGCGGACTATCTCGGCCAGGCGTTCGGGCGCGAGGTCGAGACGGTGCCCATCTACCGGGCCCGCGACGCGCGGCGCGGGCGCAACGCCGAGCGCCTGCGGCAGGTGGCCGCGGCCTATGTCGGCGGCGGCGTCACCGACCACCTGATCGAGGCGCTGGCCGGCTCGCCGGCGGCGGCGGCGCTCGGCGACCGCCTGGCGGGAGGCGGCATGGTGGTGGCGATCGCCGCCGCCGCCCAGGCGGCGGGCGCGGTGGCGCGCAGCATCGCGCCGGGCCAGACGCTGCCCGGCTTCGGCTGGCTGCCGGCAGGGGTGGTCGAGCCCAACTTCGATCCCGGCCACGACCGCCGGCTGCGCCGGTTGCTGCGGCTGCCCGGGGTGCACTGGGGCCTCGGCTTGCCCACCAGCTCGGCGGTGCTGCTGGGTCCGGGCGGCGCCGGCGAGCTCGTCGGCACCGTGTTTCGCCTCGCCGGGCCCGACGCCGATCTGGAGGTCCTGGCGGAGGCCGGCGCCGCCGGCGACGGATTGGGTCACAATGAAGGATGAAGCAGGGCACGCACGGCCGAGCGCAGCCGCTCGCCGCGCGTTGACCGGGCGGGCCGGAACCAGCTGACACCGGGCGCCCGCAACCGAGCAACCGAGCCAGCGAGGAGCCGCCGATGGTCTATCGAGTCCCGAACGCGGCGCCCCAGAGCCAGGTTTCGCCCGACCGGCGCGGCCCGGTGATGGGTCGTTACTGCCTGGTCTGCGCCAGCCTCTACCCCCTGCACCGCGCCACCCACACCGGCAGGCCCGTCTACGGCCGCGACCACATCGCCTCGCCCTGCGCGCACGAGGGCGACGTCTTCGCGGCCGGGGCGGATTGGTGGGAGCCGGGAGTCGAAGTGCTGCCCGCGCCCGCCGCGCCTCCGGCGGTGGCGCACCAGGCGCCCACGCCGTCCTCGCCGGCGCCGCCGCCATCCCCCCCGGCCACGCCCGGCGCCGCCGCACCGCCGCCGGCCGCGAAGCCCTGAAGCCTCGACCGTTGGCTGCCGCGCGCCGTCCTCGCCGCTTCGACTGGGGGGCGCTCGATCGCCACCTCGCCGAGGTCCGCGGCTGCCGGCTCTGTCCGCGGGTCGAACCGTTGCCGGTCACCTGGCGGCCGGAAGCGCCGCCGCGCATGATGCTGGTGGGGCAGGCGCCCGGGCCTCGCGAGGCGGCGCGCGGCCGCCCCTTCGCCTTCACCGCCGGCACCCGCCTCTTCTCCTGGTTCGCCCGGCTGGGGGCGCCGGAGCCCGAGTTCCGGCGCCGGGTCTACATCGCGGCGGTGCTGCGCTGTTTTCCGGGCCGCGCCGCCGCCGGCGGCGACCGCGTTCCGGCCCCCGAGGAGATCGCCAACTGCGCTCCTTTCCTCGAGCGCGAGCTGCAGCTCATCCGGCCGGCGACCGTCGTCGCCGTCGGCCAGCTCGCCATCGCCCGCTTCCTGCCGGCGCCGGCCCCGCTGGGCGAGCGGGTCGGGCAGGTTTTCACCGTCGAGCGCGGCGCCCTCGTCTTCGACCTCGTGCCGCTGCCCCATCCCTCCGGGCGCAGCACCTGGCTGGTGCGGCCGGAGAACCAGGCTCGCCTGGACCAGGCCCTGGCCGCCCTGTCCGCCACCCGCGGCTGGCGCGAGACGTTCGGCGATGCCGGCGGCTGACTTCGGCGCCGAGGGCCAGCAACAAAACAGGGGAGCGCTTCCGTCATAAGTAGCAGGAGGACACAGAATCGAATCTGCGTCATCCTCGGAAAGCGCCAAAATTGTGCGGCTTGTGCGGCATTGTGCTTCGAATATCCAAATGTCAATCACCCATGACCGTTGTCTCATTTCATAGACCAATGCCGCAGTGAGACACTTGAATCGACAAAAAAGAATCATTTTCAGATAAGGTCGTACAGGATGGAGGGCGGTAAGGCGGACGTCGTACGCGTACGGGAGACGCTGGGCAGCCTGGTCGACCTCTCCGGATTGAGTCGGCGCGAGATCGAAAGGCGCCTGGCACGGCAGGGTTCCGGTCTGGACGTGAGCCGACTCCTCTCCGGCAAGTTCGAGCTCAGGCTGCATCAAATGCTCGACGTCATTCGAGTGCTCGATATCCATCCCGTGGAGTTTTTCCGCCTTATCTTCAAGGAGCCGGAGAGGCGGAGCCCCTTGCTCGAAAGGGTCCAGGCCCTATTCGCCTCGGAGAAAACCATGGCCGGTCCGCGGCACCTCCGTCCGGCGGAAACGGACCTGGACGAGCTCCGCCGGCGCTTGGACGAGATGGCGCAACTGATCGAGGAGCTCAGAGCGGCGCGAAAGTAGGCCGGGCCAAGGCGCGTGATCCCCAGTTTCCTGTCCCGGCGAAGAGGCTGAAATGCACTATTACTGCAAGACGCGATGCGGGGGTGGGGGGCCGGCGCACCCGGAATTCGGGAATGTAGAAGTGCAAATGCGTCTGCGCGCCTGATATGAGTGATGATCTATGAGTAGATACTGGAGTGTTGACAGCTGCAAGAGTGCTCTTATATGCTCTCGCCAACACCTCGCTCTACACCGACAGGGTTGGCAGTTACTCGATTGCGCGGGGCTGGATCGGATGCCAGAGGATTGCTCCTGGGATGATCGTCTAGCGCGGACTGACCCGTATGCGGCCGTCTCGTGTCTAGATAGCAGA
>DASZHY010000574.1:0-15425 GCA_035949675.1 Thermoanaerobaculia bacterium
TTCGGCGTCTTCCAGGTCCGCGACCGCAAGAAGGGCGTCGGCCGCAACCCCAAGACCGGCGTCGAGGTGGCGATCTCGCCCGGCAAGACGGTGCGTTTCAAGCCGGGCAAGGACCTCAAGAATCTCTGAGCTGACAAACGACGAACCGGCTTGGCCCACGGAGGGGTGGCGGCCGCCCGTGTGGGCGGCGCGGCGGCAGGCGTGGCGCCCGGTGCTCCCGGCTGCGCCGCGCTACGGCTTGGCGCTGCTGCTGTTCGGGCTCACTTTCTTTTGCACCACGACGCTCGGCCCGGTGCTCTATGCCTGGAGCCGCTTCGGCCTGCCGTCCGACGTTTATCCGCTGATCACGCCGCGGCTGGTGGCGGGGGTGTGGAGCGACCCGGCGATGCTGCGGCTCGGCCTGTCGTTTTCGCTGCCGGTGCTGCTCATCCTGTTCGTCCACGAGATGGGGCACTATCTGGCCTGCCGGCACTACCGGCTGCCGTCGACCCTGCCTTACTTCCTGCCGCTGCCGGCAGTGCTGGGCACGCTGGGAGCCTTCATCCGCATCCGGGCGCCGATCCACGGCAAGAAAGAGCTTTTCGACGTCGGCGTCGCCGGCCCGTTCGCCGGCTTCCTGGCGTTGCTGCCATTCTTGTTCTACGGCATCGCGCGCTCGCAGCCGGTACCGTTTCGGCCGAGCGCCGGCGCCTCGCTGCTGGTGCCTGGTCAGTGCCTGGCCATGAAGCTGGCGACGCGCCTCTGCCACGGCCCGCTTCCCGAAGGCATGGTGCTGCAGCTGCACCCGTTCGCCCTTGCCGCCTGGTTCGGCCTGCTGGCAACCGCCATCAACCTGCTGCCGCTCGGGCAGCTCGACGGCGGCCACATCCTCTACGCGGTGGCCGGCCGCTGGCAGCGCCGGCTGGCGCTGCCGCTGTGGGTGGCGCTGGGCCTGGCCGGGGTGCTCTGGGCCGGCTGGGTGCTGTGGTGCGTGGTGATCTTCGCCATGGGCCTCTATCACCCGCCGGTGGTCGACAATGCGACGCCGCTCGACAACCGCCGGCGGGCGCTCGCCGCCGTCGCCCTCTTGGTGCTCGTGCTGTGCTTCATACCGCGGGGAGCCATCGAGACCGGCTGATCCTGCCGCCGGAGTCGTTTGAATCCGATCAGAAGTCTGCGATCAAGGTCACCGGGCCGTCGTTGACCAGGGCGACTTCCATGTGGGCGCGGAAGCGGCCCGTCGCTACCTCGCAGCCGCGCTGGCGCAGCGCCGCCACCAGCGCGTCGACCAGCGGGGCCGCCTGCTCGGGGGGCGCGGCGCGGTCGAACGAAGGCCGGCGGCCGCGCGCCAGCGAGCCGGCGAGAGTGAACTGCGACACCACCAGGAAGGCGCCGCCAGCCGCCGCGGCATCGAGGTTCATCTTGCCCGCACCGTCGTCGAAGATCCGCAGGCCGGCGAGCTTCTCGGCCGCCGCGAGGGCGGCGGCCGCGGCGTCTCCCTGCTCGACGCCCACCAGCACCAGCAGTCCGCGGCCGATCGCGCCTACCGTCTCGCCGGCGACGCGCACCGCCGCGGAGCTCACGCGCTGGATCACGAGACGCATGCGCAATTAGCCATGGCTTTTACGTCTCCATTGGTATGGACCGCACCAACACGCCTTCGCCCGATGTGGTACCGTACTTCATTCGCAACCCGAGGAGAACCGCGCATGTTGAACAAAGTCATGCTGATCGGCAATCTCGGCCGTGACCCGGAGGTGCGCTCGACCACCTCCGGACAGCAGGTCGCCAACTTCACCCTGGCCACCAACCGCCGGTGGACGGACAAGGCCGGCCAGCGCCAGGAACAGACGGAGTGGCACCAGATCGTCTGCTTCGGAAAGTCGGCGGAGATCGCCGCCCAGTACCTGACCAAGGGCAAGCAGATCTTCGTCGAGGGCCGCATCCAGACCCGCTCCTGGGACGACCGTCAGAGCGGCGAGAAGAAGTACCGCACCGAGATAATCTGCGAGAACTTCCAGATGCTCAGCCAGCGCGGCGGCATGCCCGAGGCGGATGCCGGCGGCGCGCCTGCCGGCGGCCCCACCTACGACGAGGGCCTGGGCGGAGGCCACGGCGCCCCCGAGGACGACGATATTCCCTTTTAGGCCAACGTCTCCGGCGATCCCGTGCCATGAAACCGGGGCTGTTTCGCCACTCGATTTCAGGCTGCGGATTTCAGGCTTCGAGATCGCGGCCGAGGCTGGCCAGGTCTTCCCGCACGGCATTCAGGCGGGCGGCGCGGGCCTCGGGATGATCGTCTAGCAGGCTGGCCGAGTCACTGGTCCAGCGCAGGGTGCGCAGACGCTGGCGGAAGGCGTCGAGGCGGCGCGCTGCGGCGCGCCGCCGCCTGGCGTGGCGCGGCCGTCCCAGGCGCGCGATGATCTCGGGCAGCGCCGCGAGCGTCGCGCAGGCCAGCACCACGTCGCAACCGGCGGCGAAGGCGGCTTCGGCGCGAACCGGGAGGTCGCCCCAGGGCGCCAGCGCCCGCATCTCCAGATCGTCGCTCAGCACCAGCCCGTCGAATCCCATCTCGCCCCGCAGCAGGCCCTCGACGATCGGCGGCGAGAGGCTGGCGGGCCGCTCCTCGGGGTCGAGCGCCGGGTAGACGGCGTGCGCGACCATGGTGGCGCCGGCGAGCGGCAGCAGCGCCCCGAAGGGCTTGCGGTGCGGCGCCAGGGCGGCGGCGCTCAGACGCACCGCCGAGGGGTGGTCGTGGGTGTCCTCGGCCGCCGCGCCGAGACCGGGGAAATGCTTGACGCAGCCGCCGACGCCGCCGCCGTGCAAGCCGCGCAGGAAGGCGCGGGCGCGCTGCGTCACCGCCGCCGGCCGGACGCCCAGGTAGCGGCCGTCGAGGGCGTTGCCGGTCTCGCCGCAGTCGAGATCAACGACCGGCGCCAGGTCGAGATCGAAGTCGAAGAGGCGCAGCGCTCGAGCAATGGCCTGCCCGGCGCGCCGCGCCGCCGCCGGCGGCCGGCGGGCGAGCAGCGCCGCCGCCGGCGCCGGACCGGCCAGCGCCCTGAGGCGGTCGACCCGCCCGCCCTCGGCGTCGACGGCGAGCACCGCTTCGGGCAGCAACCGGCGCAGGCCGGCGACGAGATCGAGCAGCTGGCCGGGGGTCTCGAGGTTGCGGCCGAAGAGCACCACGCCGCCGGGCTGGGAGGCGGCGAGCACGGCTGCCGTCGGGCCGTCCAGCCGCGGCCCCGGTAAGCCCACGAAGACGAAGGCGCCGGCAGTCATCCCAGGCGCGACTTCAAGGCGTGCAGGAAGTTGAGGGCGGCCAGCGGCGCGAGCTGGTCGAGGTCGACGTCGCGCAGCAAGGAGGCCACGACCTGTTCCGGCGGCGCGAAGAGCGTGAGCTGCGCCACGTCGCCGGCCGCGGCGGCGGGGGCGTTGCCGCGGGCCAGACGCGGGCGGCCCGCCATGTCGTACTCCTGCGCCTCGAGGTTGGCGAGGATCTCCCCGGCCCGCTCGACGACGGCCGGCGGCAGGCCGGCGAGCCGCGCCACGTGCAGGCCGTAGGACTTGTCGGCGCTGCCCGGCACCACGCGGCGCAGGAAGACGATGCGCTCGTCCCACTCCCTGACCGCCATGGTGCGGTTGACCACCCGCGGCAGCAGCGCCGCGAGCTCGGTCAGCTCGTGGTAGTGGGTCGCGAACAGCGTCTTCGGGCGGCGGTGCTCGTGCAGGTACTCGACGATCGCCCAGGCGAGCGACAGGCCATCGAAGGTGGCGGTGCCCCGACCGACCTCGTCGAGGATCACCAGGCTGTGCTCGGTGGCGTGGCGCAGGATGTTGGCGGTCTCGATCATCTCCACCATGAACGTCGATTCGCCGCGCGCCAGATCGTCGGAAGCGCCGACGCGGGTGAAGATGCGGTCGACGACGCCGAGCGACGCGGCTTCGGCCGGCACCAGGCTGCCGGCTTGCGCCATCAGCACGATCAGCGCCACCTGCCGCAGGTAGGTGGACTTGCCGCCCATGTTGGGGCCGGTCAGGAGCACGATCTGCGAGGACCCCGAGTCGAGCTCCGCATCGTTGGGGACGAAGGCGTCGCGGCTGGCCTGCTCGACCACCGGATGGCGCCCCTCGCGGATCTGGATCGGAGCGCCGGCCGGCAGCATCTGCGGTCGCACGTAGCGGTGGCGGGCGGCGGCCTCGGCGAAGGCCGCCAGCGCGTCGAGGGTACCCAGGGCGGCGGCCAGCACATGCAGGCCCGGCGCGGCGCCGGCGATCGTCGCGGTCAGGCGGCGGAAATGCTCGAGCTCGATCGCCGCCTGCCGCTCCTCGGCGGCGAGGATCTGCTCCTCGAGGTCCTTGAGCTCCGGGGTGACGTAGCGTTCGGCGTTGGCCAGGGTCTGGCGGCGGATGTAGTCGGCAGGGACCCTCGACTGGTTGGCGCGGGTGACCTCGAGGTAATAGCCGAACACGCGGTTGTAGCGGACCTTGAGCGAGCTGATGCCGGTGCGCTCGCGTTCGCGCGCTTCGAGCGCCAGGACGTGGCGCTTGCTGTCGCGGGTCAGCGAGCGGTAGCGGTCGAGCTCGGGGTCGACGCCCGAGGCGATGATGCCGCCCTCCTCGAAGCTGGCGGCGGGGACCGGTTCGAGAACCCGCGTCAGCTCGGCGGCGAGATCGGGGAGCGGATCGACGGCGGCCAGCTCGGCCAGCAGCGGCGATCCGGCGGCGGCCAGCTCGGCGAGGATCGCCGGGGCCTCGGACAGGCCGTCGCGCAGCGCCGCCGCCTCGCGCGGCGACAGGGTGCCGAGGACGGCGCGCGCCAGCAGGCGCTCGGGGTCGCCGGCGCGGGCCAGGCGGCCGCGCAGCCGCTCCCGCCGCGGATGGTCCGCGGCCAGCTCGGCCACCGCCTCGTGGCGGCGCGCCACCGCCTGCGGATCACGCAGCGGCCGGCGCAGCCACTCGCGCAGCATGCGGGCGCCGGGCGGCGTGGCGGTGCGGTCGAGCACGCCGAGCAGCGTGGCACGCCGGCGGCCGCCGGCGCCGCCCGAGCCATGGCCGGCGGCAGCGGCGGCAGCGGCGGCGGCCGAGGCCGGGCGGAACACCTCGAGATTGGCGAGCGTCGCGGCGTCCAGGATCAGCCGGTCGTCCGCCTCGCGCACGGTCAGCGAGCGGACGTGGGCGAGCTCGTTTCTCTGGGTCTCGCGCGCGTAAGCCAGCGCCGCGGCGGCGGCGAGCACCGCCGGCTCGTCGGGCTCGAGGCCGAAGCCGCGCAGGGTGCCGGATCCGAAATGGCGCTGCAGCAGCTCGGCGGCGCGGTGGGGATCGAGCAGACGGTCGCCGCCGAGCGGCGTCACGCAGGGGCAGTCCCGCTCGGCCCACTCGCGCACCGGCGACGGCGCGCCGTCGCCGGCAAACAGCGTCTCGCGCGGCCGCAGCAGCGCCAGGTCGTCGGTGGCCTCCTCGGCGCTCGCCCAGCGGCGGACGAAAAAATCGCCGGTCGAAACGTCGAGGAAGGCGCCGGCCCCGGCCCCGGCGGTCCCCGGCCCCGCGGCCCCGGGGGCTCTGAGCCCGGCAGCGTTGGGCGCGGCGGGGCCGGACCCAGCCCCGGCTCCCGATTCGCCGCGCCCGCCTTTCCAGGCGATGGCGGCGAGCAGGTTCTCTTCCTTGCTGTCGAGCAGGCCGGGATCGGAGACGGTGCCCGGCGTGACCACGCGGACGACCTCGCGGCGCACCAGGCCCTTGGCCTTGGCCGGGTCCTCCACCTGATCGCAGATCGCCACCCGCAGCCCGGCCGCCAGCAGCTTGGCGAGGTAGCCGTCGAGAGCATGGTGCGGGATGCCGCACATCGGCGCCTCGCTCTCGCTGCCGCGGTGGCGCGCGGTGAGCTGGACCTCGAGGATGGGCGCCGCCTTCAGGGCGTCGTCGAAGAACATCTCGAAGAAGTCGCCCATGCGGTACAGCAGGATCGCGTCCGGGTGCTGCGCCTTGATCTCGAGATACTGGCGCACCATCGGCGTCAGATGCAGCACCGGCGCCCGGCTTGCCGTGTCGGACATCGATCGAGAGTATATCGGCGCGTCCCTCCTATACTTCTCTCATGACGGAAAGCGCGCCAGCGGGCACGGCGGCCGCCGGCGGCTCCGGGAAGGCCACCAACAAACGCGACCTGGTGCTGGCGCTCGACGCCGGCTCGCCGGTGATCAGCGTCGCGGTCGGGGTTGGCGGCGAGACGCTCGCGGCGCGCGCCGTGGCGCTCGAGCGCTCCTCCACCCAGCTGCTGGCGCTGGTGGCCGAGGTGCTGGCGGCGGTGGCGGCGCGGCCGGCCGATCTTGCAGGCGTGGTGGCGCTGGCCGGCCCGGGCAGCTTCACCGGCTTGCGGGTCGGGCTGGCGACCGCGCTCGGCCTGGTCCAGGGACTGGGCGTGCCGGCGCAGGCGCTGCCGGCGCTGACGGTGATGGCGGCGGCGAGCGGGGCGCCGCCGGGCACGCTGGTCGTCGCCGCCGTCGACGCCCTGCGCGGCGAGTGGTCGGCCCAGGCCTTCCGGGCCGGACCCGTGCCGCGGCCGCTCGGCGAGATGACCCTGGTGCCGGCGGGAGAGCTGCTGACACGGCTGGTTCCCGGCGAGGAGGTCGGCGCGATCCGGGAGCCTGGAACCTCGGCCACCTCGGAGACGGCGCTGATCATCGCCTTCGGCGTTTCCACCCTGACTCGAGGCGGCGATGCGGCCGGCGGTCGGGCGCGCTTCCAGGAGGCGCCCCCGCTGGCGCCGGCGGCGCTGCGGCTGGCGGCGGCGCTGCCGCGGGCGAGCTGGCGGGCGGCCAGCCTCGCCGCCCCGATCTACTCGCGGCCGCCCGCCACCACCTCGCCGAAGCCGCCGGGGGCCCCCCCGCCGCCGGCGCCGGCACCTGAGACTGCGCCACCTTGAGCGCTGGCGCCGAGCCCACCACGAGCCTCCGCTCCGGGCTCGAGCCCGAACCCGCCATCCGGCCGGCGGCGCTTGGCGACCTGCCGCACCTCGCGGCGCTCGAGGCTGCCGCTTTCGCCGATCCGTGGCCGGAATCGGTCATGGCCTCCGAGCTGGCGCAGCCCGGCGGCGTCATGCTGGTGGCGGTGGGCGGCGGCGACCGGCCGCCCTCGGGGTATGCCTGCTTCCGTCTGGGCGGCGGCGAGGCCGAGCTGCTGCGCGTCGCGGTGGCGCCGGCGGAGCGCGGGCGCGGCATCGCGCGGCGGCTGCTCGCGGCCGGCCTCGAGCAGCTGCGCGCCGCCGGCGTGGCGAGCTGCTACCTGGAGGTGCGTCCGGCCAACGCCAGCGCCCTGGCGGTCTACCGCGCCCTGGGCTTCGAGCTCTGCGGCCGCCGCTGGGCCTACTACCGCGACGGCTCCGACGCCCTGGTGCTGCGGCGGCAGCTGTAGGCGGGGCCGGGCCGCCTTGCCCCGGCGCGAAACGCGGTGTTATCCTGACCTGGTCGCAGCATGCACGACGCCCTGCCATCGCCTGCCCCTGCCGTCCGTTGCCCCCGCCGCGGCGAGGTCAAGCCGGAGCGCATCCAGGAGGCGGCAGCGCGGTGACCGCCCCCCTGCCGCTCTCGACCGCCCTTCCGCAGCACCACTCCACGCACCGGTTCATTCCGACTCTAGCGGCGGGTGCGCTCGCCTGCGGCTCGCCGCCGCCGGGGACCGGCGCCATACCCATTACAAGGAGATCCGTGCCATGTCCAATCGGGACGACCTGAAAGCCGAGCTGATCCAGACAGACGAGCAATTCCGCCGCTTGTACGAGGAGCACCGCGAGTACGAGCGGCGGCTGGCCGAGCTCACCCACAAGTCCCTGCCGTCCCAGGACGACGAGATCGAGGAAAAGAAGATCAAGCTCCACAAGCTGGCGC
The DNA here is from genome assembly GCA_035949675.1 of Thermoanaerobaculia bacterium. Classification (GTDB taxonomy): domain Bacteria; phylum Acidobacteriota; class Thermoanaerobaculia; order Multivoradales; family UBA5704; genus JASLEW01. The sequence continues at coordinate 7,863 of DASZHY010000574.1, forward strand.
TCAAGGACCGCATGGAGGAGATCCTGCGCGCCCATCGCGAGGCCCACGTCTCCGCCTGAACGCAGCCCGGTCCCGAGACCGCTCCGGACCCTTGGCCGCCCCGTGATGCTCGACGCCGCCCGCGGCACTCCTGCCGCCCGCCCCCGCCGCCGCCATCGATGACCTTCGCCAGAGAGAGCTGGCCTTTCGTCGCGCCGTTCGCGCTGCTGGCCGCGCTGACCGCCGCCGCCGGGCACCCCGCCTGGGCCGCCGGCGCCGCCGTGGCCGGACTTGGCGTCCTTGCCTTCTTCCGCGATCCGGCGCGGCGCTTCGACGGCGAGCCGGACGTGGTGCTGGCGCCGGCCGCCGGGCTGGTCACCCTGGTGGACGCGGTCGAGAACCCGGCACCCGAGCTGGGACCGGGGCCCTACCACAGGGTCGTCACCTTCCTGTCGGTCTTCGACGTGCACGTGCAGAAAACGCCGGCGGGCGGCGAGGTGACCGTCTCGCGCCACGCCGCCGGACGCAAGGTGGCCGCCTTCCGCTCCGATGCCGGCGAGGTCAACGAACAGCACCTGACCGTCATCCGCCGCCCCGGCGGCGAGCTCATCGGCGTCCGCCAGATCGCCGGCCTGCTGGCGCGGCGGGTGGTCTGTTACCTCGCCGCCGGCGACCGGGTCGAGCGCGGCGGGCCGCTCGGCCTGATCAAGTTCGGGTCGCGCGTCGATCTGCTGGTGCCGGCGAGCTACCGCCTCCTGGTCAAGCAGGGAGACCGGGTCCGCAATGGCGCCACCCCGGTCGCCGCTCCGGTCGCGGCGGCGGTCGCCTCGCCGGCGGCAGGTCCGATCGCCGGCGTCGGCGCGCCGGCGGCAGGGCCGGTCGCGGCCGCCGGCGTCCCGGCGGCGGGGCCGCGATGAGCGTCGAGGCGCAGGCGCGCCGGCCCAAGCTGTCGCGGCGGCTGCGGCGCGGCGCCTACCTGCTGCCGAGCCTGTTCACGATCTTCAACGTCCTGCTCGGCTTCTACGCCATCGTCTGCGGCCTTCATGGCGACTTCCAGCGCGCCGCGCTGGTGGTCGTCGTGGCCGCCATCACCGACAGCCTGGACGGCCGCATCGCGCGCATGACCGGCACCGAGACCGAGTTCGGCAAGGAGTTCGACTCGCTGGCCGACGTCATCACCTTCGGAGTGACGCCGGCGCTGCTGGCCTACCAGTGGGGCATCGAGGACCTGGCGCCGCGCGCCTGGCTGCTGCCGCTGTTCTACGTGGTCACCACCGCCAGCCGGCTGGCGCGATTCAACGTCCAGCAGGTCAAGGCGGCCGACAGCCGCTACTTCGTGGGCCTGCCAGCGCCGGCGGCCGCGATCGCCATCTGCTCGCTGATGTTCTTCGCTCCCGATCCGGTGTGGCGGGACTGGATCACGGGATTGATGGCGGCGTCGCTGGTGCTGATCGGCGCGCTGATGGTCTCCACCTTCCGCTACACCAGCTTCAAGAAGCTCGACCTGCGCCGGCGCTGGAGCTACCGGGTGGCGCTGCCGCTGGCGGCCATCGTCGGCGTCGTCGTCTATCTGCCGCAGGCCACGTTCATGGCGATCGCCGTGCTCTACACGGCGTCCGGACCGGCAAGCTTCCTCTGGAACACCACGCGCCGGCTGGTGCGCCGGCGGCCGGCGGCGCAGCCGGCGGCGATCTTGCTGCCCCCGGGCTCGCCGCTGGCGCCGCTGCCGCCGGCGACGCCGCCGTCTTCTTCGCCGCCGCCCGGGGCGGGCGAGGCGCCGCCTGGCGCCAGTGCCCGCGGCGAGGGTGGCGACCGTGCAGGCCGCACCGGGCGCGGCACGCGCGGCCAGCCGCCCGAGCCCGGCAAGACCCCGAAGCCATGAGCGTCCTGGCCATCGTCAACCCGGGGAACCTGCTCGGCAAGGAGCTGCGCGAGACTCTTGGCCGCGGCGGCGCAGGCCCGACGTTGCAGGAAGTGCGACTGCTGACGACGAGCGAGCGGGAGATCGGCGTCCTGACCGATGCCGGCGGCGCCGCGACGGTGGTGCAGCGCTACGAGCTGGAGGCCTTGGACGGCGTTTCGACGGCCTTCTTCTGCGGCCCGATCGCCGCCAACCGCCCCGCGCTCGCCGCGCTGCCGCCGGAGGTCACCGCCGTGGTGCTGTCGCCTGACGCCACCCTCGCCGACGGGCATCCGGTGGTGGCCGGGATCAACTCCCGGCCGGGCGGCGCCGGCAACGGCGGGCCGAGCGTCCTGCTGTCTCCCCATCCGGCCGTGGTGCTCCTCGCCCACCTGCTGTATCCGCTGGCAGCCTTCGAGCCGCGGCAGGCGGTGGCGACGGTGGCCCTGCCGGCCTCGCTCCACGACGAGGCCGGCCTCGAGGAGCTCTTCGAGCAGACGCGTCAGATCGTCGCCATGACGCCGCGCCAGCGGCCGCAGGTGTTCGGCGCCCAGCTCGCCTTCAACCTGCTTCCCGCCGGCCATGCCGAGGAGACGGCGGCGACCGTCGCGACGGCGCTCACCGCGGTGATGCCGGCGCCGGTGCCGCTGTCCATCCAGCTGGTGCAGGCCGGGATCTTTCATTGCCTGGCGCTCAGCCTGCACGTGAGCAGCGTCGCGGCACCGAGCGTCCAGGCGGTCCGCAAAGCGCTCCTTGCCAGCCCGTTCGTCGAGGCGGCCGGCGACCCGCGGCACCTCGGGCCGGTCGACGCCGCGGCCAGCGACAAGGTCCTGCTGGGCGCCATTCGCAAGGACGAGCACGGCGTCTGGATCTGGGCGGCGATGGACAACCTGACGCGCGGCGGGGCGCTCAACGCGCTCGAGATCGGCGCGGCCGTCCACTGAGGGGAATCCGTGACCTCGCGGGGCGGCTTATAATTGGTTGCCTGGCGTCGTGCGCGCCACACGTCTCGGAAAGCGGGGACCATGCAGATGGATAGAGCGACCTTTGCGGCAGGGTGTTTCTGGGGAGTCGAGGCAGCATTCAGGGCAGTCCCCGGAGTCGTCTCGACGACGGTCGGGTACTCTGGCGGCAGCTTCCCCAACCCCACCTATCACGACGTCTGCACCGGACGCACCGGCCATGCCGAGGTGGTGCAGGTGGAATTCGACCCCGAACGGGTCTCCTACCAGGACTTGCTGCGGGTCTTCTGGGAGAACCACGACCCGACGACCCTCAACCGCCAGGGTCCCGACCACGGCACCCAGTACCGCTCGGCGATCTTCTTCCACACGCCCGAGCAGCAGGCGGCGGCGCTCGCCGCGAAGCAGCAGCTCGAGCGCAGCGGCGCCTACAAGCGGCCGATCGTCACCGAGATCACGCCGGCTTCAGCCTTCTATCGCGCCGAGGAATACCACCAGCAATACCTCGAGAAGCGCGGCCAGGCGAGCTGCCGCGTCGTCTGACCGGCCGGCGGAACGCGGGCCCCCGGGCCCGGCGCCCCATCGCCGGTCATCCCCCGGTTCAGATCGTCGGCACCCCCGGGCGGCGGCGGCCGCGCGGGAAAGCCTGGTCGACGCGGCGCACCTCGTCCGGGGCAAGGACCAGGTCCGCGGCCGCCGCGTTCTCCTCGACGTGCTCGGGCCGCGCGGCCTTGGGAATCGCCAACAGCGACGGCCGGCGCAGCAGGAAAGCCAGCGCCACCTGTCGCGGCGTGGCGTCATGGGCCGCGGCGATCTCGCCGAGCACGCGCCCGCCGCGGCTCTCCCGGCGCGGAAAGCGGCCGGAGCCAAAGGGGCTGTACGCCACGACGGCGATCCCCCGCTCCTCGCAGGCGGGAATCGCCGCGTGCTCGATGCCGCGCTCCTCGAGATGGTAGAAGAGCTGATTGCAGGCCACCTGGCCATAGTCGCCTTCGGCGGCGACGGCCACGGCGGCCGCGAGCTCCCGCTCGTCGAAGTTGCTCAGCCCCCAGGCCAGGATCTTCCCCGCCCGCGCCAGCCCCGCGAAGGCGGCAAACGTGTCGGCGAGCGGATGCCGGCCTGGCCAGTGCAGCAGGTACAGGTCCAGGTGGTCGGTGCGGAGCCGGGCGAGCGACCGGTCGCAGGCGGCGACGGTGCCGCGGCGCGAGGCGTTGTCCGGCAAGACCTTGCTGGCCAGAAACACCTCGTGCCGGCGCCCGGCGATCGCCTCGCCGACCAGCTCTTCGACGTCGCCGTCGCCATACAGCTCGGCCGTGTCGACGTGGGTCATGCCGAGGTCCAGCCCACGGCGCAGCGCGGCGATGGCGAGCGCGCGGTCGTCACGCTCCATGTTCCAGGTGCCCTGGCCAATGACCGGGACCTGCCGGCCCGTCGGTCCGAACGTGCGCTGTTGCATGTCCCCTCCTGTCCCCCTCTTCCGCCAGGACCCAGGCTCGACGTCAGCTAACCCCGACCTGGAGGGCCAGGAACGCGGTCCTTGCACTAACCGCGCCCGAGCCCGGGAGCGAGGTCATCGCACCCACCGCGCCTGAGGCCAGGATCGAGGTCATCGCGGCAGGCCCGGCGGCCGATCGCCATGGCGCTCGGGTCCGAGCAGCACCAGGCCGCTCGGGTCGTACCGGTATCCGGCCTCCCGCAGCAGGCGCCTGTCGCCGAAGCGGCCGCCGGCGACGCATCTGACGATCGCCGCGGGCCGGCGGGCCAGCACGTAGGCCTCGTCCCATTTCACGTGCCCCGGCTGGAAGAGCTGATAGTTGTCGGGCCCCAGCGGCAAGGCCGGCGGCAGGCGCGCGATGTGACGGTCGCTGTAGCCGAGCTCGTCCACCATGCGAAAGTCGCTGAAGTAGGCCGGGATGCCGGCGCAGGCGGTCGCCACCACGCTGCCGGGCGGGATCTCTTCCCGCAGCCCGGCCATGGCGCGGAACACCGGCGCCTGCCCGGCGGTCGTCCAGGGCGGCCGGGACACCGCCAGGTCCCGGCGGTTGCCGGCGGCGTCGGCGGCCAGCCAGAGCCCGTCGGCGCTCACCAGCCCGAGCACCGCCGCCGCCGCGGCGAGACGGCGCCCGGCGAGCGGCGACATGCCGGCGGCGGCTTCGTTGATCAGCGCATTGAACAGGATGAACACCAGCGGCATGACGTAGACCGTGAAGCGATTGGCGCGCACGTTGAGCAGCATCTCGTAGGCGTCGCCGCCGACGTAGACGCTGTAAGCGAACGCCACCAGGACCAGCGCCGCCGGGAGCAGCAGCCTGAGGCGCCAGCCGCGATCGGGATGATGCCGCAGCAGCACGCCGACCCCGACGCCGGTCACGGCCAAGAGCGGCAGGTGATCCGCCAGGCTTTCCCACAGGCTCCTGCTGCCGCGGAGCAGCCGGACGGAGAGCGGGATCAGATAGAGCTTGAGGTAATAGGTGTTGGGCAGCAGGTCGCCGAAGATGACCCAGCGGAACACGCTGTAGCCGGCCGCCAGCGCGCTGAACACCGCCGCGCCTTGCAGCCAGCTGGCGCGCTGCCGCGGCTCGCGCAGCCCGCCGCCGGCGATGACGTAGAGCTGGACGGTCAGCACCATCAGCACCATGTCCATGCGCAACAGGTAGGCCGCGGCTCCCAGGAGCAGCAGCGCGCGGTGCCGGTCCTGGCCGCCGCAGACGATGTCGAGCGCCAGCAGCACCGAGGCCGTGGTCAGCAGCGCCTGCAGGCCGCTCTCGAGGCCCATGAGGCTCCAGTAGCAGAGCGGATAGTAGAAGGCGGTGAGCAGCGCCGCCGGCAGCCAGTGGCGCGCTCCGGCCCTGGTGAAGTGGCGCAGCATCAGCCGGCGCACCAGGATCACGTGCAGGACGAGGATGGCCAGCGACAGCAGCTGCACCGGCAGGCTGCGAAACCGCAGTGCCAGCGGCAGGGCGTTGATCGGCACCATGAGGGCGACCCACAGCGGATGGGTGAAGCCCTCGACCGGCAGGCCGGCGCGCGCCCAGTTGAGCCCGTGCCCCTCGACCAGGCTGCGGGCGTAGGTCATCGAGATCATGGCGTCCTCGAACAGGCAGAAGACGCGCCTGCCGGCGACCTCGAAAGACGACCGGAAGATGAACCAGGACGACCACGCCGCCAGCGCCGCCAGCAGCGCCCACAGGGCCCGCCGCGAGCCGCGGTCCGGCGCCTCGCCCGAGATCGCCGCGGCCGTCATGGCGCCGGCGCCCCGCGCAGCCAGATCTCGCCGCCGGCCACGCGGCGGTAGCCCGCGGCGGCGAGCCATGGCGCCGGATCCCCGGCGCCGCGCCAGCCCAGGACCGCATCCGGACGGTAGCGCGCCAGCACGTAGCCGTGGTCCCACTTGGCGCGGCCGGGAACGTAATCCGCGAAATCCCCTGGCCGCAGCGGCACCGCGGGCGCCGACCTCGCGATCCGCCGCTCGTTGCCGCCCAGCATGTCGACGACGCGAAAGCCGGTGAAGTAGGCGGTGATGCCGGGAGCGCCGGTCGCCACCACCCGGCCGGCTTGCAACCGCCCCTGCAGGCTCCGCAGGCTGGCGTAGATTTCGGCGTGCGAGCGCACGCCCGCGGGCGGGTCGCCTCCGAGCAGCGCCATCCAGTTGCCGGCGTCGTCCGCCGCCAGCCACAGCCCGTCGGCGACGACCAGCGCCAGGACCGTGGCGAGCGTCACCACGAAGCGGCGTAGCAGGGCGTCGCCCGGCCGCCGCCGCGCGATCCTGTCAGCCGCCTGATTGATCAAGCCGTTCCACAGGATGAAGAGCAGCGGCATGACGAAGACCAGGAAGCGGTTGGCCCGCGGCAGCAGATCGGCCTCGATCGCATCCCCGCCGGCGAAGACGCTCACCAGGCAAGCCACCAGGATCAGTCCCGCGGGCAGCTCCATGCGCGCCGCGAGGCCGGTGGGCAGCGCACTGCGCGCGGCGGCGGCGGGCGCGCCGCTCGGTTCTTGCGCCGGCAAGCCTGGGGCGTCGGGCAGTGAGGGTTCGGCGCCGCGGGGACGCAGGAAGACGGCGGCCACGTAGCCGGCGGCGACGGCGGCCAGCAGCAGCAGATGATCCGAGATCCACGCCCCCAACGTGACGGCGCCGCGCATCAACCGCACCGCCGGCGGTATCCGGTAGAACCGGAGGTACCAGGCGTTCGGCAGCAGGTCATGGAAGCTCACCCACCGCCAGGCCCCGTAGGCGGCGAGCGCGGCGCCGCAGAGCGCCGCCCCCTGCAGCCAGCTGGCGCGGCGGCGCGGCCCGCGCACTCCGCCCTTGGCGAGGATGTAGATCTGCACCACGGCCACGATCAGCAACATGTCCATCCGCAACAGGCAGGCCGCGGCGCCCACCAGCCACAGCTCGCGGTGGCGGTCCTCGCCGCCCCAGACGACGTCGAGCGCCAGCAGCACCAAGGCGGTGGTGAGCAGCGCCTGCAAACCGCTCTCGAGACCCATGAGGGCGCAATAGTTCAGGGGGTAGTAGAACGCCGTCAGCACCGCTGCCGGCAGCCAGTGGCGCGCCCGAGCGGTCGAGAAATGGCGCCGGGTCAGCCGCCGCACCAGGACCAGGTTCCAGAGCAGCGCCGCCAGGGACAGCAGCTGGACCGGCAGGCCGCGGAGCCTGAGAGCCAGCGGCAGCGCGTTGACCGGGACCATCAGCGCCACCCACAGGGGCTGGGTGAACCC
>DASZHY010000575.1:0-4608 GCA_035949675.1 Thermoanaerobaculia bacterium
CAGCTCCGGCAGCCGCAGCGAGGTGCGGTCGAGATAGCGGAAGATGCCGTAGAAGCCGCCGCCGACGAGGTACTGCGGCGACAGGGTGATCTCGCGCAGCACCTGCGGCGTGCCGGTGCGGCCGCCGCCCACGTCGTCGAAATAGTCGAGCCGCAGGGTCGCCGCCCAGTGGCGGTCGAAGCGCAGGTGGGTGAACAGCATCTCGCCGTACCATCTGGCGGTGCCGCCGGCGACCGCGGAGTGGGGCTCCTGGCCGTAGACCGACTCGGCGCCCACCACCCAGCTCTCGGTGGGCTGGAGCAGCAGGGTGCCGATCACCGCCGAGCGGTTGTCGCTTTCCAGGTTGTCTTTCTCCGGCCCGTAGAGGGCGCCCAGGCCGAGGTGCGCGGCGAGCGAGGGGCTCCACAGCACGTACAGCCCGCCGGTCTTGCCCTTGTTGTTGTCGACGTCGTTGTCCCAGCCGTTGGCGGCAATGCCCCAGACCTCGACGTGGGGCGACAGCGCGTCATAGAGCTCGAGGCCGGTGAACTTGACCGGCCGGGCGTAGTTGAAGGTGAACGACGAGGTCGCCTGGAAGTTGAGCGGCGCGTCGTCGCGCTCGATGGCCATCGGCGAGTCGAACTTGCCGGCCGTGACGCTGAACCCTGAGGTGAGCGACGGCTGCCAGCGCAACTGCAGGTTGTCGATGTCCGTCGCGACGTCGCGGGTGGCCCCGACGTCGGCCAGGAACGGCGACGGCGCGCCGCGCGAGGTCGTGAGCTGCGCGAACACCGTCAAGTGGTCAGACAGCCCTTTGTAAAAGGACAGCGCGAGCGCACTGTCGGCGAACGAGCTCTTGCCGGTGTTGAAGTCGTAGTCGAAGCCGAGGACGCCGAAGCCGTTGATCACCAGCTGGCGATTGGGGTCCTCGCCGAAGGTGAGCAGGGCCGAGCCGCCGCTGGCGATCGCGCCCGGCTCGACCGGCGTCTCTCCCGCGCCCTGCGCCGCTGCCGGACGCGCTGCCGCGGCCGCGAGGGCAAGCAAGCAGCCCAACCAAACTCCCAAGTACTCCCTGACGTCGTCGTGCAAGCCGTGCCTATGCAAGGCGCGCCTCCTTGTCGAAGAGCATCTAGCTGGATGAGGCGGCCGCTGGCCCTCGCGACACGCGCGAGCCGGCGCCCGCAGGCACCTTCAGAGACGCTTCGGAGAGGTCAGGCGCGGGGAGGGCGTTCGGGAAGGCCGAGGAACGGCAGGGCCGCGGGGAGCCTTGCCTGCAGTGCGTCGAGAGCCGCGCTCCGCGGCAGCGGCAGCCGTGGCGGGGCGGGTAGGATCGATGGCATGCCGGCGGCGAAGCTGGCCTGTTGGCGAGGCTGGCTCCTGCTGCACCTGCAGACGCAGGAGGCGGCTGCGGGGCGCGCCACGCAGCAGAACATCCGGCAGTCGGGGCCATGGCGGTGCGCGGCGGCAGTGGCGCCGGGTGCACCATCGCCAGGGACGCCTGGGGCACGACCGGCGCGATCGGCGGCTGGGGCGGCGGCGGCGGCGTGGGAGCACTCGGAGGCGGCCGCGCCGATAAGCGGCAAACCCGCTGCTGCCAGCAGAGCGCTCAACATCGCGGCGGCGAGTCTTCGCATGCCCTTCGAGTCTAGCACGGCGGCAATCCGGTCTCCGGCGGCGGGCCGAGACGCGTCGCCGTTTTCGTCTCCGCGCGTGATGGTGGGCTCGGGCGCCGCTGGGCACTGGGCCATGGCCCGGCGCCCGCCGCTGAGCATCCCGGGTGCTTATGGTATAAAGTAGCTTAGCGAGCCACAGTCTTGCTGGCGAATCTCCTAGGTTAAGCGGAATGCAATGTTGAAGCGCTCCGGCTTGTCGCGCGTCTTGGTGCTCGGCCTCGGCTTCATCGGCACCCATCTGGCCCGCCGGCTGCGTCAGGCGGGACACGAGGTGGTCGTCGTGAGCCGGTCCCCGCCGTCGCCGGCCTTTCTGGCGGAGGTCGAGCCGTGCCGCGTCTTCATCGGCGAGGCGGTAGACGCCGTCGCGGTCGATACGCTGATGGCCGGCGTCCAGGCTACGGTACATTGCTGCCGGGGTTTGCTCCCCGCCGAATCCGTAGCGCAGCCACAGGTTGATCACGACCTGACCGTGTTGCCCCTCGCGACCGTACTCCGCCGCCTGCGTCGCTATCCCGGGATGCGGTTCGTGTATCTGTCTTCGGGAGGAACCGTGTACGGATGCCCCTCGTACCTGCCGGTCGACGAGGGCCACCCCTTGCGTCCGATCGTGCCCTACGGCACCAACCGAGTTGCTGCCGAACGACTGATCGCCTCCGAGGCGGTCCGGCACGGATTGGCGGCAACGGTGCTGAGGCCTTCCAACGTCTACGGACCGGGTCAGCCCGCGAGACGCGGTCAGGGCGTCATCGCGGCCTTCCTCGATGCATCCAGGCGCAATGTCGCCTGCGTCGTCTACGGCGACGGCAGCATCGTCCGCGACTACGTCCACGTCGACGACCTGGGCGACGTCGTGGCGAGGTTGGTAGAAAGCAGGGATGTCCCGTCGCCATTGAACGTCGGTTCCGGCCAAGCCGTTTCTCTTCTGGAGCTCGCCGACACGATACGCAACGTGACCGGCCGCGCGCTGATGCTGGCACACCAACCTGAGCGGCACTATGATGTCAAGGAGATCGTTCTCGACGTGTCTCGACTGCGTGGCGTGATGAGGTTCGAGCCCATCATGATCGAGGAAGGAATTCGCCGTACCTGGAGCGCGGAGAGCGGCGCGTGTCTCAAAAAGGCCGCAGCTCTGTGACCTCGCCAGCGCCAGCTCTGAATCCACGCACGAGTTTCGCCAGACGAGTGGTACGCAGGGTCCTGCCGTACCGGGTCCGCCAGGCGCTGTTTCGCGCCAGGCGCTCGCTGACCTTGCTGAGCAGGCCGGCGGCACCGCCGGCAGACCGCGCCGTCTGGATCGATCAGCCCGCTTCGGGTGCCACCGTGCGCGGCTCGGTGCTGTTGGTGCGAGGGTGGGCGCTGTTTGCGAGCGGCATGGCGTCCCGCGTCGAGGTGAGGCTTGACGGGGAGCTCCTTGGCCTGGCGCGACTCGCCGTCCCGAGGCTCGACGTTGCCGCCACCTATGGCTCTGCGGATGCTCTGTTCTCGGGCTTCGAGCTCGATGCCTTCGTCGGCAACGTCGGCCGGGGCTCGGGCCGACCCTGGCTCACGGTCGTCGGCCACGGCGCCGCCGGAGAGACCGCACAAGCCGACCCTTTGTTACTGCGCCTCGAAGCGCCGCCGCCCACCCCGCCTCTGCGGACTGAGGACAGGCGGAGGCTTCTTGCCTTCACCCATCAACTCGATCTGGGTGGAGGTCAGCTCTACTTTCACGACCTGCTCAGCGGACTGGCGGTACAGCACGGATTCGAGATCACTCTGATGTCTCTGGGCGACGGAGTTCTGCGGCGGCGGGCTGAAGAGTTGGGGCTGACCGTCAAGCTGATCGCTCCCTGGGGCCAGCGATCTGCCGATGACTATGAAGCGCGCCAGGCGGAGCTCGTCGCATCGGTGCGAGAGGGCGCCTTCGACGCGGTTCTGGTGAACACGCTGACCGCGTTCGGAGGGGCCGATCTTGCCGGGCGCCTGTCGCTGCCGTGCCTGTGGGCGATTCACGAGAGCTTCCCGCTGGAGCTGTTCTGGTGGGCGGGATACGGCAGTGGGGGCGTGGCACCCGCGGTCAAGGCCTGCGCGGAGCGCGCCCTCCGCAACAGCACCGCCCTGATCTTCGAGGCGCAGGCGACGAGGGCCCTCTTCGCACGGCACGCCGACTCCGATCGCCTCCTGCACATCCCCTACGGGGTCGACATCGACAACATCGACACGTTCCGGGTCGGGAATGCACGTGAAAGAATCCGCGGCCGACTAGGCATCGGACCTGCCGAGTTCCTGATCTTGTGCGTTGGCACCGTGCAACCCCGCAAGGGGCAAAACTTGCTGTTCCGCGCATTTCAAGACGTCGCTCCACGTCATCCTGACGCGAGGCTCGTCTTCGTCGGCGACCTCGGCGACAGCCATGGCTGCAGCCTGCGCGAGCGCGTCGCGAGCAGTCCGGTAGCGGCCAGAGTCCAAGTCCTACCCGTTGTCGACAACGTTTACGAATGGTACCGCGCCGGCGATCTGCTGGTCTGCGCTTCGGACGTCGAATCCATGCCCCGGACGGTCCTGGAGGCGATGGCGTTCGAGCTGCCGGTGCTCGGTACCGATGTCTTCGGTCTTCCCGAGCTGATCCAGGACGGCGCCACCGGTTACCTGTGCCAAGCGAACGACCGGCTGAGCCTGGCTTCGGCTCTTGCCCGGAGTCTCGGCGATCCGCCGCAACGGCGCCTGGAGATCGCGGCGGCGGCCAGGAGCATGGTGTGCCTGAGGCACGACGTGAACGGCTTCGTAACGGCTTACGCCAACCTGCTCGATGGTCTGTGTGGCAGTCGCGGGGCGGGTGGTCGTGACCCGCTAGCGCAGGAGGACCCATACCTGCTGACCGTCAACCAGCGGAAATGACTTCGCGGCCCGCGGAAAAAGGCTGAAGAGCTCGTCGCCGAGGACGCTCGAGGCGGTTTGCTGGTTGAAGAAATCGGGA
>DASZHY010000576.1:0-21603 GCA_035949675.1 Thermoanaerobaculia bacterium
CCGCGACCACCGCGGCCGCCATGACCGCCACGACCGCCGCGACGGCGCGGGCGCGCCGCTCGGGCCGGCGCCTGCTCCACGTGCTCAACGGCGATGCCGCGGCCGCCAGCCTGCGCGCCGCCGGCATCGCCGGCGAGGTCACGCTCTCGGCCGACGTGCTCTACGAGGGACCGGCCGTCGCCGCCAGCCCCGAGCGCTGGCGCCGCGAGCGCGCCCGCTTCCTGGCCGCGAGCGGTTACGAGGGCTACGACGAGTGCCTGGAGCGGCTCACCGGCTGGGACCGCGCGCTCGAGGACTTCCGCAGCCACGACGAGGTGGTGCTCTGGTTCGAGCACGACCTCTTCGACCAGCTCCACGTCTGCCGCCTGCTCGACTGGTTCGCCGCCCGTGACACCGGCCTCACCGACTTGAGCCTGATCGACGTCGGACCGGCCGGCGAGTACCTGGGACGCATGCCGCCGCAGCAGCTTCCTGGCCTGCTCGACGCCAGGCAGCCGGTGAGCGCGGCCCAGCAGCGCCTGGCATGCGCCGCCTGGGCGGCCTACTGCGCCCCCGACCCGGCAGGCCTCGAAGCGCTGCTGCGTTCCGACGTCGCGGCCCTCCCCTACCTTGCCGCCGCGCTCCGCCGCCATCTCGAAGAGTTCCCGGGCGCAGGCGACGGCCTGTCGCGCTCCGAACGTCAGGCTCTCGCCGTGGCGGCGGCCGCCGGACCGCTGCCCTTTTCGGCGCTGTTCGCCGCCGCCCAGAGCCAGGAAGAGCGCTGCTTCATGACCGACCTGTCGCTGCTACGGCGCCTGCGTGACCTCGCCGCCGGGCCGCGGCCGTTGCTGCGTCTCGACTCTCCTTCCGGCGCCTGGACCAGCATCGCTCGCAACCCGCTGATCGCCGTCACCGCCGCCGGCCTCAGGGTGCTCGCCGGCGAGGAGGACTGGATCGCCATCCGCGGCGGCATCGACCTCTGGCTGGGCGGCGTCCACCTCCAGGGCCAGGAGCCGGCCTGGCGCTGGGACCGCGAGGCGCGCCGCCTGAGCGCCCACTTGCCGTCGCCATGGGAGCCACCGGCGCCGCCGGCGCCGCCGGATTCGCTGGATCCGCTGGCTCTGCTGGCTCCACTGGCGCCACTGGCTCCAGATAACGAGCCGCGGACATGAACGCCCCTGCCGGCGCCCAGGCGCCCCTTCCCGCCCGCGGCATGACCCGCGCCCTGCGCCTCACCCTGGTGGCCGGGGTCCTGCTCTGCTCGGTCGGTTGCGACCAGGTGGCCAAGACGCTGGCCCGCGCCTCGCTGGCGGCGTCGCCGCCGGTGTCGCTGCTCGACGACCTCGTCCGCTTCGAGCTGGCCCTCAACCGCGGCGCGTTCCTGAGCCTCGGCGAAGGCCTGCCGAGCCTGGCGCGCTACATCCTTTTCGTGGTGCTGGTGGGCGGCGCGCTCGCCCTGACCCTGGTATTCACCTTGCGCCTGCGCGGCGCCAACCCGATCCAGCTGGTGGCCTTGTCTCTGCTCACCGGCGGCGGCCTGGGCAACCTCATCGACCGGCTGCTCCACGACGGCGCCGTGGTCGACTTCGTCAGCCTCGGCATCGGCCCCCTGCGCACCGGGATCTTCAACGTCGCCGACGCGGCCATCACCCTGGGCGTGCTCCTCCTGCTCATCCCCTGGCGCCGCTCGTCGATCTTCGCTACCCTCTGACCGGGCGCCGTGCCGGCGCCCGCGGCGGGGCCCGCTAGCCGAGGATCAGCAGCGCGTCGCCGAACTCGTGTCCCTGGTAGCCCCGCTCCTCGGCGAAGGCGTGGGCCTCCAGCAGCAGCGCCCGGGGCGCAAAGGACTCGAGCAACGCGAAGTGGCTGGTGCCGGGGTCGTGCACGCCGGTCAAGATGCCGTCGACGACACTGCGCCGCAGACCGGGTCCGAGCCGCAGCTCGGTCGTCCCGGCGCCGGCGACGAGCCGTCCCGCGTGGCTCGCGGCGTCGCCCTCGAGCGCCCGCGCGACGGTGGTCCCCACCGCCACCACCCGCCCGCCCCGCTCCCGCGACCGCTCGACGGCCCACACGGTGTCCGCCGGCACCTCGTAGCTCTCGGCGAGCGGCAGGCGCGCGTCGAGCTCGCCGTCGCCGGTGGACGACAACCCGGCGGCGTGGGTGATCCGCGCGACGGCGATGCCGCGCCGGCGAAGGTCCAGCAGCAGCTCCCAGGTCAGCGCGAATCCCGCCGACGGCGCCTCGGCGGCCCACGGCCGCGCGGCATACGCCGTCTGCACCTGCCACAGCGCAAGCGGCCGATCGGTGTGCGCGTACTGCACGGGCCGTCCGGCACGGTAGAGCGCGCGCCACAGGGCGCCGCCGCGCGCCTCGAAGCACAGCGAGACCAGGCGCGGCGATGCCGCGTCGACGCTGGTGATCGTCGCGCGCAGCGGCGACCCGGCAGCGCCCTTCGCGGCGACCCCGCGGGAGCGCGAGGCTGCCGGGCCGCCGCCCCTCTTGCCCCCGCCGAAGCGCAGCACCTCGCCGGCGCCGACGGCAGGCGGCGGCGGCCGGTCCTCCGTCCGGCGCCGCCAGTCGCCGGCGCCGAAGAGGGCGGCGCGCCAGCAGCCGTCGCCCGCGGGGCCGGCGAGGCGCGCCTCGACCGGCACGCCTGCTGCCGTGGCGCCGTGCAGGGACGCCGGCAAGGTGGCCGCGTCGTTGACCACCAGGAGGTCGCCCTCCCGGAGCCGCGTGCGCAGGTCGCCGATCGTCCCGTCCACGAGCTCCGCGCGCGCCGGATCGATGTGCAGCAGCCGCGTCGTGCGCGCGTCGTCGCGCGGCCGCGCGGCGGGCTTCATCGCGCCGCTCCCCAGGCGGCGGCCTCGAGCCGGGCGCCGTTCGGGATCGCGTCGTCGGCGATCATCTCCGCCACCTTGCGCGCGACCTCCGCGGGACCGGCCAGCTCGGAGCGGTCGGCGTCGGGCATCGCCGCCGCGTGCATCGCGGTGTCCATCTCGCCGGGATCGACGCCGAAGAAGCGCACGCCGGTGCCGTCGAGCTCGGCCGCCCAGATGCGCGCCAGGTGATCGAGGGCCGCCTTCGAGGCCCCGTAGGCGCCCCATCGCGGATAGGCCGCGGTCGCCGCGTCCGAGCTGACGTGCACGACGAGGCCGCGCTGCCGCAGCAGCATCGGCCCGACGAACGCCTTGGTGAGGCGGAAGGGGCCCACCAGGTTGACCGCCAGCGTGCGCTCCAGGTCCTCGCAGGCGGTGTCCGCCAGCAACGCCAGCGGGACCGGGCCAAGATCGCTCGCGTTGTGCACCACGACCTCGACCTCGCCGACCAGCGACGCGGCGGCGCCAGCGATCGGGTAGACCTCGTCTTTCGCCCCCACGTCGGCGGCGATCGCGTGGGCCTCGCCGCCCGCGGCGCGGATCGCGCCTGCCACCTCGTCGAGGGCCTGCTCGCCGCGTGCGACCAGCGCGAGCCTCGCACCCTGTCGCGCCAGCACCTGCGCCAGCGCGGCGCCGAGCCCGCGGCTGGCACCGGTGATCACCACGCCTCTGCCATGAACGTCCATAGGGTCCTCCTTGCTGGCGCTGCCGCCGCTCACTGCCGTCGGCCGGCCGGCCTTGGCAGCGCCGCACTGCTGCCAGGCTACGCCCCGCCGCTTGACTTTGTCAATGTTTATCTTTATAAAGTCTCCATGCCCGGCTCTCGCCCCCCCGTCACCGCCACCGATCCCGGCAGCGCGCCCGGCAGCGCAGCCGATCGCCGCGGCGCCGCCGATCCCCGCAGCCGCCGCGCGATCCTCGAGCTGTTGAAGTGGCACGGCCCCCAGGACGCCCGCACCCTGGCGGGGCGGCTCGAGATCTCGGCGATGGCCGTCCGCCAGCACCTCTATGCGCTAGCCCTGGAGAAGCTGGTCACGAGCGAGCCCGAGCCCCGCCCGATGGGGCGCCCCGCCAAGCTCTGGCGCCTGACGCCGGCGGCCGACGAGCTGTTTCCGAACGCGCATGCCGACCTCACCGTCAGCCTGATCCACTCGCTGCGGGAGACGTTCGGCGAGAGCGGCGTCGACCGGTTGATCGCCGCCAGGACGAGGAGCCAGATCGAGGCCTACCGGGCGCAGGTCGGGGACCGCGGGTCGTTGCGCGAGCGGCTGTTGGCGCTGGCGAAGCTGCGCACCCGCGAGGGCTACATGGCCGAGGTGCGAGAGGAGCCGGGCGGCGTCTTGCTGCTGATCGAGAACCACTGCCCCATCTGCACCGCCGCCAAGGCTTGCACCAATCTGTGCGCCGGCGAGCTGCGGGTCTTCCAGGAGGTCCTGGGCGCCGGCGTGCAGATCGAGCGCATCGACCACATCCTTGCCGGCGCCCGCCGCTGCGCCTACCGCGTGCAGGCGCGCCCCACCACCCCGCGCCGGGCACCGTCCTAGTTGGCAATCCAGGACAGTGCCCGGCGCGGAGTGGTGGGTCAGTTTGACCGCCGCGGAAGGATCACCTCGCGTTGCGACAGAAATAGGTAAAACACTGCATCTGTAGGACAAAGACCTACAGACTGTAGTCGGCCGAATGATAGACGAGGGTGGCAGCTTGTCGTAGAAATAACTAAGGGTGTCTTCGCTCGGAGAAAAGTGGCTGGACACTCGAAAGCTACGTTGAAAATTCTATGGGGGGGTCAGGCATGTCACCTATGGCGCCTGTCGCCGCAGCTCCGGTGGAAACCGGTAGGGAAAAGGGGTTGGCGCTTGGGGACAAAGAAGTGAATGCCAAAGAAGTGAATGCCGAGGGTTGCTATGGTTCGTCGCAAGGTAGAAACCTGTTCAGCCCACGAGCCTTAA
Source organism: Thermoanaerobaculia bacterium (assembly GCA_035949675.1). Classification (GTDB taxonomy): domain Bacteria; phylum Acidobacteriota; class Thermoanaerobaculia; order Multivoradales; family UBA5704; genus JASLEW01. Next base: position 4,805 of record DASZHY010000576.1, read on the forward strand.
GAATCTTCACCGTCATTACTATAAGCGTACTGTACGTTCTTTCGCTTGTGAGCCCCACGGTCCGGCACCTGATGGGTGTATTCGCCGCTTATCTGCCAAAATGATAGGTCCCCATTGGCTCAGCCAAGAGAGGATCTGAACTCGCGGACGCTATCGCCTCCTGGGCAGTGCTGGTGGGGTGCGATCGGAGCGGTGTCTCCCTATGCCGTGACAGCCATACACGCGGTCGGATTGCGGACGGATTTTCCGCTTCCGCGTTTCGGGTGGGGATTTGTCGGCGTTATTGTACTGCTTCTTGCGCTGGGCGCGGTTTGGTCTAGAGCGCTCGAATCGCACTATAAGTGGCTTGCCCTTTATCACGGTGCCACCGTACCCGTGGCCTTGCAGTTCCTATTTGGAGGTTCGAAGCTTCCTGGACTGTAAGACCCGGCGCCGCTAGAGCATGCCTTCCCGCGCAAGCAAGCCTCCGCACCCCGAGAAGCCCCCCGAGCGGCATCGGCTGCAAGAAGCAGCTCATCCAGGGGCGGCCCGACCCCAAGCTTGTTAGCATCAGCTACATCGAGCGCCACTTGAAACTGGCCCACTACCCCGCGCCGCGCCGGCCCTCGCCGAGGCGCAAAGGATGCTACAATCCGCGGGCAACACCCCGTTCAGCTGATGCCCGGAGGCTCTTGGGCTGAGAGCCTGGCCGGGGATCTCATGGAATTGAACCCGGCCGCGCCCGCGGCCCATGGAGGGATGGAACGTGAAGAACTGCATCCGGCTTTTCTCGGCGCTCTTGCTCTGCACGGTGGCGGCGGTCCCGGCCGCGGCGCAGTGCCCGATGACGGTGACCCTGTTCGGCGGCCAGACCATCGACACCGGCACGGTGACGATCAACAACGACGCTTCCTCGATCACCATCACCTACACCACCAACGACCCGTGGGTGATCACCGCCGTCCATCTGGCGGTCGCCGACTCGCTCGACGGCATCCCGCAGAACCACAACAGCAACCCCCTCCCGGGGCACTTCCCCATCAATACGAGCTACAACCCGCCGGTGACCACCGTCAGCTTCGTCATCCCGCTCGGCAATTTCACCCAGGGCGAAACCCTTTTCATCGGCGCCCAGGCCGAGGTCCAGGCGCCGGGAAGCCAGGGCGGATCACAGACCGCCTGGGGCTTCGGCCCGCGCTTCGGCGGCCACAACTGGGCGACATACATCAACTATACGGTCTGCGGCGGCATCATCGAGTGATCTGCCGGTAACCCGCCAGGCTGCTGCGAACCGGGCAGGCTACTGCGAACCGGGCGCCAGGCTACTGCCGGGCGCGCGGCGCCGCAGCTTGAACACCGCGAGCCCGACCGCCAGCGCCACCACCCCGGCGATCAGGTCGCGCGGCGTGGCGCTGGCTGCGAACACGATGCAGATGAGCACGGCCGCGGTCGGCACCAGCGGGCCGCCGGGCAGGCGGAAGGCGCCGGGACGGCTGCCCAGCTTGCGGCGCAGCACCGGCACCGCCGCCGCGGTGCCGACATAGGTAGCCAGGCGGGCCACCACCGACAGCGCCGCCAGGCCGGTGAAGGTGCCGGAGAGCGCCAGCGGCAGCGCGATCACCGTCTGCACCACCACCGCCACCGCCGGCGTGCGGAAGCGTGGTTGCACGGACCCCAGCAGCCGCGGACCGTAGCCTCCCCGCGCCAGGGCGAAGAGGTAGCGAGGGCCGGTCAGGACCGTGTTGCCGTTGGTGCCGAGGATCGACAGCGTCGCGCCGATCGTCAGCAGCCAGCCGCCCCAGGGGCCCAGGAACCGCCGCGCCGCGTCGGCGAGCGGCGTCGCCGAGGCGGCCAGCCCGGGCAGGGTGGCGAGCGCCACCCACTGCACCCAGGCGTACAGCACCGTGACCATGCCGATCTGCGCCAGCAGCGCGAACGGCACGTCGCGCCGCGGGTTCTTGTACTCCCCTGCCGCCGCCGCGGTGTTCTCGAAACCGGCATAGGCGTACAGCAGCAACAGCGCCGCGGCGCCGACCTGATGCCACCCCGCCGCGCCCCCGGCCGCGCCCGCCGCGCCCCCGGCCGCCGCCGTGCCCACCGCGCCCCCGGCCGCCGCCGCGCCCACCGCGCCCCCGACCGCCGCCGCGCCGCCGCCGCGCAGCGCGAACACCGTTCCGGCCGCGACGAAGACCAGCAGCGGGGCGATCTTGGCGATCGCCAGGAGCACTGCCGTGCGCACCCCCGAGCGGATGCCGACGACGTTGAGCGCGGTCAGCGCCAGCACCGGCAGCACGATGGCCACGTCCCGTCCCCAGCCGGCGCGCGCCTCGGGCCACAGGTAGCCCAGCGCCTGCGCGAAGGCGACGGCGAGCGACGCCACCGACGCCACCCGCGCCAGCCAGGTCATCCATCCCACCTCGAAGCCGATCAGCTCGCCGAACGCTTCGCGGGCGTAGAGATAGGCGCTGCCCGGCTGGTCGAAGTGGCTTGCCGCCTCGGCGAAGCACAGCACCACCAGCAGCACCGCCAGCCCGGCCAGCACGACCGCCGCGACGCTGGCGCCGCCGAGCAGAGCCGCGGCGCCGGCCGGCAGCAGGTACACGCCGCTGCCGATGACGTCGTTGAGCACCAGCGCGACGATTTGCCAGCGCGACACCGCCCGCAGCAGCCCGGGCGCCCCGCCGTCCGTCTCCTGAACCGTCTGATCTTTCGGCATTCGCCCGTCCGTCTTGCTCCGGCCGAACGGGCCCGATTCAGGCCTCGAGAGCCGCCCCCGCCGTCTCGGGGAGCGTCCAGACCCACGCCGCGGCCAGCACCGCGAAGCCCGCCGCCAGCGCGACGCCGCCGCCGAGCCCCCAGCGCGACGCCACCGCCGCGATCACCAGCGGCGCCGCGAACTGCACGCCGCGGGTGACGTTCATGATCGTGGACATCGCGGCCCCCCGCACCCGGGTGGGGAACAGCTCGGAGAAGAATGGCCCGAAGCACGACCAGCTGCCGGTGCCGAGGCCCGCAACCGCCATGCAGGCCAGGCCGGCGAGCGGCCGGCCGGCCAGCAGGTCCCAGAACAGCGACACGGCGGCCAGGCCGATCGCGGTGACGGCGCAGTACAGCGCGAAAGCCTTCCGCCGCCCGATGCGATCGGACACCCAGCCGAAGCTCAGGTAGCCGGCCAGCGACCCCGCGACGAACGTCAGCGTCCACCAGCCCGAGCCGAAGATCGACAGCCCGCGCTGCTTCTGCAGGTAGCGCGGCAGCCAGACGATGGCGAACCAGTAGGACGACATGTCGAGCGCGGTCAGCACGAAGGCGCGCGCGAAGCGCCCCGCGAGATCCGGCGCCACCAGCTGCGCCAGGATCGACCGCCGCGCCGCCGGCCGCCGCCGGTGCTCGAGCCAGAGGTCCGACTCCGGCACCCAGCGCAGCAGCGGCAACGCGAGCAGCGGCAGGGCCGCCGCCAGGAACACCGCCCGCCAGCCGACCACGGGCGCCAGGAACGACCCCGCGATCGCCGCCAGGCCCAGCCCCACCGGCGCACCGGTCTGAGCGACAGCGCCGTAGCGCCCGCGCAGCGCCGGCGGGAACGTCTCGCCCATCAGCGCCTGTCCCGCCCCCCAGGTCCCGCCCACTCCCAGCCCGGCCAGCGCCCGCCCGGCCAGCAGCCACGCCGCCGACGGCGCCAGCCCGCACAGCGCATTGCCCAGGCCGAAGGCGGCGATCGCCGCCCCGAGCGACGTGCGCCTCCCCACCCGGTCGCTCATCCAGCCGAAGAGCAGCCCGCCGGCGCCGCTCATGCCGACGCCGACGCCGGTGAGCCAGCCCAGCGCGGTTTCCGAGAGGGCGAAGGTGTCCTGCACCTGCTGCAGCACGAACGACAGCAGCATCAACGAGCAGAAGCCGGACGCCCACGCTCCCCAGGCGAGGGCGAGGATGCGTCCGTGGGCGGCGATCGGCCGCTCATGGAGGCTCAGGCGCAAGGACGCGGGTTCGGCGGCGGTCAAGGCGATGTATCCTACCAGCAGCGTCCAGCCGCCATTGAAGCCGTAGCGAAGGTAGCAGCTCAGGCGTCACGGTCGGCCGCGGCATCGATTGCCGCCCATCGCGGCACTCGTTGCCTGTCGCTGGGCCACTGCGTATGCGCTTGCCACCCGATCGAGCGTCAGCTCCCGGTTCGCGTCCGCGCGCCGTCCGCACCGCTGCGTGCGGCCGCCGCCGCCGCGGCGGCATCCCCGTGGCCTGGACCGCCGCCGTGCTCTCTGCCTGGCTGGTGGCGGCCACTTATACATTGACTGTCTACGCATCGATGCTCTATTCTAAGGACCATGAGGCTGCCCGCGCCCGCCGGACCGGGGCCGCCGATCCCGAAACCGTCCGCCGCGAGCTGCTGCGCCTGCTCAATGCGGAACGCGCGGCCGCCGGCGCTCCGCCCCTGCGCCGATCGCCGGCGCTCGACCGCGCCGCCCAGCAGCACGCCGACGAGGTCGCGTCGAGGGGCTCGCTGCGCGGCGAGCGCGCGCCCGAGCTGGCCATGGAGCGCCGGCTGCGCGCCGCGGGCTACGACGCCCATCAATGGGCCGAGAACCTGATGAGCGGTCCGATCAGCGCCGAGCGGCTGGTGGCGAGCTGGCGCGACGACGACCGCGACGGCACTTTCCGCCGCCTGCTCGAGCCCGCCTACACGGAGCTCGGCGTCGGCCTGGCCCGGCTCGACGGCGCGCCCCTCTATGCGATCCTCTTCGCCGTGCCGCAGGCCGAGGCTTTCGCCCGCGACACCGCCGGCCTGCGTGATCTCGAGCGGGTGCGCGCCGAGCTGTCGACGCGCATCAACGCCGAGCGCCGTCAGGCCGGCCGCCAGCCGCTGGCCCTCGACCCGCGGCTCGACGCCGCGGCGCAGCGCCATGCCGAGGACATGCTGGCGCACTCCTACTTCGCGCACCGCGGCCGGGACGGCAAAACCGTCCGCGAGCGGTCCCGCGCCGCCGGCTACGACTGGGAGGCGATCGGCGAGAACATCGCGCTCGACCAGCAATCGGTCAAGGAGGCCGTCGAGTCGTGGATGCGCAGCCGGGGCCATCGTGAGAACATCCTCGATCGCCGCTACACTCAAACCGGGATCGGCCTGGCCCTCGGTCGCGATCCCAAAACCGGGGAGTATCGCGTCCTGTGGGTGCAGACATTCGGACTTCCTCGCTGACGCCTGCCGCCGGCCAGGGGCTGCGCGGTTTCCTACGCCGCCGCTTCCCCCAGGCCGCCACCTGGATCCACTTCGCACGCACCCTGCCGCTGCGTTGCCGCAGCGCCGAGGCCATCTTCACCTCCATCCACCGGCGCAACGCCTGGCGCGGCGGCGAAACCACCTCGGGACCGGGCTCCGGCCGCGAGGCCACCGCGGCCCTGCGCCACGAGCTGCCGCGGCTGCTGGCCGAGCTCGGCTGCTATTCGCTGCTCGACGCGCCCTGCGGCGACCTGTGCTGGCTCGAGGAGGCGGAGCTGCCGGTGGCCAGCTACTGCGGCATCGACATCGTGGAGGCGGTGATCGCCGCCAACCGCTGCCGCCACGGCGCCCGCGGCCGCACCTTCCTGTGCCTCGACCTGTGCCGTGACCCGTTGCCCGAGGCCGACCTCGTCCTGTGCCGCGACGGCCTGGTCCACCTCTCGTTCCGGGACGCCCGGGCGGCGCTCGCCAATTTCCGCACCTGCGGCGCCCGCTGGCTGCTCGCCACCACCTTCCCCCGGCTGCGGGAGAACCGGGATGCCCTGACCGGCGAATGGCGCCCGCTCAACCTCGAGCTGGCGCCCTTCCGGTTGCCGCCGCCCATGACCCTGCTCGACGAGCACTGCCGCGAAAGCGGCGGACGTTACGCCGACAAGAGCCTCGGCCTCTGGCAGGTGGCCGATCTCTAATGTCCCACTAGCGCCGGGAACCCGTCTCTCAGCCGGTGCCGGCGCCGGCGTGCGAGACCGCGGCGCCGGCCGCCGGCGCCGCTTGCGAGCCGGCAGCCGAGCCGGCGGCCGGCTCCCAGCCCGCGCCGTGCTGCAGCAGCGCGAGCAGCGGCGTGGTCGCCATGGTGGTGGCGATCGCCATCAGCACCAGCATCGCGAACAGCACCGGCGACAGCACGTGCAGGTCGAGGCCGATGTTGAGCACGATCAGCTCGACCAGGCCGCGGGTGTTCATCAGCACCCCCAGCGAAGCGGCGTCGTGCCAGGAGAGGCCGGTCACGCGGGCGGCCACCGCGCTGCCGCCGAACTTGCCCAGTGACGCCACCAGGATGATGAGGCCGCACAGCAGCCATCCCGAGGCTCCGCGCAGGAGGCCCACCTGGGTGCGCAGCCCGGTGAAGGCGAAGAACGCGGGCAGCAGCAGCACCACCACGACGCCCTCGAGCTGCTCGCGCATCTGGCGGGCGATGCGCGAGTCGTGCGGGACGATCACTCCCAGCACGAAGGCCCCGAAGATGGCGTGAATCCCGATCGCCTCGGTGATCAGGGCGGACAGCAGCAGGGCCACGAAGGCGATGGACATCACGCCCTGGGTCATGCCGCGGTGGTCCACGGCGCGCAGCAACCGCGCCAGCAGCGGCCGCACCACCGCCAGGAGCAGGCCGATGTAGGCGGCGGTCAGCACCACCGTCACCAGCGCGGAGCCCGACCGCGACCTGATCACGCTCACCACCAGCGCCAGCAGGCACCAGGCGGTGACGTCGTCGACCGCGGCACAGGTCAGCGCGATGACCCCGAGACGCGAGCGCTGGATGCCGCGGTCTCTCAGGATGCGGGCGAGGACCGGGAAGGCGGTGATCGACATCGACACGCCGAGGAACAGGGCAAAGGCGGTGAACGGCACGTCGCGGGTGGCGAGCCGCGGGTAGAGCGGCAGCGCCAGCAGCGTGCCGAGCACGAACGGCACCACGATGCTGGAATGAGAGATGGCGACCGTCGTGTGGGTCCGGTTGCGCATCAGGCCCGGATCGAGCTCGAGGCCGACCAGGAACATGAACAGGATGATGCCTACCTGGGCGATGATGCCGAGATACGGCGCCACCTGAGGCGGCAGCAGGAAAGCCAGCGCCGGCGGCGAGATGCGGCCCAGCAGCGACGGCCCGAGCAGGATGCCCGCCACCACCTCGCCGATGACCGGCGGCTGCCCCAGCCGGCGGAACACCATCCCCACCAGCCGCGCCGCCACCAGGATCACCGCCAGCGCCAGCAGCACGTGCGGCAGCGCATCGCCGGCGCCCCGCGAGGCCGCCGCGGCCGGTCCGCCCGCCGCGGCGCCGGGCGCAGCAGCCGGCCCCGGTGCGGCCGCCGCGGCGCTCGCGCTCACGCTCGCGCCGCCAGATCCGGGCCCGCCCGGCGGCGCCACCAGTGCCGCGCCCTGGTGGCGGATCCACAGGAAGGCGAGGACCGCACCCGCCAGCATCACGAGGTAGATCGTGGCGGCGAGCAGCGAAGAACGGCGGAGCTTTCGGATGGGCATGGATGAGCCGGGTTTTCTGCCGGCGGGCCGGCGGACGGGCGGTCAGGCGGCGTCGGCGCGCGGATCGCCGGCGGGCACCGCGGCCTCGATCTTCTCCCAGGCGGCACCGCGCTGCAGCAGGGTCAGCACCGGCGTCGTCGCCATGGTGGTGACGAGCGCCATCACCACCAGCATCGCGAACAGCGCCGGCGACAGCACGTGCAGGCCGAGGCCGATGTCGAGCACGATCAGCTCGACCAGGCCGCGGGTGTTCATCAGCACTCCCAGCGAGGCGGCGTCGCGCCAGGAGAGGCCGGTCAGGCGGGCCGCCGCGGCGCTGCCGCCGAACTTGCCGAGCGACGCCACCAGGATGATGAGGCCGCACAGCAGCCACCCGGCGCCGTGCAGCAGCCCGACCTGGGTGCGCAGGCCGGTGAAGGCGAAGAAGGCGGGCAGCAGCAGCACCAGCACCAGGCCCTCGAGCTGTACCCGCAGCTGGCGGGCGATGCGGGAGTCGTGCGGCACCAGCACCCCGAGCACGAAGGCGCCGAAGATGGCATGGATGCCGATCGCCTCGGTGATCAGCGCCGACAGCAGCAGGGCGACGAAGGTGACCGTCATCACGCCCTGGGTCGTGCCGCGGTGATCGATGACGCGCACCAGCCGCACCACCACCGGCCGCACCACGCCGAGCAGCAGCCCGACATAGGCGGCGGTCAGCACGACGGTCAGCAGCGCGGAGCCCGACTGCGCCCTGACCACGCCCACCACGAAGGCCAGCAGGCACCAGGCGGTGACGTCGTTGACCGCCGCGCAGGTCAGCGCGATGACGCCGAGCCGCGTGCGCTGCAGGCCGCGGTCGGTGAGGATGCGGGCCAGGACCGGGAAGGCGGTGATCGACATCGACACGCCGAGGAAGAGGGCGAAGGCGGTGAACGGCACGTCGCGGGTCGCCAGCCGCGGGTAGAGCGGCAGCGCCAGCAGCGCGCCCAGCACGAACGGCAGGATGATGCTGGCGTGGGAGATGGCGACCGTCGCTTGCGTCCGGTTGCGCATCAAGCCAGGATCGAGCTCGACGCCGACCAGGAACATGAAGAGGATGATCCCGACCTGGGCGATGATGCCCAGGAAGGGCGCCACCTCCGGCGGCAGCAGGAAGGCCAGCGCCGGGGGCGAGACCCGCCCCAGCAGCGACGGCCCGAGCAGGATGCCCGCCAGCACCTCGCCCACCACCGGCGGCTGCCCCAGCCGGCGGAACACCAGCCCCACCGCTCGCGCCGCCACCAGGATCACGGCCAGCGCCAGCAGCACGTGCGGCAGCACATCGCCGGCGCTCCGCGGGGCCGCCGTCCGCGGCGCGGCGCTCGCCGGCGCGGCGGTCGCCGGCACTGCGCTCGGCGCGGCGCTCGCCGGCGCGGCGCTGAACCCGGGGCCGCTGGGCGGCGGCGCGACCAGCGTCGCTCCTTGCTGGCGGATCCACAGGAAGGCGAGGACCGCGCCCGCCAGCATCAGGGCATAGATCGCGGTCGCGAGCAGGGAAAAGCGGTTGGATTGCCGCATAGGGAGAGAAGGAGCCTCGCCGGCGCCGCGCACCCGCCCCGACATCCTCTACTGTGCCGGGGCGCGGCGATTGGGGGCGGCTCGACCCGTGTAGGATCCGGGCCGGTCCGCGCCGATGCTCGCCGATAGGCGTCCGGCCGCAGAGGGCAAGGCCGCCGCCGCGGGCGGCGCCTGTTAGGGCTTGCCCACCAGCTGCACGGCGTCGATCTCGTTCCAGCCCGGGACGACGTTGGTGGCGAGCGTCACCTTCACGCGGTTCACCTTGTAGTCCGTGGGCTTGAACTTGAGGATCAGGTAGTTCAGCTCCGTCGTCGGGTCGGCACCCTGCCAGACCGTGTGCGCGGCGCCGGCCTCGTCGAAGAGCTCCACCTTGATCACCGCGCCCGAACCGTCGGATTCACGCACCCGGACCTCCGAGGCGTGCACCGGTTTGGCGTACTTGAGGTCCAGCCACTCGATGCCGCCATCCGGAGTCTTGGGTGCCCAGGCGTGGCCGTCGTCGGCGTACTTGTCGACGTTGGGCTCTCCTGTCGCCTGCTTGGCCGACCAGGAGGCGTCCCCCTGGGCGTCGTTGTAAGAAGACGAGGCGCTGGCGTCGACCGCCCATTGCCCGTCCGCGTCGTGCCTGATCTCGTCCTGCCGGATCGCCCAATCGGCGGCGGCCAGCTTGGCGGTCGTGTCCGCCACGCTGACGCCCGCCGGGGCCGCCGGAGTCGCCGCGGCCGCCGGGGCAGCGGCCGGCGCCGCGGCCGGGGCGGCGGCGGCGGCCGGAGCAGCCGGGTTGGCCGCGCCGGCGGCAGGAGCGGCCGCGCCGGGAGCCGCGGGCGGCGCGCTCGACGAGACCTCGGCCTGCCTCTCCTTCTTGCACCCCGCCGCGAGCAGCCCCAGAACCAGTGCCGCGACCATGAAGACTGAACGAACGGTCATCGCTGTCCTCCTGAGACCCGGTCAGGCCCGGCGGCACGGCGCCCGGGCGCGCCCAGGTCATGGTGAGTGAACGGGGGCACTTCGCCGGCAGATCATACTCCCGAACGGACCGCCCGGAGGGCAGGCTGCCGCCGTCAGCGCCGTCAGGGCGGCGGCGTCGAGGAGCGGCGCGCCGCCCGTTCGAGGAAACGAGCGGGCGCCCCGATCGTGTATCGTCGCGGCTGCGGACGCCACCCTCGCCGCCTGCCTGCGCATGATCCTCGTCCCCATCCTCCGGTTGCTCGCCGCCGCCGTGGCCTTCGCCGCCGCCGCCGCGAGCGCCCCCTCGCACGCCCAGGCCGGCCAGGCCACGCCCGTCCAGCCCGCGCTCACCTGGCCGGCGCCCGCCAAGCAGCCATCCGCACAGCCGCCACCCGTCCAGCCCGCCGCCGCCCGAGCCCTTCCCGCCGCCGCGGACCTCCCGGAGCTCCGCCGCCGCCTCGCCGCCGCCATTGACGCCGAGCGCCGCGCCGCCGGCGTGCCCGAGCTGCGGCCCGCGGCGGCACTCGACGAGGTTGCCCAGGAGCGGGCCGAGGAGATCGGGGCGCGCGGCGCGCTGCCCGACGAGTCCGAGTCGCTCTCACTCTTCGGGCGCATCCAGACGCGGATGGTGCGCGCCGGCTACCGGCCGCACCTGTGGACCGAGAGCGTGGCGGCGATGGCCGGCGATCCCGAAGGCGTGGTGGCCTGGTGGCGGACCACGCCCGACCTGGCGCCCGCCATGCGCCGCGAGCTTTCCGACCTCGGGATCGGCATTGCCGGTTTCCGCGGCGTGCCCCTCTACGTCTTCCTCTTCGCCTGGCCGGAGCAGGATTCCTGGCAGACCGAGGCCGCGCCGCTGCACGACCTCGCCCGCCAGCGCTCGGCGCTGCTCGCCGCCGTCAACGCCGCCCGGCGCGCCGCCGGCCGCCCGCCGCTCGCCGCCGACCCCCGCCTCGACGCCGCGGCCCAGGCCCACGCCGACGACATGCTCGCGCGCTCCTACTACGCCCATGTGGGAGCGGACGGCTCCACTCCGCTCTCCCGCGTCCAGGCCGCCGGCTTCGCGGCCGCCAGCGTCGCCGAGAACATCGCCGCCCGCCATCTCAGCGCCGACGCCGCGATGGCCGGCTGGATGGCAAGCTCGGAGCATCGCCGCAACCTCCTCAACCCGACGCTGACCAGCCTGGGAGCCGGGATCGCGGTCGGCGCCTACGAGCACCGCTACCAGGTGCTCTGGGTGCTGGACCTCGCCCGCCCGCGCCCCTGAGGGACTCCGCCTTGGACTCGAGACCCGCGCCAGCCGCCACCGCCACAGCCGCCGGCGCCGCCTCCCCGGCGCCAGCCCGCCGCCGCACGGTCGGCATCCTGATCTTCGACGGCGTCGAGGTGCTCGACTTCACCGGCCCGTTCGAGGTCTTCTCGCGCACCCGTCTGACGCCCGGCGCCGCCTCGCGCCGCTCGGAGGCGACGGCCCCCTTCGAGGTGTTGACCATCGCGCCGTCGCACGCCCCGGTCACCGCGGTCGGCGGCCTGGTGGTGGTGCCCGGCCACAGCCTCGCCACCGCGCCGCCGATCGACCTGCTGGTGGTGCCGGGGGGCTGGGGCACCCGCTCCCTGCTCGGCAACGCCGACGTCATCGGCTGGATCCGCCACGTCGCCGCGCGCGCCGAGCACGTCACCGGCGTCTGCACCGGCGCCCTCCTGCTCGCCGCGGCCGGGCTGCTCGAGGGCCGCCGCGCCACCACCCACTGGGCGGCGCTCGACGAGCTGGCCGCGCTCGGCCGGGGCGTCCTCGTGGTCCGTGACCGCCGCGTCGTCGACGACGGGGTGGTCACCTCGGCCGGCATCTCCTCTGGCATGGATATGGCTTTCTACATGGTCGAGGCGCTGCACGGCCGGGAGGTGGCCGACGAGACCGCTCACTACATGGAGTACCGGCGAAATCTCTGACAAGCGGGGCCTCGCCAGACGGCCGCCTTCGGGGTGGACCACTGCCTTCATCGCTCACCTCCCCTCGCGGACCCTTCCCAAGTGGGCGGGCGGTGAGGGCGGGGCGATTCCTCGAGGAGCCGGCTCCGCCGCCCCCGAACAGTTCCTGAGCGTGATCCGCTAAGATTTCCGCGCAAAAGTGGAATTATGAGTCTCCAGCCGAAGGTTTCATCTCTCGAACACCTCACCCGACGAGAGGGAGAGGGAGTCGAGGAGACCACATGACTGAACGTTTGACCCTGCCGGTCCTCCCCCTGCGGGAGTTCGTGCTCTTCCCGGGCGTGACCTCGCCCATCCAGGCCGGCAAGCCTGCCACCCTGCGCGCCATCGAGGCGGCCCTCAACAGCCCCGAGCACCTGGTCTTTGCGGTGTCCCAGCGGGAAGACGTCCCGGTGGTGACGCCGGAGGCGCTGCACACCATCGGCACCGTGGCGCGGATCGGCCAGGTCCAGCGCGGCTTTGCCGGCATGCAGCTGCTGCTCGCGGGCGAGTACCGCGGCATTGCGATGCGCATCAGCGAGAAGGACGGCTACTTGCACGCGATCGTCCGGGAAGCCGAGGAGATGCTGCCGCTCAACGACCAGGACGCCGCCTTCGTCGGCCTGTTCCGTGAGGCCCGGCAGCGCGCCGCCGAGCTGGGCAAGAAGTCCGGCCTGCCCGACGAGGTCGTCCACCAGGTCCTCGAGGGCGTCAACGACCCCAGCCGCTTCGCCGACCTGGTCGCCGCCTATACCGACGTCACTCCCCCCCAGCGCCAGATGCTGCTCGAGACCCTGTCGGTCGAAGAGCGCCTGCGCCGCGTCCTGGTCCACGTGCAGCGCCAGCTCAAGGTGCTCGAGGCCCAGGAGGACATCAAGTCGCGCGTCCAGGAGGAGCTCGGCGACCGCCAGCGCGAGATGTTCCTGCGCGAGCAGCTCAAGGCCATCCAGAAGGAGCTGGGCGAAGGCGACGAGACCGGCGACGTCGACGAGCTGCGCGAGAAGCTGACCAAGCTGCAGCTGCCGCCGGCGGTGCGCAAGGAAGTCGACCGCGAGATGGCGCGTCTCAAGCGGGCCGGCCGCGAGGGCATGGAGGCCCAGGTCATCCGCACCTATCTCGAGACCATCGCCGAGCTGCCCTGGAACGAGCGCAGCGTCGAGTCCCTGAGCATCCCCGAGGCCGCCCGCATCCTCGAGGAGGACCACTACGCCCTGGGCGACGTCAAGGACCGGGTGCTCGAGTTCCTGGCCGTGCGCCAGCTCCGCCAGGCGGCGAACGACGCCCGCCGCGCCAAGGCCCTGGCTGAGGCCGCCGAGGCCGGCGAGGCCAACGAGGCCGCCAAGGCCGCCGAAGGGGAGCCTGCCGGCGGCGAGGATGCCGGCGGCGGCACGCCTGCGGCCCCTGCGGCCCCGCTGCCCCCCGGCGCCGCCTCGCCGGACGCCGCGCAACCGACTCCGACCGTCACCGCTGGCGCAGCGCCCAAGGCCGCCGGCGCAGCGCCAAAGGCCGCCGGCGCAGCGCCCAAGGCTCCCCCGACCGGCGACGACCTTCCCGGCAACGAGGACGACAAGGGCGCCAAGGGACCCATCCTGCTCTTCGTCGGCCCGCCCGGCGTCGGCAAGACCTCGGTCGCCAAGTCCATCGCCCGCGCCATGGGGCGTGAATACATCCGCGTCTCGCTCGGCGGCGTGCGCGACGAGGCCGACATCCGCGGCCACCGGCGCACCTACGTCGGCGCCATGCCCGGCCGCATCATCCAGGGCATGAAGCAGGCGGGCACCAAGAACCCGGTGTTCCTCCTCGACGAGGTCGACAAGCTCGGCGTCTCGTTCCAGGGCGACCCGGCCGCCGGCCTGCTCGAGGTCCTCGACCCGGCGCAGAACGACACCTTCACCGATCACTACCTGGGGGTGCCGTTCGACCTCTCGGAGGTGCTGTTCATCGCCACCGCCAACTTCATCCAGAACATCCCCGGGCCGCTGCTCGACCGGATGGAGGTCGTGCAGTTCGCCGGCTACACCGAGCAGGAGAAGCTGATCATCGCCCGGCGCTACCTGGTGCCGCGGCAGGTGGCCGAGAACGGCCTCACCGGCGAGCAGCTCACCGTCACCGACGAAGCCATCGCCGAGACCGTCACCAGCTACACCCGCGAGGCCGGCGTCCGCCAGCTCGAGCGGGAGATCGGCCGGCTGGCCCGCAAGGTCGCGCGCCGCATCGCCGCCCACGAGATCGAGGCGACCGAGGTCGGAGCCCCGGCGGTGCGCGATCTCCTGGGACGCCCCAAGGTGCACCCCGAGCGCGCCGCTGGCCAGGACGCGATCGGCACCGCCACCGGCATGTACTACACCCCGACCGGCGGCGACATCATGTTCGTCGAGGCCCAGACCATGCGCGGCAAGGGCGAGTTGGTGCTCACCGGCCAGCTCGGCGACGTGATGAAGGAGTCGGCGCGCGCCGCCTGGAGCTACGCCCGCTCGCACGCCACCGGGTTGGGGATCAAGGACGAGCGCTTCGACCGCGACATGCACATCCACGTGCCGGCCGGCGCCATCCCCAAGGACGGCCCCTCGGCCGGCGTCACCATGGCCACCGCCATGGTGTCGGCCCTCTCCGAGCGGCCTGCCCGCCACGACATCGCGATGACCGGCGAGATCACCCTCTCCGGCCGCGTGCTGCCGATCGGCGGCGTCAAGGAGAAGGTCCTCGGCGCGGTGCGCGCGGGCATCCGCACGGTCTTGATTCCCAAGGACAACGAGGCCGATCTCGAGGACCTGCCCCGGGAGGTGCGCGAGTCGCTCCAGATCTTCCTCGCCGAGGACCTGGGAGAGGTCCTGGCCCTCACCCTGCGCGGCGCCTCCTACAAGGAGGGCCGCCTGCTCTTCGGCGACCACCCCGAGGCCCCGGCCGCCGCCGAGACCCCGCTGGCCGGCGACGGCCTCCCCTACGCCGGCGGCCTGCACTGAGCAGCCAACCGCCGTTTCTCCGCCAGACCTTGACCGGCCGGTGCTGAATGCGCCGGCCGTTTTTTTTCTTGGGGCCACGTGCCTCCGGCGCTGGCGCCGGCTTCGCGCATCCTTCGTGCCGGCGGGGACGGCGGCAAGGAAAGCCCCCGGTCAGGGCCGTGCCCTGCCGGGGGCGGTGCTTCTTGCCTGAGGGAGGCGCTCAGCGCCTAGAGGTGGAACGCGAGGCCGCCGACGACTTGGCCGCCCGAGAGGTCGAGCCGGCCGAAGCCCGCGAAGTCCCGTCCCAAGGTGTCGTGCGACTTGGTGTAGCGGCCGTCGATCAGCAGGGCCATGTGCCGGGTCACCGGCACCTCGAGGCCCGCCACGAAGAAGTAGGCGAAGGCGGTACCGGTGTCAGAGTTCTCGGTCGAGAAGATCGAGTTGTGGTTCCCGAAATCGATGAAGTCGCCGGCCTCGCGCAGCCGCCAGCCGATGACGCCGACGCCGGCTCCCAGGTAGGGGATCACCGGCGTATGGGTCCCGGCCGGGAACAGCACATAGGCCACCGAGCCCGAGCCGATCTCGTAGTTCGTGTCGTGCCGGATGCGGTTGTTGTTCTGGTCGAGGAAGTTGCGGTACGCCTGATTGGTAGTGGTCGAGTAGTAGCTGGCCGAGAACATGATCGCGTTGATGCGGTCGATGTGGAAGATGAAGTCGCCGCCGATCACATCGCGCAGGTCGTTGCGGCTGCCGGTAAAGTCGCGGAACTTGTTGTCCCAGTAGTCGCCATGGGCGTCGGGCTGGAAGCCGCCGGCCCACACCCGAAACTCGGCGAAGCGGTCGACGTCGCCGCGATGGTAGGGCACGGGCGGCGGGGGGGGATAGGGTTGAGCCAGGATCGGCGCCGCGGCCACGATCAGACCCGCCAGCCCCAGCGCGAAACGCACTCTTGCGGATTTCATGTGTCGCCTCCATTAATACAACTGTCCGCCCAGTGCAGCAGCAACGACGATGCCAACACGCCACGCCTTCGGAGCACCCCTCTGGCCCGGGTGCGAGCTGAGCCCCCCTGGACTGCGACGCAAGGGGCGGTGAGGGGATCTTCCCAAGATCGAGGGGTTCCTGCCTCGCCCCTTTGAGTCGCAGTCCAGGGGGGCTCAGCTCACACCCTCCCTCCTACCCCTACGGCCAGTGATCCCTCCGGCGACCGCCGCGGGTTCCTACACCGACCTGCACCCTATCCTTGGCGGGGAGTTAAGCTTCCCAACTCGCCATCCGCAGGTCGCCTGACCTGCCCAGAGGACACCCCCGGCCTCCACCCAGATCAAGGCCAGGCCGCTGGGCCCAGATCACGCCCACCTCTCATTTGCGAAGGAAGGCGGGCCGAGTTGCTGGTGGGTGCCAGGCTACTTGCCCAGGGGCTTGACCGAGGACGGTTGACCATGTACGATGGCGTAAGTAGGGCGTCAGTCGCGTGGGGCTTAGCGCGTCGAACGTGCTCCCTTCGGTTGTCTTGTCTCTCCTAGTGGCTTGTGCGCGGCCCGCGGACAGCAGTAAATTCAAGGCCGTAGGGACGGATGCCCGTAGCTTAAAGTTGGGCTATCTAGACAGGGACTGCGAGCGACGAACTATGGCTATCAAGACCAAGCACAGCCTGCCGCGCCGCCTCGAGGCTGTCATGGTGCGGCTCTGCCGCGGCGTCAGGCTCAACAAGACGCAGGCGGTGAAGCTGCCCTACTTGGTGGATGTGCTCGCGACTCGCCACCTTGGGAAGGCCATCACCGAGGGGCGGCATGAGGCATGGGACCATGGCGTGGTCACCAAGCAGGCGTGGCGCCATCTCGACCGGTGCGAAACGGGAGACTCGGTCTTTCGGCTCAAGACGGTGCGACACTCGGAGGAAAAACGGGTGGAGTTGCTGCCGGCCGCCAAGGGCCTCGATC
>DASZHY010000577.1:0-5973 GCA_035949675.1 Thermoanaerobaculia bacterium
CGAGCTGCTCTACTACCTGTGTCGCGCCGACATGCGCGGCCGGATCTGCCCCGACCTATCGTCGCAGCTCGACCACATCGAGCTCTTCCGCCTCTTCGCGCAGGAGTACGGCGCCTGGAAGGCGCGTGATCCCTACCGCGAATTCGGGACTCGAATCGCCGCCGACCTCGCGTCCTGCACGCCGTCTTTTCGCAAGCTGGTGATCCACAGCGCGATCCGTGAGCTGGAACAGGGCACGATCTTCACGCCGGAAGAGGCCATCGCCAGGTCATATCGGTACCGCGATGGTTTCTCGCAGCAGGTCGTGCTTTGCGGTCCGAGCGGATCCGGGAAGTCGACCTGGGTGCGCGCACAGGGATCCGAGGCCGTGGTGATCGCGCTGGACGAGATTCGCGCCGAGATCAACGGCCGCCGCGGCGATCAGTCGCGCAACGGCCAGGTCGTTCACCTCGCGAAGGAGCGGCTGAAGGAGGCACTGCGCCGGCACCATGACGTGATCTGGGACGCCACTTGCCTGCGCCGTGAACACCGAGCGGCTCTGCTGCAGCTGGGATTCGACTACCGGGCCCTGGTGACCCTCGTCGCCTTCCAGGTCCCGGAGTCGGATCTTCTGGCCCGCAACCGCGCTCGCCCGCATCCTGTCCCGACCGAGGTCCTTATGGATCAGATGCGCGCCTTCGACTGGCCCTACCTCGACGAGGCTCACGACCTGACCGTGATCGCCGGCTGAAACCGGCGCGCGGCGGCGGCGCCGCGTCTACGGCAGCAGCCGGAACGAGCGCTGGAGCACCGTCCAGTCGCCCGCGGCGGCAGGCCTCGCGACCTCCATCTCGCGCATTCCCTGACCGGTGAGGCTCGTCCTCAGGAGTCGGTCCAGGGGACTCTCGGTCAGCCGCAAAGCTGGTGCGGCGCCACGGACCGCCCCTTGCAGCAGCGCCCCGAAGTCGGCCTCCGCGGTGGTGGCGAAGAGCTTCACGGTCTCGAGCCAGCCGTCCAGCCGCGCCTCCGGACTGCCGCCATACGGAAATCCAGGCGGCAGGGTGAGGGTGATCTCCTCGCCTTCGCTGGCGCCCACCAGCGTCACCGTGTTCCGCGACACCGCCTTTTGCTCGCCGCCCATCGCCGGGTGCACCAGGGTGACCGCACCGCTCAGGCCAAAGTCGAGCAGATAGAAATAAAGCCGCGAGGGGTGGCAGTGGGTGAGCTTGAAGGCGATCCGCTCGCCGACACGGAAGCTCGGCGCCTCCCGGGTGACTCCCTCCTCGTCCACTCCGCGCTCGACCCAGCGCCCACCCTCGCGGCCAAGCAGCGCAAGCTGCACCCTGCCGCTCAAGGGGCCGTCCGGATCGGCGATCTCCATGGCGGCCCGGTAGCGTGCCCGCTTCTCCAGGTTCTCCAGCACCAGGGCCACGACCGCGGCCTCCCCTGCCGCGTGGACCGGCATCAACAGCTCGCCATCCTCGCCGACCACCGCCCAGCTGTCCGCCGCCAGCCGTCCCGCCGACGGCACCGGACCCCCCGCCGGCGCACTGGTGCGCGGCGGCAGCAGGTACACACGCGCCGCGGCCGTCCCCTCACCCCGCTGCAAACGCAGCAGGGACGATGCGGCAATGCCCGCCCGCACCGCCGCCGCGGCGGCGGGAAGCCGCGTGGCGCCCGCATCGATCTCGACGTCCAAGCGCGCCTCGCCGTAGCGATGCGTCTGCTCGACCGCCCTGCCGTCGGCTGCCCCAACCTCTCCTTCGAGCAGCCTCGCGTCGCTCTCCAGGGCCCGGACTTGCGTCACCTCCACCCGCCCGAGCGGCCGCGCACCGGAAGCGAGAGACTTCGTGCCGGGCGGGTACACCAGCCATGTCGACCCGTCGGTCATGCCGCAAGCGGCGCCGGCGGCAAGGGTCACGCCACCCGCACCGTCCGGCCGGGCCGGAACGAAGCGCATCGGCTCCAGGTCGGAGATCCCAAAGACCTGGCGGTCGCGCGCTCCTTCGAGCTGCGGGTGCTGGCTGGGATATTTGGCGCTGACTTGTGGCGCGGCGGCCTCGAAAACGTCACGGAAAGTGGTCACTGCACCCGCCTTCGCCAGCTCCTGGCACAGGAAGAAGCTCAGGGCGCCATGCTGGACGCCGCCGGCCTCCTCGGCCAGCACCTCGAAGGACGTTTCGCTGCTGCGACACCCTGCCAGCAGCACGTACTTGCCGCTGAGCGGCAGACGGAAGCTGCCAGCGCCCGCGGCGGACCCGCCTCGGTCGGCCGGGCGACCGCGCGCGGCCGCGCCGCCAGGCTCGGTGTCAATGTCCGGCATCGCCGGCACCGCCAGCCCTGCCAGCTCCGCCGGCTCCGCCGGCCCCGCCGGTCGCGTGTCGGCTTCCACCCAGCGTCCCTTGGCGCCGAACGGATCGCGCAGGATGTGCCCCGAGTGGCAGCTGTCGAAGATCAGCGTAAGATGACCCGTGCGCTCGGTCAACCGCAGCAGCCAGCGGTGGATCTCCTGGTCGAGGATGTCCCGGTTGACGAAAGGGGCGCGCCCGCTGTCGCTGGGCACGATCGTCTCGTCCATCCCGTCCGGAGCCTTGGGATCGGCCTTGCGGGAGCCGTGCCCGCTGTAGTGGATCACCACCACGTCGTCCGGGCCGACCCGGTCGCTCAAGCCGCCGAGCGCCGCCAGGATGCCCGCCCGGGTGGCGGCGCCGTTCAGCAATCGTTCGACGTTGCCGGCCGGAAAGGAGAAGCGGTTGATCAGCATCCCGGCCATCGCGTCCACGTCGTTGACGCAGCCCTCGAGCTGGGCGTGCGGCGGGAAGTTGTCGTAACGGTCGATGCCGATGAGCAACGCCCATCGGTTGACCCTCGCGGCAGCGGTCGGCATCTGGGCTACACTCCTTTCGCCATGACTCAGTCACAGAAGAACCGCCGGCGCCGGGATTGGTTAGAGGCCTCGCGGTAGGACGCGCGGCTGGCGAATGGCCTTGATGTCTTCGGCAACCGATCAAGTCGTCCTCCTGGTCGAACGGATCCAGGCTGGGACCGATTACGAGCGCAGCTGCCGAGAGCTCTACCACCAGTTCAGGCGGCGGATCGTCAGCTTCTTCGCGGTGCGCGGTTTCTCCTCCGACGAGTGCGCGGAACTCACCCAGGAAACCTTTATCCGGGTCTTTCTGGGCATCGGGCGCCTGCACGACGCATCCCGATTCGCGACATGGCTCTTCGAGATCGCCACCAACGTCTATCGCAACGAGCTGCGGCATCGCGGGGCGGCGAAGCGCGATGCCTTCGAGGAATCGATCGAAGACCTGGCGGAGGATCAGGCCGCGGGGCGACCCGATGCCATCGCGGCCTTGGGCTCGAACGCGCCGAGCCCGCTGGACGAGACCTTGCATCGCGAACGGCTCGAGAGCTTGCGCGCCAAGCTCAAGCTGCTCCCTCCCCAGATGCGCCGTTGCGTCTTCCTGCGGCTGTACCAAGACCTCAAGTACCGCGAGATCGCCGCGCTGCTGCGTATTTCGATCGAGACGGTGAAGGCCCACCTGCACCAGGCCCAGAAGCGCTTGATGGTGGATTTCCCCGATCGGCCGGATGGCGAAGAGACCTAGGGTGCCCTATGAACGATGACTCGGACGGCGTGGTCAGATCGCTCCGGGAGCTTGCGAGCGAGGCCCGGCAGCGTCAAGGGACCGGCGCTCACCCCAGCCCCGAGACGCTGACCTCCTACCACAGAGGAGAGCTGACCCCGGCCGCCGAGGACGACGTCCAGGAGCACCTGGCGGTCTGCCGCCATTGCGCGCGCCTGGTGCTCGACCTGCCAGCCTTCCAGGAGGCGCCCGACCCTGCCGACCCCGGCCTCGGGGGCCTCGACGCGGAGGCCGAGGCTTCCTGGCAGACCATCCGAGCGCGCCTGCCGGGGCCTTCGACGCCGGCCGGACGCCACCGCGACGCCTCCTCCGCCCGGAGATTCGCCTGGCTGCAACCCTTCACGCCGCTCGCAGCCGCCGCGGTGCTGGCCGGGGCCACCGTGGTGGCCGTGCCGCTCTGGATCATCGCTCGCCAGCTCACCTCGCCCGAGCTGCCGCCTGAGACACTCGAGCTCTCCACTCCCGAGGGCCAGCGCGGACCCGGCGAGGCGCCTGCTGCGCCGGCCATCGTGCACGCTCAGGCCGCCTCCACCACCTTGCTCTTGCGCCTGACTCGGCCGCAGCCCGACCTCCGCTTCCGCATCGAGCTGCTTGCCGGCAATGCCGCCGGCGGCTCCGGTGCTGCCGGCGCCCCGGCCGGCCACACCCTGCCGCTGCCGGCAGTGAAGGTCGTCGACTCGCGGACTCTGGTCCTCGTCCTGGCGCGGCGGCAGCTGGCGCCCGGCCGGTACCAGCTCAGGGTGCTCGACGCGCAGCAGCCGGCGGCCGATCCCCTTGGCGACTACCAGCTCGCAGTCGTCGAACCCTGAGCGGCTGCTCCCAACAAAAACGCCGCGGCGGTGTCTTTGACCGCAAGGCCGCTGACCGCCTGCAGGCGGCACTGCTCGCCGGGGAAGCGCCGAGGGCGCCGGAGTTGCCGCTTTCGTTCGAGATCGATCCCGCTGGATTCCCGCTGGTCTGGGTGGAGGCGATCGCCGCGTGGATGCACTGGCTGCCGGTCTCGAAGCTGCAGTTCGAGCGCTGCCTGGGCCGGACGCCGGATCGGAGGTTCGGCGCCGCCTGGTACAACCAGCTGCTGGCGTTGAATCCGCGAATCGCGCCAGCCCGCATCCACTCCGAGAACTACCGCCACGCCCTGCTCACCGGCATGCTTCCCGCCGAGGCGGAGAGCTTCGCCGCTCGGCTGGGCAAAGGATTTGCCGTCCCGACGATCGAGCAGTGGTTGCGGGCCTGGTCGTGGCTCGACTCGCAGCCCGCCGAGCGCGACCAGCCGGCGGCCCTGGCACTCCACCTCGACGAGCAGGTAGGGACGCTCTTGCTGCGCATTGACGGCGCGCTGGCCACCATGGCCGCCAGAGCGCGGCGCCGCCGGACCCTGGCAGATCAGATGCTGTTGCGCTTTGGTGTCCTCGAATGGGTCGAGCAGGAGGGTGACCCCGCGCGCTGGGTCGGGATCGGCGAGCCGCCGCGCCTCGCCCGGGGCGTCCGGGTGTCTCCGGAGCGCGGCCCCGTGGTCCCCGACCGGCCCGAGGCTTTCCGCTCCTACCTGTTCGGCTTTCGGCTGATCCGCAAGCCTCAGTAGCAAGCCTGCGCACGGGGGTGCGCGCTGCCGATCAGTCCAGCAGGCGAACGAGGCGGAAGCCGACGTCGTTCTTGCGCGTGTCGGGGCGCGATTTGTTGCGAAAGGCGGAGCGGCAGTTCTTGGGGACGATCGCCCAGCTGCCGCCGCGCCTCACTCGCAGAGGACCCTCGAGCACGTGCGGGTCATGGACCGGGTCGGCGGCGTAGGGGCCGTAGGCATCCTCGACCCACTCCGAGAGGTTGCCGTACAGGTCGTAGAGTCCCCAGCGGTTGGGCAGGAACGAGCCGACCGGTGCGGTGCGATCGAACCCGTCGTCATGCTCCAGGCTCTTGCAGTTGCCGAAGCGGTACAGCTCGCCGGGATCGTCGCCGAAGCTGTAGGCGCCGCTGCTGCCCGCCCGCGCCGCATACTCCCATTCCGCCTCGGTGGGAAGCCGATAGCGCGGCCGGCCGGCGAGCCCGTTCAGGCGCGCCAGGAAAACCTTGACGTCGTCCCAGGAAACGTCCTCGACCGGCAGCTCGTCGCCGCGGCTCGAGCCCTGGCCGGCGGCCTCCCCCATCACCTGCCGCCATTGCGCCCGCGTCACCTCGTAAGCGCCCAGGCAAAATGGGCTCAGTGTGACGTAATGCGCCGGGCGCTCGTCGGCGGCGCCGCCATGCGGCGACCCCATCAGGAATGTGCCCGGCCCAAGCCGCATGAGCTTCATTGCCAGCTCGCGGGCAGGCGGGCACTCCGGGACCTCGGGCGGGGGGACGGCGGCCG
>DASZHY010000578.1:0-8166 GCA_035949675.1 Thermoanaerobaculia bacterium
TCGCTGGTGATGATCTTCCCCTCGGCCAGTAGCCCGGCGTAGAGCCTCGATGGCGTCACCGGATCCCTCACCAGTGTGCCGAAGAGGAGGCCGCCGGCGGGAGTACCGGCGAAGCTCAACCCGCCGTCGGTGCTTTTCAACAGATGCCAGAAGTAGTCCAACCCATACAGCACGTTAGCGCTCGCCGGATCCGGAACCAACTGGCGGAAGAAGGGGCCGATTGGCACCCAGCTTGCGCCGGCGTCGGTGCTCTCGAAGAGTTCGGTCTCGTCGAGTGCCGAGAGATAGATGTTGTAGGGCGGCGCTGGGCTCACCGCGAGAAGGTAGGGATCTGCCAACGGTTGGAGCACGATCGGGTCCGACCAGGTATCGCCGCCGTCCGTGCTCTTCGAGACCCCCACTACACCTCCCACGTACAGCGTCGAGGGGTCGTGAGGATCGAGCGCCAAGGGACCCCCGAACTTTCTGCGCTCGCCGTTGTCGAGGCGCCTCCAGCTCTGACCACCGTCGTCGCTGCGTTCGACGCGGCCTTCAACGCTGGCGTAGACCGTGGCGGTGTGGCGGGGGTCAAGGAGCACCGAGTAAGTGGCGAAGGGGGTGTCACCGGCGACGCGGTCGTTGACGAGTTGCCAGGAGCGGCCGGCATCGGTCGATTTGTAGAGTCCCGTGTCCAGCGTCCTGGCATAGACCGTGTCGGGCCGCTCGGGATCGATGACCAGGTTGTCAATGGTGGAGAGTGCCAAGCCGGTGTTCGCCCAGGACCAGTGGCCGCCGGCGTCGGCGCTGCGGAATACCCCGTCGTTCCCGAGGCCAGAGTAGAGGCGGGAAGGAAACGTCGGATCGAGCGCCACGGAGAGCACGTCATCCGCCGGCAGCCCGGTGCGTCGCGCCACCCAGTGCGATCCCCCATCGACGCTCTCGAACAATCCCCCGCTGCTGACGTCCACATCAGGGTCGGCCTGGAGACCGACGTAGAGAGTCGCCGGTTTGGTGGGGTGGACCGCAACGGAGGTCACGAACTGGCTCGGCAGCCCGGCGTCGATCTCCCGCCAGTGGGCGCCGCCGTCGGTGCTGCGGAACAACCCCCCCTGTCCGCCGGCGAACTGCGGCGGTCCGCCGGCATAGAGCACGTTGGTGGGGCCCGGCGCCACCGCGACGAAGCTGAGCGACACTCCTTGTAGTCCGATGGGCTTGAAGGTGACGCCGCCGTCGCGGCTGCGGTAAACGCCCCCGCCATCGAGCTGGGCGCTGACGGAGTACAGAGCGGCGGAGGTGAAGTCGAACGCTAGGGACGTGGAGAAAGATTGGGCCGGCACAGCGGCGCCGAGCGAAACCCAGGTTCTCCCCCGGTCGGCGGATCGAAACAGCGCGCCGGCGCTGGCGTAAACGTTGCCGTTAGGACCGACCACAAGAGCGGTGACCGTGACGTCCTCGTCGTCGCTGGGCAGGGGAACGGAGTGCCAGGTCCGACCGTGGTCGCGGCTGCTCAAGACGCTCGCGTTGATGGCCACATACACTCGCCCCGGATGCAGGCGATCGAAGGCGATCGGACCGACGGTCGAGAAGATGTCTCCCGCCGTGAATTCCCAGCTCGCGCCGCGGTCGTCGCTCCGAAACAGGCCCTGGTTCGTGCCGGCCAGGATGGTCGACGGCCTCGTCGGGTCGACCGCCACGACGGTGACGGTGCCGCCGTAGGGTCCGACCGAGCGCCATCCGGCGTAGAGCGGTTGTGTCAGCAAGGCACCGGCAACCAAGGCGAAGGCGAGCGGGTGGCGCCGGTGGCGAACGGACGGCTCCTGGCGCTCTTTGGCGGTCGTCATCGATCTGCCCTCCAGTGATCGTTGCTGCTGTGCATACGGACGCGAGAGCTCGAGCGTCGATCTGGAGCCATTGGCGACCGACGCGGAGGCCAGGGAAGCGGGAACCCTTCGGCAGCGTACCGAGTGAGGGCCACGAGGCTCAACCCAACGAGCGTAGCGAGGGCACGCGGAAGGGTGCGCGGTGGGTGTGAGGTGGTCATGGCACGCGGTGGCCCGCTTCGCCGAGTAAGTGCTCGCGAGACCCGACGTAGGCTGCAATCTCGGCCTCGACCGCGGCCTTCAACATCTCCTGCGCACCTCTCCGCAGCACCTCGGTCAGCACATCCCGCGACGACTCTCCTGGGAACTCGACGACGTTTCCGCTACTCTTGTCCATGGTGGCGTACTCTCCTGCCCACTCGGGGCGGTGGATGACTCGAACACATCCAGAGTACGCCGCCTCTTCCCTCAGCTCAAACACAAGAATCGGTTATACCCCGCCGCGCTCTACTGGGAGACCCTCCCAGACGACGGCCGCTGCGAGACTCGTCGCCGCCGCGGCCTAGCCAGCGCCTTAGATTCAGGACCTACGGTCTCCAAGGCAGGTTAGTTCAGTGTCCGCTGGTGTTCTCCGTTGTCCCAAGATGTCCTCTAATGTTCTCTCCCACAATGGCTTACGCGACAGGGCCGGGAGCCACCAGGAGACAACTGGAACACCAGAATACACCTCTGGACAGTTCGCAGAGTGCCAAATGAGTGCCAAGCCTGAATGCCTCTCTGCCCCCTCGAAGTTACCGACCTGTGAGTCGCTCGCGCGCGCCGGCGAAATCGACCGGCACCTACGCCTGCTCCTGCGGGCAAACCCGCCTCTAGGCGGTCACCGCCCTCCGCTCGCCCCTGGCCGTTCACCTTCGCTCTCCCGCTCCCTCCGGCGCAGGCACCCTCAGCTTGACCCCTGCGGAGAGGCAGTTCTCATCCTAGTGTCTGAGTGCCAAGGGCTTAGGCCCTCGACCTCGCCTTGAGCTTGCGGCCGGAGCACCGCCCCCTCTGAGTCGGGGGCTCGGCACGCCCGGGCAGCCCGTCCAGAGGCTCGGGTAGAGCGGTCTCGGCGGCCGAGCGGACGCCGCTCTCGGCGCCGGGAAGGCGAGAGCAGCAACCCGCCGGCCTATCGGGCGACTGGGTGAACCCTGCCCAGTCCGCGCCGATGCTCTACAATTGTCGTCGGATAACCGGGAAACACGGACGTGACCGAACAACAAGAACTCAGAAAGCAGGTCCTAGGTGCGGTGCTGAGCGATACAGCCCCACTGCAGCAAATGTTCTCGATCCTTATCCCGCAAGTAGGTGGTTACATTGAGCGTTATAAGGCAGGAGACCTTTCGCTGGAGGAGCTCTTCTTTTGGCAAAAGAGCTTCGCCCGCGTCTTCCTTTCTTTCGTGGAAGCCCTGAGCTACGCAATCAACCAGACCCTCCTCGCGCAAGGAGAGCGACTTCAGGTGCCACTGTCTCGAACCAAGCGAAAGGAACTCGCAAGAGCCACGCTCTCGCTCGAAAAGCGTCTTCTCCTGTCTTTAACCTATTTCCCGCAGCTCCTCGGCATACAGTTTCAGTTCGATGCCAGCGCCGAGGATCGACGAGCACTGCAAGTGCTGATCGAGAGCAGGGAACGGTTTACGCATCCGAAGGGGCCCTCGGATTTGCGGCCGCCAGGTTTGCTCGCCGCCACAATGCCCGCAATCGAGTGGTTTTTCCGTGCTTGGCTTCTGCTAGTCTTCCTTTCTTTGCAATCAATTGGCGCCAACGTGCAGGAGCCCTCTCGAGATCGGAGGTTTATGTTTACTGAAGATCTCCTCCTCCAGTTTACCGAACGCCTTCAGGCATACGAGAGAATGCATGCCGCCGCGAGCCCGATCAAGCGCCTAGAAGAGATCATAGTGGGTCTTAAGGACGATACTAGCAGGGCGCTTGCCCTTCTCTCCGGCCCTCCAGCAACTCCCATCGAGGCGAGTTTTGCCCTGAGGAACGTGTTCCTGACCATCTTTTCGGAGATCGAGGGCTCGGTCTTCGCTCTCGCAGACTGGCTCCATCGCTATCGCCCCGACTATCCCTGCCCCACTCGTGAGCTCCTGACCGGTACAGACGAACTGGTCAGGGGCCGCATTGCCGATACGCTCGAGTCTTTCTCTCGAGAGTTTGGTACCAACCAGAGGATCAAGCGGACGGGGCCAGAGTGGGATAGCTTTGCACTCGCTCGCAGGGTCCGCGACCAAATGACTCATCCTAAGCGCCCGAGCGACTGGGCGCCTCGACCGGAAGATCTCGGAGTAGCCATTGCGATCAGCACCTGGTGGCATGTCCAGGTCAGAGACTGCTTACACATCGACCCGGAGAAGGCGCCGCCGCTCGCCTTAGGCGATCATGACGTTACGCCCTGCCAGTGAACTAGCTTGCTGATATGGAACGACCCCTTGTCAAGGGCCGGCTGGCCGGCATCGTTGGATTCGCCGAAATCGACGTGGGTCGCATGGTCCGCTTCGACTTCCGCGAGGCGCTGTGCCAGCGAGGGCTGCCGTACTGCGTGCAGGTCGAGCCCACGACCAAGGCCTGGACCCATAACCCGGATCAAGGACCTCCCCCTCGAACGCGAGGCCCGGGGCGGCCCCGCAAGCGAGCCCCGATCGAGGAACTCCCCGTTCCTCTCGAGCTGGTCGAGATCGCGCGCTCGCTGCCGGCGGCGGCAGTGATCGACTGTCGGCCTGTTGAACCACTTGGGCTACCCATCGGGCCTCGCCGGCACCTCAGACCTAGCCCAGCTGGACCAATCTCCTTTACCTCGCTTCAGACTGGGGAAAAGGGTTCCTGGTGCCCTGCTGTGCGAGACGAAGCTGACCGACAACGAGCTGTTCGACGGATTTGCATTGCGGCGGTTAAACGGGTCACGAGCTGTCGTTTAGAATATCTCGACTGGCCGCAAAAGGGGCCCAAAGGCAGGCTACAAGTGCGTAGGAGCACCAGGGGAGGGAGCGCCTCATGCCGCAATCGCTGAGTGACTGGAAGAAAGTACTTGCACCACTAGATGTAAACATCCTGCGCCCTGATCGGATTGTACGAGGACGGGAACCTCGCATAGCCGCTGAACGGCTGATGCTCTTCTTCGAGAGTGGCAAGAATTTAAAGCGCTACTTGTCCGAGGCTGCAGGGTACACGCCGAACACAGGTCAAGCTGAAGATATCTCCGCATGCCTGCGCCAGGCTCGCGAGCTTCTACGACTCGCAACGAGCGCTGAGCTGATGACAAAGCCCATAATTCTTTACTATGGAATGGCATCTCTGGCTAAGGCGCTGGTCCTCTCTTTGGGCTGTCCGCGTCGCCTCGCCAGCCTTCCCAATAAGCACGGACTCAGAGTGCCTTCTAGGTACAGCTTACCGATGGCGGATCTCGAAGTCGGCGTGGAGGGCAAAGATGGTCTCTTTCACGGGTTCGTCAATGCCCTTGACCAACTCGCAGGAGTTCCGGTAAGTGTGTCGTTGGGTAGAGTCTTCATTTCACTTGCTGGAGCAATAGGCGCCAGTGACCTTGGCTCCTTGAGGGCGACAATGAAGGATCTGCTCTTGCGAATTGTGGGAGTGGAGGACTTCTTGCGTGACACATTCACGGAAGCGCCACTTAACGCTGTGCTGACACACGTGGAGCTTCAGTACTGTGATAAGACGAATTGGCATCCCCGCATGACATTGGTGTTCACCTTACCCAAGGGCACGAATGCAGAGTGGCTTATTGCCCTTCACCCGCGACTCAAAGACTGGCGGGTTGACGCAGCCGACGAGACAGGTGTGAATCTCGTCAATCTCCCTAGCGCGCTGCCTGTCAGACTGAGTCCCGATGAGGAAGGCCCGCTGTTCCGGCCTCTGTACCAGCTACTTATGCCGCTTGCCAGAGGCCCAAGCGACGAGCTTCGCTTGGTAGGCGCAGTGGAGGGTTTAACGATTCCTGAGCCTGCCATTCAACTTGCAGCGATGTTCCTGCTAAGCTCGATAGCTCGTTACCGGCCGGATCTTTGGAGTGTATTCTCCAGCTTCAGCCCCGATCATGAAAGTCTGCAGCTGAGGGCCTTGTTAGAAGCCGTTTTTGACCGGGCATTGACCTCCTATCCTTTGCAGGTCCTTGCAGCTCTTGGTCGTACAGGAATTCAAGTTTGGGAGGGACGTACAATCATGTTCGCGTAGTAACTGTGGTGTTCCCCTTCGCGCCCGACTCCTGCGGCCCGAGCTGCGCCGGGTAGTCGTGATCGCCGCCACTCTTGGCTCAACTACCACGATGTTGGCGACAACGCTCAGACTGCTTCAGCTATGTCAACCAAACTCGCTTCTCATCGCTCCTGCTGCTGGTTGATGGCCCTCCGTCCGCTACGTTCGCGCGATGGTGCGAGGCCCGAGGACCTCTGACCTCAGGGTGCCAGGCCCACCGCCAGATGGGTCTTGCCGACGCCAGGAGGACCGAGCGGGGGAAATTAGCTGATCGCACGGGCGATGCTCGACCCCGACCTCTTGGGTGGAGCGAGCTACACCATCGACGCCTGGATCCGCACCAGTCAGCCCAATGCGCCGCTGGCCGCGGATCGCCGCGGCGCTCGGCGTCTCGGTGCCCGACCTCCTCGCGCTGGCCTCTATCGCCCGCCGCTTTCGCGGCGTCGAGACGCCGGCGGGCGGTGTGGAGACCGGCGGCGACCGGCGCGACGATCTGCCGGACCTCCGGCCCCAGCTCGTCGCGCTTCTCCGGGCCGAGGTCGAGCCCGCCGCCGGCGACGTCCGCCAGGCACGCAGGACCGATCTCGACAGCGGAAGGCAAGCGCCGCTGCCATCGCCATCGAGCCTGCCGGGCGGCCCGGGTCACGGGTTCTCGGCCGGTGGCCGGAGTCGACGCCGGTCGCATGCTGCCATCGGCATCGAGCCTGCCGGGCGGCCGCGACCATCAGTTTGGAAGGCAGGTTAGTCCAGTGTCCGCTGTTGTTCTCCGCTGTACCTCGATGTCCCCTAATGTTCTCTTCTACAAAGACTTACGCGAAGGGACCAAGAGCCACTCCGGTACAACTGGGACACCAGAAAGCACCTTCGGACAGTTCGCAGAGTGCCATATGAGTGCCAAGCCCGAAAGCCTCTCTGGCCCCCCTCTAAACTGCCGATCCGGCGATGCGCGGTCGATGCCGGCCCGACCCGGAGGACCTCCCCCAATGGCTACCAAGCTATCACGGCGTGCCCGCCACCCACCCCATCCAACCGGTACCTGCGAGCGCCAGCATGGCCTCGCCTCGCCCTATGCTTTCCATTGGTAATTACAGCGGCCTCGCTGGCGGCGCTCCGAGCCGCTGACCGGCTTCGCCTCCACCTTCCCTCCACAGGCCCCTGAGCCTGGCCTGCCCCTCACCAGGCGCGAGGGCCACGGCCCTACGCAGCCGCACCGCCCGGATCGAATGGGGTCTTCACGGGCGCTTGGTCCTCCTCGAGGACGACGACGCCGTCACGCCCAGGTGGAGGCTCTGGCAGCGGGCGACGGCCCTGCTCGCCGAGACGCTGCGGTCGCCGGCGGAGGTGAGCGTCGCCCCGGCGGTCGAGGAGGCCGCGCGCGCGGCCGCGCTTCCAGCGCGCCGTGGCGCCCGCGCAGGCGGCGGCTATCCTCGCGGTCTGCGAGATCGCTGGCCGCCTGGCCGAGCAGCGCATCAGACGGCGCAGCCATCCAGCACCTTCACGACCACCTCCACACTGTCAGCTGAGAAGAACCACAGGTAGCGGATCACTGGGGCGACACTCGTCGAGGAGGGTGCCGGGATCGACGCCGGCGGCGGTGGCGGCTTCGGAGAACTCCGGCGTGCCTCGGACGACGCGTAGGTGATGGATCCCGCGGCGGGCCGGCGCTGGCAGGCACTGCGAAGCCTGGAGCGCGAGATCTACCGGCATTGCGCGTGGTGTGCGAAGGGGCGGTGCTGGTGCGACTGCGCGGGCGCTGGCGCCGCCCTCGTCGTCGGCGCCGCCAGCTAACGCGACCAACAGTGCCTCGAGATCGTCAACCGCGCCTGCGCGCTTCCGCAGTTCGGCGCTGAGGCCCACCATGTCGACCTACCTCCTCGCCACCCCGCCCCGCACCACTTCCCCCCAGGAGGTCCGCATCCTGATCGACGGGTTGGTTGTGGCGTGCTGCCGGAGCTGCGACCGCGCGGGTACCCGAAGGGCGGCTATTCGGACGATCGGTACGGCAATCAAACGTTCTGCCGGAAATAGCGTTAGTTCGGGAAGATAGGACTGGAACGTCCCCGGGCCCTCATCCACTTCATAGATCACGACAATAGACGCTCTGACATTCGTGCGCTCT
>DASZHY010000579.1:0-3238 GCA_035949675.1 Thermoanaerobaculia bacterium
GCGGAGCCGCATGGTAAGATGCCCGGTCGTCCGCCAAGCCGCGATAGCCGGCGGCCCTCAACCGCAAACCTTGCCGCACCCGACCGTAGGAGGAGTCCCGTGAGCCGCTTTCCAGGCGTTGATCTTCTAGAGCTGGATGCGCTGCTGACCGCCGAGGAGCGGCTGGTGCGCGACACCGTGCGCGCCTTCGTCGACGACAAGGTCAAGCCGATCATCGAGGAGTGCCACCGCGAGGCCCGCACCCCGCTCGAGCTGGTGCCCGAGCTGGGCGCCCTTAATCTCTTCGGCGCCAGCATCGCCGACTACGGCCTCCCCGGCCTGGGCGGCGTCGCCTACGGCCTGATCATGCAGGAGCTCGAGCGCGGCGATTCGGGCCTGCGCAGCTTCGTGTCGGTGCAGAGCAGCCTGGTCATGTACCCGATCCACGCCTTCGGCTCGCAGCAGCAGAAGGACCGCTGGATCCCGCGGCTCGCGACCGGCGAGGCGATCGGCTGCTTCGGCCTGACCGAGCCCGACTTCGGCTCCAACCCCGGCGCCATGCGCACCACCGCCCGCCGTCAGGGCGGCGGCGCCGTCGCGGACTGGGAGCTCAACGGCAGCAAGCAGTGGATCACCAACGGCACCCTGGCCGACGTCGCCGTGGTCTGGGCCCGCACCGACGAGGGCATCCGCGGCTTCCTGGTCGAGAAGGGCACCCCCGGCTTCACCGCCGCCGACCAGCACGGCAAGTTCTCGCTGCGCGCCTCCACCACCTCCGAGCTCGGCTTCCACGACTGCCGCATCCCCGGCGACGCCATCCTGCCGGGCACGACCGGCCTCAAGAACGCCCTGATGTGCCTGAACCAGGCGCGCTACGGCATCGCCTGGGGAGGCATCGGCTCGGCCATGGAGTGCTACCACACCGCTCTCGAGTACGCCAAGCAGCGCGTGCAGTGGAACGGGCAGCCGATCGCCTGCCACCAGCTGGTGCAGGAGAAGCTGGTGTGGATGGTCAGCGAGATCGCCAAGGGCCAGCTGCTGTGCCTGCAGCTGGGCCGCCTCAAGGACGCCGGCCGCCTGAAGCCGCATCACGTCTCGCTCGGCAAGCGCAACAACGTCTGGGTGGCGCGCGAGTGCGCGAAGCTGGCGCGCGAGGTGCTGGGCGCCAACGGCATCGTCGACGACTACCCGGTCATCCGCCACATGCTCAACATCGAGTCGGTGTACACCTACGAAGGGACGCACGACGTCCACGGCCTCATCCTGGGCCAGGCGATCACCGGCATCCCGGCCTTCAACGCGCCGCTGCCGACCGCCGAGCCCGCCACGACAACGCCCGCGGCGACAGCGCCGGCCGGCGAGGGAGCCCCGGCCGCCGCCGGAAAGACGGCCGCCATGGCCCGGGGAGCGCGCTGACATGGTCCTCGACCAGCTGCTCGAGCAGGACTTCATCCGCGTCACCGAGCAGGCGGCGATCGCCGCCGCCAAGACCATGGGCTTCGGCGACCGGCGGCACTCCGACCAGGTGGCCGTCGAGGCCATGCGCAAGGAGATGGACTCACTGCCGATGAGCGGCCGCGTGGTCATCGGCGAGGGCGAGCGCGACAAGGCGCCGATGCTCTACGTCGGCGAGGAGCTCGGCGCCGGCCGCCCCGCCGCCATGGCTCAGACCGCCCAGGCCGCCCAGGCCGCCGCCCAGGGCGCCCACGCCGCCCAGGGCGCCCCGCCGGCCGCGGCCGCCGCCCGGTCCGCCCCGCCCTCCGGCTTTCCCGAGGTGGACATCGCGGTCGATCCGCTCGAAGGCACCAACCTCTGCGCCCTGGGCGCCCCCGACTCGATCGCCGTGCTCGCCGCCTCGGAGCGCGGCGGCCTGCTGCACGCCCCCGACATCTACATGGACAAGATCGTGGTCGGACCGACGGCGCGCGGCCACATCCACATCGACGCCCCGGTCGCCGAGAACTTGCGCAACATCGCCACCGCCTTCAACCGCCGGGTTTCGGACCTGACCATCGTGGTGCTCGACCGCGAGCGCCACAAGCAGCTGATCGCCGACATCCGCCGCGCCGGCGCCCGCATCCGGCTGATCCCCGACGGCGACCTGTCGGCGGGCATCTCGGCGGCGGTGCGCGGCACCGGCGTGCACGCGGTGCTCGGCATCGGCGGCGCCCCGGAAGGGGTGATCACCGCCGCCGCCATGCGCTGCCTGGGAGGCGAGATCCAGGCCCGCCTGAAGGCGACGAACGAGGAGCAGCAGGAGCGCCTGCGGGCGCTCGGTATCCAGGACGTGGACCGCATCTATCAGACCGAGGACCTGGCGCCCGGCAACGAGATCCTGTTCAGCTCGACCGGCGTGACCGACGGCGAGCTGCTCAAAGGGGTCCGCTTCTTCGGCGGCGGCAGCCGCACCTCGACGCTCTTCATGTCGCTGTCGCGCCGGCTCATCCGCTTCGTCGACACCATTCATCGCGACCAGGTGACGACGCCCGTGCGTTTCATCTAGCTGCCAGGAAGAGAGCTCCATCGCGGCGAAGGGGAGGGGGCGCGGGGGCGGCAAGGCCTTCGGCTCGGGTCGCCAGCAGCGATGGGAACTATAATCGGCGCCGGCAGATCATGGGAATCGTTGGCAACCTCCGCACGATGCAGCTCGAGGAGCTGCTGCAGTGGCTGTCGCAAAGCAAGAAGAGCGGCACGCTCGAGATCAACAGCGGCAAGATCGAGAAGCGGATCTACTTCAAGGACGGCCGCATCCTGTCGTCCTCGTCCTCCAAGCCCGAGGAGTACCTGGGCCATTTCCTGGTCAGCCACGGCCTGATCAGCGAGATGGAGCTCTCCAAGGCCATCGAGCTGCAGGAAAAGACCCGCACCCTGCTGGGCAAGATCCTGGTCACCACCGGCGCGCTGCGCGAGAACGACCTGCATCGCATGCTGCGCTTCAAGGCCGAGGAGAGCATCTACGACATCTTCTCGTGGACGGAGGCCGACTTCCGCTTCCACGACGATGCGCTGCCCGAGAGCGCCATGGTGCCGATGAGCCTGGATGTCACCGCCATCGTCATGGAGGGGGTGCAGCGGGTCGACGAATGGCGGCGCATCCGCCAGCTGATCCCCACCCAGGAAGCGATCCCGGTGAGCCTGCGCGAGCTCGACCTGGAGAGCGCGCGGCCCGGCGAGCGGCGCATCCTCGAGCTGATCGACGACGAGCGGACGGTCGAAGAGATCCGCTTGCAGACCCACTCCTCGGAGTTCCACGTCTGCC
>DASZHY010000580.1:0-4004 GCA_035949675.1 Thermoanaerobaculia bacterium
AGGAGCGCTTCGCCGGTTGGCGCTCCAGGTCCTTCAGGAAGGTCACCACCATCTCGATGATCTCCAGCAGCTGACCGCCGCCACTGAGGCAGGCACGCTGCAAGATCAGCAGCGTGACGATCGCCTCACGGGCAATGCGCAAAGCCCGGAAGGTGGCGATCATTTCCTGGGCCAGCGCCTGAACTTCTGCGAAACGCCCCTGACGCACCCACACCGCGGCGAGATCGAGCCCCGCCAGCGCCGCAGGGTAGACTTGCTCTCGCTGGGCAAAGCCATTCCTGGTTTCTTGGAGAGCAGCCTCGGCCCGCACAAAATCGGCAAGGCCGGCGTAGATCCTACCTTCCAACCAACGCAGCCGTAACAAGAAAAGTGCATTGCGATTCTGTTCGAGAACAAGTCGACTTAGCCACAGCAGGCGGCGCGCAGTGCGGAAACGGCCAAGATCGGCCAGGAACCACAGCATCGATTGAACCGTCTGTGCAATGAGAACTGGATCTCGCGTCGGGTCCAGCAGGTCGAGGCCGTAGCGCAAGAGGATAATTGCCTTGCCAGCGTCGCCGCCTAAGCCAGTGTATTGACCCATGCTTATCAGCGCCCGGCCTGCCAGGTGGTGACGGCCCTGGTCAGCGTGAGCTTTGTAAACAAGGCCTAGGAGCTCCACCGCCTCGGCAAAGCGTCGCTGCGCAGACAATAGGGACGCGAGAAGGTCTGCTACACGCGCAAGCAAAAGGCTCGAACGAGTGCCTCGAGCCAGCCAGTAAACCGAACGATTCATCGCGCGGCTGGCGCGGGGAAGGTCATCGCAAATTCGGTGCGCGTTGGCCAGCTCGGCCCAGGCAAGCGCTCGCAGATCGGCGACGGCCTCAGCTCCAAGTTCCTTTGGATTCAAACGGTCAGCGGCGTAGCGCGCCAAACGAGTGAAACGCAGCGTCGCGTGAACATCGTGGAGTCGCATGGAGCGACCTGCCTCGATCAAGGCCCTGATCCTTGGCAACCCCCGAAGGGTGGGTAGCTTGCAAGCCGATAGTTCGCTCCAAGTGCGTTCGCCGGAGATTAGCGAGTTCAGCATCGCCGCCGTCTCGTCCCGGGCTACTGTCTTGGAAACATTGGCGATAACACGCGAAACTGGTAGGTCATAAGCACTGACGGACTCAGCCGGTGCCGAATCTCCCTGAGCTGTGAGGGCAGAACAGACGGGACAGCCTTGGAGTAAGTGGCGAACAACTCGCTGGCGCTTCTTGCGAGAGAGCTCGCCGGCCATGAAGCGCGCGAGGTCTTCGGGAGGCAGATGTTCGGGCACCGTTTTTCCCCTGTAGACATCATTGTGCCATCGATTGCGTATCAAAGAAAGGGGACGCCTAGATTTTGCCTCAAGACGCCACCAAGGCGGGGGGATCGGACCCCCGTCTAGTAGCTAAATGCTTAAGGGCACCCATTCGGTTCAGACGGTCCGCCGCATTCGACCCTAATCCTACCGTGGTGAGCCGGTCTACCAGCGCCATCTCCATGCCTGCCGCCGACGCCTGGTGTCGTCAACGACCCTGGGATATGCGCTCCTTGGCTTTGGCCGACGCGGGCCGTCGCGCCTTCGCCCTGAATTCCCGCTCCCGGCAACCAGGCGGCTAGCCAGGACTGGACCTTGGCTCCTAGATTGTCCAGCAGACTCGATCTGCTGCCGGCTTGGGCCGGGGGTGCCGCCAGGACTAGCAGGACGGCGAGGAGCAGCGCGCTGACTGCGAAACGGTGGGACAGACGTGATGACATGACAATCCTCCTTCATCGCGGGGAGGCCTGGGCGCCTTCATGGCGTCCAGCGGCCGCGTACTCAGGTCCTCAGTTTCGCAATTTCCAGCCAGAAAGGCGCTATTCGGAGGTTGCGCAACGCTCATCTCCAGCGTCGCCGGCACCTCGGGCTGTCGGGGAGCAATGATGAGGATCACTCATCACCAGGAGCCCGGGGCCCCTTGACCGACTCGTAGCGGTTGCAAAATGGGTTTGGGTAGGTCAGTATATGACCGAATGAACGAAGCAGCCCAGGCTTGGCCTGCTGACGGCGACCTTGCGGCCGTTGTCGGCGCGCGCGTCAAGGCGCTGCGCGAAGAGCGTGGTTTGAGCCAGCGAGCCCTGGCGCAGCACCTCGAGCTGTCCAGCTCGGCCATCGCCAAGTACGAGGCGGGAGTGCACACGCCACCCCTCACCGTCCTCGTCCGCCTGGCGGCGGTCCTCGACGTCAGCCTGGACCAGCTGGCAGGCCGCAGCGAGATCGCACCGGTGACCGATCCGCGCCTCATCTGGTGCGTCCGCGAGATCGCCGCCATGGACGAGCACAGCCGCGAGCTGGTCACGGTGACACTCGAAGGGATGGCTCACGCCTATCACATCCTGCGCGACCGCGGACGGACGTTTCGCCCGGCCGGGCCGCCTGCCGCAGCTTCGAAATAGAGAAAGAGAAAGAGAGAGGAACGGGAGACATGGCCCACGCACACCTGCGGCTGCACGGGGCGCAGACAGAGGACCCGGCAGAGCCCCGGCCCGCCGCCGCCACGCACACCGCCGCCGGCACGCCCGCCGCCACTGCCACAACCGCAGCCGCGACGGACAACGCTGCCGGCGATACCGCCGCCAGCCACGCCGCTGACGGCGACACCGCTGCAACCAGCGACACCGCTGCAACCAGCAACACCGCTGACGGCGACGCCGCTGACGGCGACGCCGCTGCCGCGGCGATCGAGCGCTTGCTGCAGCGGCTGGAGGGCCGCGGTCTCGACGCCAAGCTGGCGGCGCTGGAGCAGGAATGCCGCGAGGCCCCTGCCCTGGCCGAGGAGCTGCTCGCCCTGCCCGAGCCGCGGCGCTCGGCGGCGGCGGCGAGCGCCCGCTACGCGACACCCGAGGTGGTCTGGCGGCTGCTCGAAGTGTCGCGGGACTCGGCGCCGGCGCCGGCCCTGCAGCAGCTCACCCAGGCGCGGAAGATCGCCATCCATCTGGCTGCGCTCCATCCGGGCGCGTCGCTCCACGTCCAGCTGCGGGTGGAGGTGAGCTGCGAGATGGCGCATCGCCTGCTCGACGCCGGTGATCAGGAAACGGCGGCGGCCAGACTGCGGGACGAAGCGGCGGCGCTGACACCGGACCTCGGCTACGCGCGCGCCCTCTACTGCCGCGCGCTCGCCAGGCTGCGGAGCGTTGAGCGTCTCTGGGAGGAGGCCCTGGCGCTGGGTGACCGCGCGGTGCGCCTGTTCGAGGCCTACGGCTCCGACGCCGAGAGAGCCGCGGCCGTCGTCGAGCAGGGCTGGCTGCTGCTCGACGCCGGCGAGCCCGACGAGGCGGTGCCGCTGTTCGAGCAGGCGTTGCCGGCAGTCGAGGCCATTCCCTACCCGGCCGTCACCTGCCGGCTGGGGCTCGCCATCGCCTCGCTCGAAAGCGGCCAGGGAGGCGACAGGGCGAGGATCGAGCACCTGCTGGCCGACGCCGAGTGGATGATCGGCCAGGCAAGCGCCGGGGGCGACCAGCCCCGCCTCCACTGGCTGGCGGCGCAAGCGGTCGCCCGCTGCCGGCACGCCACCGGTTAGCGCTCTCGGTGGTGCCTCCCCCACGCCGGCACGCGCCCGGCGGCGCGCCTCTTGCACAAGGGCACGCGCCGGGCGGCGCGCCTCTTGCACCATAGGACCTTGAGCTGCCGCCACGGACGGCGGCGGACGGCGGACGACGGACGACGACGGACGCTGGCGGCGGCCCTGGCGGCGGCTGCTGGCGCAGCTTGCCGCGAGTTGCCCCAAACCGTCAAACCGAGATCCTTGCGGCCGCGGAACTCTGCGGCGAGGCTGACGTTAACAGTGTCCAGCGCATGACTCGCGCTCCCGCCGCTACCGCGGCGCCGGGAACGCGGGCGTCGGGCAACCCGGACCGCGGCCTCCGGAGGTAGAATTTTCGGCTATGGTCACCGACGAGCCGTTGCAGACGACTACTCTAGAAGCTCCGCCAGCAACCTCTTCGAGCGCACCCGGCAC
>DASZHY010000581.1:0-13353 GCA_035949675.1 Thermoanaerobaculia bacterium
AGCTGCCGCGCTCGCTTGTGCCAGCCTTCGGCGCGCAGCCATTCTTCCAGCGTATGGAGATGGATCTCCGGGTACTGCCGCCGCAAGGCCGCGACGTCCGCCTGGAAACCTGACTCGTTGAACCAGCGGAACATCTGATAGAACTCTTTTCCCATTGCCAGCCGCACAACCGTCATGGGCAGCCGTCGGAACTTGACCGGCCGGCCGAGCACCCGGCTGAACACCGCGGCGGCTTGCGGATTCGTCAGCTCGCTGCCGGCGATCTCGAGCTCGGCGCCGATGAGCTCCGCGGGGCGCTCGAAAGCCACGGCCGCGAAGGCGCCGATGTCGTCGCTGGCGATCGTCTGAAAGGTCTTCTCGGGGCGGATGGGGTCCACGAGCCTGCCCTTCAGGATGCCGATCTCGACCTGCGCGACGTAGTAATTCTCCATGAAGGCGACGGGCCTCAGCATCGTCGCCGGCAAGCCGAGGCCGCGGATGTGTCGCTCGATCTCCCACTTGCTTTCCCAGTGATCGATTCCGGAGCGCCGCTCCGCGCCGCCGACCGAGCTGTAGACCATGTGCTCGACGCCTGCCTTCGCCGCCGCGTCCGCGAGGTTCTTGCCTTGCACGACCTCGCGCCTCGCGCCGACCGCCCAGAAATCCTGGACGCTGTAAACGCCGTAGATGCCGCGCACGGCGCGCGCCAGCGAATCAGGATCCTCCATGTCGCCTTGCACCACCTCGACGCCCTGCCGCGTCAGCTCCCGGGCGGCGGCGCTGCCCGGGCTGCGGCTCAGTGCCCGCACCTTCCAACCCCTGCCCAGCAGGTGGCGGACCACCCCTCCGCCCTGGCGTCCCGTGGCGCCGCTGACCAGCACCGCCTTTGTCGCATCGAGCATGGTTCCCTCCGCCCTTCGGGCTGAGACCGCCGGAGCGCCCGTGCAGTGTTTCCCAGACCTGCTGGTACACTACCGGCACCAACCTGACCATACACCGCCTCGACGACTCGCCGCCTCAGCCGGTATGAGCTCTCGTAAACAGCTGAGAGAATAGCCAGCCAGGTCTCAGGAATCAAGTACAGCCACGAGCGTGCGCAAGCCGCTTGATCCCGCACCTGAGTTGCCCTATGGTTGTACTTTCAGGTACAGCAGGAAAGGATGGCGCGATGCCAGGGAGACCGGCAGCGAGATCCAAGAAGGGCGCCGAGACCAGGC
This sequence comes from Thermoanaerobaculia bacterium, assembly GCA_035949675.1. Taxonomy (GTDB): domain Bacteria; phylum Acidobacteriota; class Thermoanaerobaculia; order Multivoradales; family UBA5704; genus JASLEW01. The sequence continues at coordinate 1,197 of DASZHY010000581.1, forward strand.
TGCGGATCATCCTGGCTGCCGCCGACCTGTTCCACCGCCAGGGTGTCCATGCCACCAGCCCCGACGAGGTCATCGCCGCCTCGAAAACCGGTAAGGGGCAGTTCTATCACTATTTCAAGAGCAAAGAAGGGCTCGTGCACGAGGTGTTGCAGCACCATCTGCAAGCCATGACCGCCGGCAGCGCCGGCCTCTCTTACGAGATCGATTCCTGGCAGGATCTCGAGCGCTGGTTCGCGGCACACCTCGAGCTGCAGCAGAGGTTCGGCATGACCCGCGGCTGCCCCTTCGGCACCATCGGCAACGAGGTGACGGAGAACGACGAGCTGATCCGCCAGGATCTCAATCGCATTTTCGAGCACATGCACCACCGTCTCGAGGTGTTCTTCATCAAGGAGCAGGCGCAGGGCCGCCTCGATCCCGACGCCAGCGCGGCGGGGCTCGCGCACTTCTGCATCGCCGCGGTGCAGGGCGCGATGCTCATGGGCAAGCTCGCGCGGCACAGCAGGCCCGTCGAGACGACCATCCGCGAGGCCCTGGCGCACCTCGAACAGTGGCGCCGGCGGCAGGCACCGCCTACCGCTACCGCTGGCCGCGGTCGCCGGGCTCCAGGGCCATGAAGGTTTCGGGCGCCGCCAGGCCGAGCCAGGGGTCCGACCGCGGGGTCAGGAAGAGGTCGGCATAGACCCGCCGGTTGAAGGCGTCGAGGTTCTCGACCTCGCGTCCGCGGCTTAGCCAGGCGTGGAGCACGGCATGGAACAGGTACTCGTTGCGCATGGTGTCGACGCCGACCAGGCGCTGGAACTCCTGGACCGCCGCCCGTCCTTTTTCCGCGTCCTCCCCTCGCGCCGCTTGCTTGCGCTCGAGCTCGGCCAGAACGCGGGGATCCAGCTGCCAATCGCCGGCATGGAGTCCGGCGATCCGCGCCCAGTCGACCTCGCCAACCTGCTGCTGCCGGCCGGCGATCGACAGGGCCGCCAGCGGCACGGCCTCTCCCATGCTCTTGGTCATGGCGAGCGGCATCGCGGCGTAGGCGGTCGGAGTCCCGCCGGAGCGCGGTTGCCGCCGCTCGTCCGCTGCCGGCTGCGCCGCTCCTCCCTTGCCGCCCATGCCTACCATGCCTCCCATGCCGCTAACATCGCGGTCGAGCGCGGCATCGACCCGTGCCCGCTCTCGCCGATGGAACCGGGCCAGAACGAAAGCGAACCAGGCATCGTCGAACTGCGACAGCGCCAGCGCCTCCTCCCGGTCGGCCGCGAGCAGCCGCTGGAACGCTCGCGGACCATAGAGCCCCGGCAGCGCATCGACCAGCCGGCCGCGCGGGTCGAGCACGTAGTGAATGCTGTTGCCGGTGATCGTTCCCTTCAAGGCCCGCCCGTCGCCGAAATCGATGGTCACCTTGGGCACCGGCCGCTCCGAGCTCCAGTGCAGGACGAATCCCTCGCGCAGCAGGCGCGAGACCTCCTCGTTGGCATACAGCACGGTGCGGAAGAAGCGGCTGTTGGCGCAGCTCATCTCCTCGTCGAGGCGCCCCAGGAGCCGCAAGGACAGGATGGGGCGACCGGTGCGCCGGGCCTCCGCCTTGGCCTGCTCGAGGTCCGTGTACCAGAAGAGGCGGCTCGCGGCGCAGTCGCGCTGGGCACAGACCTGATCGAGCATGGCGCGGAACCGGGCGGCAGCCACCGGATGCTCCGCCTGCGCCGCCACCAGGGCCGGGACGGCTTCGGGGCCTGCCAGGCGCAGCTCCGCGATTGCCGCGGGCGCGTCCGGCGCATCGGCCGCGAGGGCCTCGGCCGCGCGCCGGGCCACCGCGTGCTCACGCGGCGAGGGCAGCGAGTGCGGCGAAGCTGCCGCCTCCCCACCTTCGAGACCCGGGATCTGGATCAGGATCAGGATCAGAACTGAAAACAGCCGGCTGGGAAGGCTCATCGGCTCCTCCTCTTGTCCTTCTTGTTCGCTCTTGTTCGCTCGGGTTTCCTTCCGCGAAGGACAACGCTCGATCGATCGCTCACTCACTCGCTCGCTCGACTCGTTTGCCTCACCAAGCAAGCGTAGCCGGGGGACCAGGGCACCAACGTAACCGTTGCGTAACGCCGCCCGAGAACAGCGAGGGCGGCCCGGGACGGGGGATATACTCGAACGGCACGGCGGGTTTTCAGCGGCATGGCACGGGACCTGGTCTTGGTGGTCGAGGACGATCTGGCGGTCCGGCGCGGCCTGGCCGACGCCCTCCGCTGGGCGGGCTTCGAGCCCCTGGAAGCCGGCGACGGCGACCTCGGCCAGCAGCTCGCGTTGGAGCGGCCGGTGCGGCTCGTCCTGCTCGACCTCGTGCTGCCCCGGCGCCAGGGCCTTCAGGTCTTGCAGGCGATCCGCGCCGGCCGTCCCGGCTTGCCGGTGATCCTGCTGACCGCCATGGGCGGCGAGGAGGACCGGGTCCGCGGCCTCACCCTGGGCGCCGACGACTACGTGGTCAAGCCGTTCTCGGTCCGCGAGCTGCTGGCGCGGGTCGAGTCCGTCCTGCGCCGGTCTGCCGAACGGACGCAGGGGCCGTCCTGTCTGACGGTGCCCGGGGGCGAGGTCGATCTCCTGCGCGAGGAGGTCCGCTGGGACGACGGCTCGCGCCAGCCGCTCACCGGGCTCGAGGCCAACCTGCTCCGCTATCTCGCCTCCTCACCTGGCCGTCTGCTGACCCGCGACGAGCTGTTGCAGCGCGTCTGGCAGATCGACTCCCGGCGGGTGCGCACCCGTACGCTCGACATGACTATCGCCCGGCTGCGCAAGAAGCTGCGCGACGAGCAGGACCCGCCGCGCGTCGTCCTCACGGTGCGCGGCCGCGGCTACCGGCTCAACTCCTGACGCCTGGCGACCGGGCGCGCCCGCCGATGCGACGCACTCTCCTCCTGGCAGGCTTCCTCCTCAGCGCCGCCGTTCTCCTCGGCGCCCTCGGCTGGATCTCGCACCTTGCCGTCAACCTCGAAGCCAGGGAGCGTGAGGCGCGGCAACGCGCCGCCTTCGAAGAACGGGTGCGGCTTGCGCTATGGCGGATGGACGCCGCAGTCGCCAGCCTGCTCGCCCAGGAGAACGCGCGGCCCGTGGAGCCTGCCGCTTCGGGAGCGCCAGCAACGGCGCCGCTGGCGCTGGACCGCGCCGGCGACGCGGCCGTCAACCATCCTCAGGCGCCCACCGCCGAGGTGCCGAGGCCCTACCTCGCGGCGCGCTTCGAGATCGGTCCCGCGGGCGAGGTGCGCGAGTGGGCGACCGCCGGCGATGGCCCGCGGTCCGGCGCGGCGCTCCCGAAACGGGACGTCCTCTTGGCTGCCCTGCAGCAGGGGCCGCTCGCCAGCCAGCCAGGCCCGATGCCCGGGCGGGAGGTGCCGGCGCGCGCGTCGCGCCCGGGGCGCGCCGCGGCTCGAGCCCTGCCGCAGAAGGCGGCGCCGGCCGTGCAGCCGACGGCGGCGCCGGGCGGGGGCGCCGCCGCGGCCACTACAGCCGAGCAGGCGTCGCCGTTGCGACAGGCGGCGGCTCCTCGGTCGCCGCAGGCGGCTGCTGCCGCCAACGATGCCCTCCCCGCCCCGGCGCGCGCCGAGCGCCGGCCCGAGGGAGCCGAGGACCCGGTGGCCCGCGAGATGGCCAACCAGAGCCGGCTCAACCGGGTCGAGTTCGAGAAGCGCGGGGTCCAGAATCAAGCCCCCGGGGCTCAGCCGGAGCGGCCACCCGCGGGAGCCGCCGGGTCACCGTCCGCCGAGGCCGGGCCTGCCGCCACGGATATACCCAGGGTCGCACCGGCAGCGCCGGCCCCAGGCGGCGCGGGATCGCCGGCGGCGGCACCGCTCGCCGCCGCGCCGAAGGCGGAGCCAGCCGCCGCGCCATCGTCGGCGCCGCCGCCAACCGCGCCACAGGCACCGCCCGGACCGCCGCGCCCGCCACCCTTCCTGGGCCGGCTGTCCAGGCCGTCCCCGGCGCCCACGACGCCCGCATCAGGGCGCGCACTCGGCGGCATGTCGGCAGTGTGGGTCGGGGACGACCTGATCCTTGCCCGCCGGGTGGCGCGAGGCGGCGACGAGTACCTGCAAGGCGTGCGCCTCGACGGGCTCGGAACGCGCGAGTGGCTCGCGGCTCAGGCCCGCGACCTGCTGCCGCAGGCCGCGCTCTTCCCGCTCCTGCCCGGGGAATCGGCCGACCTCGGCAGGCGCCTCGCCCTGCTGCCGCTGCGCCTCGAGGCCGGCCCGCTGCCGGACGCGACGGCGGGTACCGGGTCGCCGATGCGCCTCGGCCTCGCGGTGGCCTCCGTTGCCGTGCTGCTGTCGATCGCCGCCGCCGGCTTGCAGCTCGCGGCAAGCCTGCGGCTGGCGCGCCGGCGCGCCGACTTCGTCTCCGCGGTCACCCACGAGCTGCGCACTCCGCTCACCACTTTCCGCCTCTATACCGAGATGCTCGCCGGCGACATGCTGCCTGCCGCCGACCGGCCCGCCTACCTTGGCACCCTGCGCGACGAGGCGGACCGCCTGGGACACCTGGTCGACAACGTCCTCGCCTTCGCCCGGGTGGAGCGCGGCCGCGCCGAGGCAAACCTGGAAGTCGTGGAGCTGGCGCCCCTGGTGGCCGAAGCCGCCGGACGGCTGGCCAGAAGAGTGCAACGGGACGGATTGACACTCGCGACCGAGGTGCCGCCCGAGGCCGCCGCGGCACGGGTGCGGGTAGACCGCGTCGCGGTCGAGCGCATTTTGCAGAACCTGGCTGACAACGCCTGCAAGTACGGGCGCAACGAGGCGGACCCCCGGCTACATCTGACGGTTCAGCTGAGCGAGCGCCGTGCGCTGCTCACGCTGCGCGACCACGGCCGCGGTCTCGACAGGGCCGGCCGGCGGCGGCTCTTCCGCCCGTTTCACCGTTCGGCCGAACAGGCCACCGGGGACGCGCCAGGCGTCGGCCTCGGCCTGGCCCTCTCCCGCCGCCTGGCCCGCGGCTTCGGCGGCGACCTGCGGGCGGTCGACCCCAAGGCCCCCGTCGCGGGCGCGGCGATTCCTGACACCGGCGCGGACGCCGGCACAGGCGCCGGCGCCGCCTTCGAGCTCAGCCTGCCGCTCGTGACGTGAATGCCCCGGCCACTCGCGTCGCGGGCCTGCTCTCGCGTCCTCGGCGCCTGGTCCGACCGCTCAGCAGACGGCTCCCTCGCCGCTGCCGCCGGGCAGGCCCTCGGTCCGGGCGGCAGCGCGGCGGACCGGCAGGCGGACGACGAAGCTGCGGGAATCGCCGCGGGGCGCGCCGAGGTAGAGCTCGCCGCCCTTGGCTTCGACGATGGCGGCCACCACCGCGAGCTCGAACGCCAGGCTGCCGAGGTCTTCGAGGATCTGTGCTGGCAGGCCGGAAGGACCGGGGCCGGCGGTGCTCACCAGCTCGATGACGACTTCGGAGCGCGCCATCGCCGCGCCGGCCGCGCCGGCCGCGCCGATGCGAGCTTGCCGGCCCTCGCGATGCTTGCCGCCAGCGCCGCCAGCGCCGCCGGAGCCGCCGGACTCATCGCGCGGGGGCAGCGCCTCGTGGCCCAGCCGCGCATGGACCCTGCCCTCGCTCGGCGTCAGGAGTTTCACGACCTCGACCAGCGAGGACAGGGCGCTGATCAGGGTTTCCAGATCCCCCGCCGCATCGGGCGCGCGGCGAGTCCGGCCGCGCCGGAGCCGTGATACAGGCGACGGTTCCGGACAGAGGCCCGTGGTCGCCAGCGCCAGCCCCAGCAATGGGCGCAAGGCGAAGGCCAGCTGCCGGGAGGGACGCAACTCGGAATCCTGGCGCGCGAACCCCAGCACGCGGGGCAGCGGCAGAGCGATACGGCGGTGACCGTAAGGAGCCTGTGGCAGGCTGGTCGATGGCGGCGCTTCCAATCGCTGGCTCGATCTCATGATGCCTCCGTGGTTTGCGACAGCTCAAGCGCTGCCGGCGCCTCCATCTATAGGAACCAAGCAAGGACAAGGCCAGATCGTGGCCAGCCCCGCGCCGGGCGGGCGGAGCGGCGGTCTCCGCGCACCCGCAAAGGCCCGGCAGAAGCCACTTCGCGGCAGCGTCGCCGCCGTCCGCGGCAGCCCGCGGAACGCGCCTCCCAGAGCGGCAGCGCCTGGCAACTTCCTCCACCAAGCCCGGCCTTGCCGCCAAGATGGCATCTCCGAGCGGCCAGGGCGCGGCCGTCGAAGGCCCGGCGCCTACCCTGCCCCGACCATGGCGCGGCGGCTTGCCGCTGCCGCCCCGCCGGCCCAACCGCCTGGTCCGAGCGGCGCTCTGCCTTCCCGGCCCGCAAGGCGTCGCCAGGCCGAGAGATTCCTGAATTTGTAACCATTTCATCTTCACCATCGCGCAGGCGCGCTGAACGCGCCCCGGCTTGACGGCGGGGCACCGCCGCGCGAGCAGCCGGTGGCAGGAAAGCTCGCCGGAAAGGTTATAATTACGGTTCAGGCACCTTATGCCGAGCCCCGCCATCCCGCCTGCGCCGGCAGCCTCCGGGCTGCCCGACGCCGAGGAGCAGTACCGCCTGCTCTTCGAGTGCAACCCGCTGCCAATGTGGGTTTACGACTACGAGACCCTGCGCTTCCTCGCCGTCAACGAGGCGGCGGTCCGCCTCTATGGCTACTCCCGGGAAGAGTTCCTGGCGATGACCATCAACGACATCCGTCCGCCGGAGACCATTCCCGCGCTGCTCGCCGACCTCAAATCCAACCTCGTCGGCCACCGCATGGACAGCCAGTGGACCCACCGCAAGAAGGACGGCCAGGTGATCGAGGTCGAGGTGGCCTCGCACTCGCTGGCCTTCGCCGGCCGCCGGGCCCGCATCGTCCTCGCCAACGACGTCAGCCGGCGCCTGGCGGCCGAGGCCGAGACCAAGCGCTCGCTCTCGCTGCTGCGCTCGACGCTCGAGTCGACTGCCGACGGCATCCTGGTCGTGGACCGGCAGGGCAAGGTGGTGTCCTACAACCGGCGCTTCGCGCAGATCTGGGGACTCCCCACCGAGCTGCTCTCGGCCGCCGACGACTCCGCCCTGCTCGCCTACGTCCTGGACCGCCTGCGGGACCCGCAGGCCTTCCTCGACAAGGTGCACGAGCTGTATGCCGATCCTTGCGCCGAGAGCTTCGACGTGCTGGATTTCGCCGATGGCCGCATCATCGAGCGCTATTCCGTCCCGCAGCTGCTCGACGGCCAGCCGGTCGGCCGCGTCTGGAGCTTCCGCGACGTCACCGAGCGCCGCCGCGCCGAGGCGGCGCTCCACGCCGCGGCCGAACGTTATCGGACGCTGTTCGAGCGCAACCTGGCCGGCGTCTTCCGCACCTCGACGGCCGGCGGCATCCTCGAGTGCAACGATGCGTTCGCGCGCATCCTGGGTTTCAGTTCCAGCCGCGAGTGCATCGGCAGAAATATCATCGACCACTACGCCGAGCCGCTGCAGCGCCAGGCGCTGCTCGAGCGCCTGCTGACCCGCGGCTCGCTCACCTCGTACGAGCTCGAGCTGCGGCGCGGCGACGGCACGCCGGTCTGGGTGCTGGCCAACTCCACTCTACTCGCCGGCGAGCCGGAGCCGGTCATCGAAGGCACGCTGGTCGACATCACCAAGCGCAAGGACGCCGAGTTCCAGCTCGTCCACCAGGCCTATCACGACGCCTTGACCGGCCTACCCAACCGCATGCTCTTCCACGACCGCCTGACCCAGGCGCTCGGCCTGGCGCGGCGCAACCATCGCGGCCTGGCGGTGCTGTTCCTCGACCTCGACCAGTTCAAGCTGGTCAACGACACCCTCGGACACGCCGCCGGCGACCGCCTGCTGCAGGCGGTGGCGGAGCGGCTGCGGCGGTCGGTGCGGAAGAGCGACACGGTGGCCCGCGTCGGCGGCGACGAGTTCAACCTGCTGCTGCCCGACGTCGGCCACGGCAGCCAGGCCGCCAGAATGGCCGAGAAGATCCTGGCCACGGTCGCGCGGCCGGTGGAGGTGGACGGACACCGCCTGTACCTGACCACCAGCATCGGCATCAGCCTCTTCCCGGCCGACGGCGGCGACGCCGAAGCGCTGCTCACCAGTGCCGACATCGCCATGTACCGCGCCAAGGAGCAGGGACGCAACGGCTACCAGCTCTGTACGCCGGCCATGAACGCCCGCTCGCTCGAGCGGCTGACGCTCGAGAACGACCTGCGCCAGGGGATCGAGCGCCATGAGTTCCAGCTGTTCTACCAGCCGCAGATGGACCTCGCGACCGGCCGCATCGTCGGCATCGAGGCCCTGCTGCGCTGGCAGCACCCGAGCCGCGGCCTGGTGTCGCCCGACACCTTCATCGCCGTGGCGGAGGAGGCGCGGCTCATCGTGCCCATCGGCGAGTGGGCGCTGCGCCGCGCCTGCGAGCAGGCGGTGGCCTGGAACGCCGCCCACCAGCCGGGCCTCCGCCTCGCCGTCAACCTGTCGGCCCTGCAGTTCCAGCAGCGCGGCCTCCCGGCCAGCATCCGCCGCATCCTCGTCGAGACCGGACTCGACGCGCACCTGCTCGAGATCGAGATCACCGAGAGCGCGGCAATGCAGAACGCCGCCCTCACCGTCGAGGTGCTGGCGGCGCTGCGCGGCATGGGCGTGCGCATCGCCATCGACGACTTCGGGACCGGCCACGCGGCGCTCGCCTACCTCAAGCAGTTCCCCATCGACGCGCTCAAGGTCGACCGCGGCTTCGTCGCCGACATCGAGGCCAGCCAGGAAGGGCGCGCCATCATCACGGCGATCATCAGCCTGGCGCACGGTCTGGGCATCCGCGTCATCGCCGAAGGGGTGGAGACCGAGGAGCAGCTGCGCTTCCTCGCCGCCAGCGGCTGCGACGAGTACCAGGGGTTCCTGGTCAGCCCGCCGCTGCCTCCGGAAGAGCTGCCGCGGCTGTTCCGCTAGGCGGCGGCGCCGGACCTTGTCTGGGCGCAGGGCGCCTTACTTCACCAGGTCCTCGAGCTCGTTGGCGAGCGCCAGCAGCAGGCCTTCGTGGTCGCCCAGCCGGCTCGGGAGCTCGATCATCACCTCGCCGCCGAGGTTCGCGGCCGCCTCGCGCAGGCGTGCGGCGACGCTGTGCAGCCGATCGCGGAGGTGGTCGGCCTTGGCAGCGTCGCGGTCCGCCCGATCGTCGTCGCTCATGGGCCTTACTTTACCCTACCGGGCGGCGCGGGCGGCGCGGCATAGAATGCCGGCATGCCGCCGCCGGGGGCGATGGAGCCACTCGAGTTCCTGCGTCGCCATCCGCCGTTCGATCGTCTGGGCGAGCACCAGCTGCACCGCGTCGAGGACGGCCTCGAGGTCAGCTTCGCGCCGCGCGGCGAGCGGGTGCTGCAGCGCGACGGGGCGCGCAGCGAGCATCTGTACGTCATTCGCAAGGGCGCCGTGCACCTCGAGCGCGACGGCCAGCAGTTGATGGCGCTCGAGGAGGGAGACTGCTTCGGCTTCCCCTCGCTGATTGCACGCGCCAGCCCGCTCGCCGACGCGGTGGCGGCCGAGGACACCCTGCTCTATCGCCTGCCCGAGGCGGTCTTCAACTCCCTGCTCGAGTCGTCCCCGGCCTTCGCCGAGTTTTTCCTGCTCGACCTCGCCGGGCGCCTGCGCCGGGCCGTGGAGATGGAGCCGCTGGGCCTGGGCTCCGACCTGGCCATCCCCGCCCGCCAGCTGGCCACCCGCGAGCCGGTCTTCGTGGCCGCCACGGCGACGGTGGGCGAGGCCGCGCGGCTGATGCGCTCCGCCGGCACCGGTGCGGTGCTGGTCTCGGGGCCGGAGACCGGCATCCTCACCGACCGCGACCTGCGCACCCGCGTCCTCGCCGAGGGCCATGGACCGGACCTCCCCGTGGCGCAAGCGATGACGCACCCGGTGCTCACCCTGCCCGGCGGCGCCTCGCTCTTCGAGGTCCTGCTGTTCATGCTCGAGCACCACGTCCACCACGCGCCCCTCGCGGCCGACGGCAAGGTCATCGGGCTGATCGGCGACACCGACCTGCTTCGCCTGCACCTGCGCAGCCCGCTGCACCTCATGCACGACATCGAGCGGCTGCGCGATCCGCAGGCCGCCGCGGGCTACGCGCGCGAGCTCGCTGCCATGGTCGAGGTACTCGCCTGGGGCGGCGCCGACGCGGCGCAGATCGGACGCATCGTGTCGCGCCTCAACGACGCCCTGACCGCCAGCCTGCTGCGCCTCGCCGAGGCGGACCTCGGACCGCCCCCCTGCGCCTACGCCTGGATCGTGCTCGGCTCCGAAGGCCGCATGGAGCAGGCGCTGATCACCGACCAGGACAACGCCCTGGTCTGGGAGCTGGACTCGCCGGCTGCCGGCGCGTACTTCGGGCAGCTCGCCGAGCGCGGCGTCGCGGGCCTGCTGACGGCGGCGTTCCCGCCCTGCCCGGGAGGCTTCATGGCGACGCGCTGGCGCCACCCCCTCGCGGAGTGGCGGCGGCTGTTCCAGCGGTGGGTCGAGGACCCGCGGCCGCAGGCGCTGGTCGAGGCCTCGAACTTCTTCGACTTCCGCCGCGTCCACGGCACGCTGGGGCTCGAGGCGCTCGACGAGACGCTGCTGCGGGCGGGCCGCGAGGGCATCTTCATGGCCCAGCTGGCAAAGACCGCGCTGGGCTTCCGGCCGCCGATCGGCAGTTTCCACCAGGTGCGCGCCGAGCACGGCGGCGTCAACCTCAAGGCCGCCGGCATCATGCCGATCGTCGGCCTGGCGCGGCTGCACGGGCTGGCCGCCGGCACGCGGGCCCGGCCGACGCTCGAGCGGCTGGCCGCGGCGGCAGCCGCCGGCACGCTCAGCCAGGAGGGAGCGGCGACCCTTGCCGAGGCGTTCCGCTTCCTGCTGCGCCTGCGCCTGCGCACGCAGATCGAGTCCCTGCGCCGCGGCGAAGCGGCGGCGCCGGCGTCGCGGCTGCGGGACCTCTCGGCGCTCGAGCGCCAGTACCTCAAGGAGACGTTCCTCGCCATCCGCGAGATCCAGGAGGCGACGGCGCTGCGCTACGGCACCGACCGGCTGACCTGAGATGGCGATGCCCTGGTCCTCGCCTCCCTGGGACGAAGCGCTCTACTTCGCGCTCGACCTCGAGACCTCGGGCCTGGAGGCCCGCGCCGACGAGATCCTGGCGCTGGCGCTGGTGCCCATCCGCGGCGGGGTGATCCGCTTCGGCGAGCGCTTCTCGAGCCTGGTGCGCCCGGCCGACCCGGCGCGCCTGTCGCAGGAAGGGCTGCGCGCCCACCAGCTGCTGCCTGCCGAGCTCGCGGTGGCGCCGCCGCTCGGCGAGCTGCTGGACGAGGTGGACAGCCGCCTGCGGGCGGGCATCCTCGTCCTCCACCATGCGCCGCTCGATCTCGGCTTCCTGCGGCAGGCCTACCGCCGGGAGGGGCGCCGCTGGCCGCGCCCGCGGCCGCAAACGGTGGACACGGTGGTGCTGCTGCGCCGCCTCGAGCTCCGCCGGCTGCTGCTCGACCCGCACCCGCCGCCGCTGCCGGCCGCGCTCCCCGCAGCCCGCGCCGCCCTCGGCCTGCCCGCCTACCCCAATCACGACGCCCTGATCGACGCGCTGGCAACCGCCGAGCTGTTCCTGGTCCTGCGCGCCAGGCTCGGGGCCGAGCGGCTGCGCGAGCTGACCTAGCGCCTCCAACTTCCGGACCGGACGGACGTATAGACTCAGGGCCGCACCTGACCTCTCCCCGAAGGGATCCGAGCCGGACCGCACGCGATCGTCGTGCGCGTCGCCGCGGGGAGCTTGGGAGTAGTCCGTCGCGCGCGTGAACCACGCCCCGGGCGCGAAGTGCCGAACCTTCCCAGCCGGCGTGGCGGCAGGAGGCCTGATGAAGCTGATGAACCTGGTGTTTCGGTCGGCTCTTGCGCTCGCGCTCCTCGTCTGTCCCATGCTCGCCGCCGCGGAGGAGGCGGAGAAGTCGGCGGCGCCCTCCGGCTCCCCGGCCGCTCCCTCCGACCCCTTTGGCGCCCTGAAGTTTCGCTACATCGGGCCCGAGGGCAACCGGGTCTCGGCCGTGGCAGGGGTCCCCGGCGATCCCAGCGTCTACTACGCGGGCGCGGCCTCCGGCGGGATCTGGAAGACCGCCGACGCCGGGGTCCACTGGCGGCCCATCTTCGACGATCAGCCGGTTTCCTCCATCGGTGCGCTGGCCGTGGCGC
>DASZHY010000582.1:0-2199 GCA_035949675.1 Thermoanaerobaculia bacterium
CGCGGCGCGCCGCCGCTCATCGGGGCGATGGCCAGCGTGCCGCGACAGGTGCCGTTGTGGGTGGCCCGGCAGTCGAGGGCGATGGCCAACTCGCCGTCGCGCGACACCGCGAGGACGCTCGCCGCCGGCAGCGAGAGCTGCATCGCATCCGCCGCCGCAGCGGGCTGGAAGAAGAGGGCCCGCGGCTGACCCTCCCAGGCGGCGCTGAAGACGATCGCGTCGTTCGGCGCGAAACGGGCGGCGTCGAGCATGCCGCGGCGGAACGTGAGGCGCTGGTAGGTCGGCGGACGGTCATCGCTCCGCCACGTGCGTCCGGCGAGGAGCCCGACGAGAAGGCCGGCGGCCGCCAGCCCGGCCGCGAGGGCGAGCGGCACCGGGCGGCGAGCCCCGAACCACGGCGACGCCGGCAGCGCCAGCGCCGGCAGCGCTCCACTCGCCGCCGACGGCGCCGCCAGGACTTCGAGATGAAAGGCCAGGTCGTGGGCCGACTGCGCCCGTGCCCCGGCGTCCTTCTCGAGGCAGCGGCGCAGGATCCCCTCGAGGGTGGGCGGCACCTTGCCGGTCAGCTCGCCGATCTCCGGGGGCTCCTCGCGCAGCACCGCCGTCATGACATCCGCCGGGCTGCGCCCGGTGAAAGCGCGGCGGCCGCAAAGCATCTCGTAGAAAACGGCTCCGAACGAGAAGAGGTCCGCACGGTGGTCGACCGCCTCGCCGCGCACCTGCTCGGGCGCCATGTACCCCGGCGTGCCCAGCACCGTGCCCGCGGTCGTCGGCATCAGCTGCGTCTTGTCGTCCGGGTTGGGAAGCGGCTGCTGGGTGAGCTTGGCGAGCCCGAAGTCGAGGATCTTGACCTGGCCTTCGCGGGTGACGAAGAGGTTGTCCGGCTTGAGGTCCCGGTGCACGATCCCTTTCGCGTGCGCGGCGGCGAGGCCGCGGGCGATCTGCGTGGCGTACTCGACGGCCTTGCGCGGCGGCAGGGCGCCGCTCGCCAGCCGCTTGCTCAGGGACTCGCCCTCGAGCAGCTCGCTGACCAGGAAGGGGCGCCCTTCGTGGCTGCCGGCGTCGTAGACCACCAGGAGGTTGGGGTGATTGAGCGAGCCGGCCGCCCGCGCCTCCTGCTCGAAGCGGAGAAGCAGCTCGGGATCGGCGGCCAGCGAGCTCGCGAGCAGCTTGATCGCTACCTCGCGCCGCAGCTGGCTGTCCCTGCCGCGGAAGACCTCCCCCATCGCTCCCGCACCGAGGAACGAGAGGATCTCGTAGCGGCCCAGCCGGTCGCCAGCCTTCAAGGACATTTGAAGGTATTTTAGCTCAGCTGGCGTCCCGTCACCGGGCGGCGGGCTTGCGGCGCGCGCGGAGCTCGGCGAACAGCTCGTCCACCGCCGCGATGCCGGGGGCGGGGAAGTTGTCGGGGTTCTCCCAGAACTCGGCCAGGGCGCCGCTGCCCCAGCTCTCGTAGACCGCCACCTTGAACATGAGCTGCAGCTTGTCGCAGGCCTTGACCAGCCGCGACTCGAGGGTGACGCCCTCCTGGTATTCGGCGTAGAGGCGGCGGGCCCGCTCCGGCAGCGGCGCCAGCACCTCGCCCACCGCCGCGGTCTCGGCGGTCTTCTTGGCGCCGGCCGGGAGGTAGCGCGCGGCGGTGCGCGGCAAGTCGCCGACCCGCAGCTCGGCGAGATCGTGGACCAGCGCGATCTCCACCGCCCGCGCCACGTCGAGGCCCGGGACCCGCTCGCCCAGCGCCCAGACCATGAACAGCACGTGCCAGCAGTGCTCGGTCACGCTCTCCGGCGCGGCGACCCCGCGCAGCACGAAGCCGCTGCGCGGGATCCGGTCCAGCACCTGTAGCTCGAGCAGGAGCTCCAGCAGGCTTTCGTTGCTGCGCAAGCCGCTACCGGCCGGACGCGAAGGTATCGAGCCAGCCCCGCGTCCAGTAGTCCGACATGGTGATGAAGATCATGAACGCCAGCCACAGGAAGCCCGAGACCACGGTGAGCTTGGTGAGCTTCGAGCTGTGGCTCACGTGCATGAAGAAGAGCACCACCGCCGTCCCCTTGAGCACCGCGATGGTCAGGGCCACGATGTCGTTGAGCGGACCGAGGTTGAACTCCGCCACCCCCACGGTGACGAAGGTCATCACGATCAGGAAGCCGAAGGTCAGGAAGTAAGGCTTCCGCGACGGCGCGTGCGCCTCTCGGGCGT
>DASZHY010000583.1:0-12263 GCA_035949675.1 Thermoanaerobaculia bacterium
GACGCCCAGCGCCTGATCCAGTTCGCCACCCTGCACGGCATCACCGCCGTCGACGAGACCGATCCGAAGCGGCCGCCGTTCCCTTGAGACTGCCGGCCGCCCATCGCCGCCGGCGCCGCAAGCTAGAAGTGGAACGCCAGCCCTCCGTGTGCCATGGCGTAGATGTGAGCTTTGCGGATGTCGATGTAGTGCCCTGAAGCCTCGATCACCACGCTGACGCGGCGGCTTGCCCTGAAGTCGCCGGTCAAGCCGAGCACAGCTCCCGCCACGGTCTTGCTCGCGGACGCGCCGGTCACCGCGTCGTTGCCTCCCAGGCGATAGGCGCCGAGGCCCAGATAGACGCCCGAGTCGTAGTAGCTCTCCTGGAACATGTACTGGCCGGCGAGCGTCACGTAGGAGAGGTCGGCGCCGGTCCGCGAGCCGAACAGCGTGTCCTTGCCTCCCAGCGCCAGGTGTCCCAGCCGCAGCCCCAGGAGAGTGTGCCGTTCGGTGACCACCAGCCCCTCGACCTGCCAGCTGGCGTTGCTGAAGCTGCGGCTGCCGGGCTTGACGTCGACCGAGCCGCCGACGCCGCCCATGACGCCCACGGTCCAGTTGTAGAGCTCCTGCGCGGACGCCGCCGCGGGCTGCGCCAGGCTGACCAGGGTCGCGAGCAGCGTCAGGCTGGCCACGCGGGCGGCCAGGCCCTGACGATCCCGCCGGTCGGGCAGGTTGACCAACGGCGATGGACGGTGGCGAATCAAGGGGCGCCCTCCTTTGAAGGGTTGCAGGTGCCGGCGTCCGAGATCGGTGCCGGCAGCCGGGAGACGGCGAGGAGTATACAGGCGACGGCGCGGCGGCTGCCCGCTGAGGCGGCCGCCGCTCTCCCTGGTCAACGCGCTCCTACCACAGCCCGCCCGCGCCGCGGCCGTTGCCGCTCGTGCCGCTGCCGTCCACCGGGACCCCCGGCCCGGCAACCGCTCCGGCAGCCGTCCCCGCATCCGCAAGGTCGTCGGCCGCCGCCGCGCCGGCCCCCGTCACCGAGAACACCCGCCCGACGACCCCGCCCGGCGCGTCCACGGCCACCACGAAGCCTTTCCCCGCTCCGACGCCGGAGAGGGCGGGACGCAGGAGCGAGAAGTCCCCCAGCGAGCCGTTGTACACCGAGAACTCGTCGGAGAGCGGCGCGCCGTTGCCGCCGAAGCGGCGCCCGCGGACGCCGTTGACGCCGCCCGGATTGCCTTCCCAGACCACGACGAAGGCGCCGGTCGCATCGGCGATGAGCGCCGGGTTGCGCTGATCGTTGTCGACCAGCTGGTTGACCACGAACCGCCCGCCCACCGCGCGGCCGATGCGGGTGAAGCGCTGCGCCACGATGTCGCTGCCGGAGACGGCCGGCGATTGCGCCGTCTGCCAGGCCACCATGTAGGTGTTGCCGCGCCCGCACGCAATGGCCACCGACGACTCGCTGTCGAGGGGCGGGGCCACCACCTGCTCGGGTCCGAGCGGCACGCCGCCGGGCGACAGCCGCCGCACGACGGCGCCGATCGGGCTGGCCTGGAACGGCAGGATGACGTCGGTGAACGTCCAGGCGGCGTGGACGCGGCCGGTCCCGCTGACGCACAGGCTCGGACGGTCGGAGAGCGCGGCGCCGGTGCTGAGCTGCACCGCCGGCCCCGCCGGAGTGCCGGCCCCGTCGAAGATCCGGGCCATCACCCGCGGGTTTCCCGGCATCTGGTCAGCCGTCACCAGGGACACCCAGGCGACCACGAAGCCGCCCCCCGGCGCGGCGGCGACGGCCGGCCTCAAGTCCGACGGCGTGGTCGGCGACGAGGCGGGATCGGCGGCGACCTCGATCTGTCCGCCAAGGGCATTGCCCTTGGGGTCGAAGCGCTGCGCCTGGATGGTGCTCTGGTCGTCGGCCAGGCTGGCCCACACCACCACGAAGTTCCCATGGGAGTCGGCGGCGGCCGCGCCGTCGAACTGCGGCGGCTGGCCGGGGCCCCCGGCGGCGACCTCGAAGTCGTTGCCGAACGGCGTCAGGCCCGGGCCGAAGGTCCGGCTGAAGACGCCTTCGCTGACCCCGTTCGTGGGCTCCAACCAGGTGCCCAGGAAGTCGCCGGCGGCGTTGCCGGCCACCGTCGGGTTGTGCTGCGAACAGGTCACGCAGCTGCTGAAACGGAACAGGCGGCCTGCCTGCGGCTGGGCCGAGACGGCCGCCGGAGCGGCGATCGCCAGCCCTAGCGCGAGCGTACCGGCCGCCAGGTGCAACGGGAGCTTGCGGCTTGTCATTTCAATCCTCCACGGTCGAAATCCTGCGTTCTCGTTCGGCTGGCGGCCAACCTTCTGACAGTCATTTACGGAGGCCGGGCGGCAGGCGTTTGCCCCCAGCCGGTTGCCGGCGCGCCGGGAGCCGTGTCTAACCGCTCCAGAAGGAGGAGGTCCGCTCATGGCGATGCCGAGGCGTAGCCAGGTGCCGGCGCCGGCGCCGATCCGGAGCTTGGGCCCGAGCCCGAGCCCAAGCCCGAGCCCGATCCCAAGCCCGAGCCCAAGCCCAAGCCCGAGCCCAGGGCCGAGACCAAGCCCGAGGCTGACCCCAAGGCCTAGGCCGCGGGACCCGCGCCACTACCAGATCCTGGTCTTGGCGTCGCTGCTGGCCTACGGGCTCCTCCGCCTCGACCTCGAGGTGCGCGCCGCCCAGGCGGTGGCCATGATGGCGGCGGCGCTCGCGACCCAGCTGATCTGTGCTCGTCTCGCCAGCCGGTCCCCGGCGGCAGCGGCAGCGCCGGCGGCGCCGGCCGCAGCGGTGCCGCCGCCGCGCTTCGATCCCAAGAGCGCCTGCATCTCGGGGCTGTCGCTGTGCCTGCTGCTGCGCACCGACCGCCTGTGGCTGGCGGTCGCCACCGCGGTGCTCACGATCGCCAGCAAGTTCGTCCTGCGCGTTGGCGGCAAGCACCTGTGGAACCCCACCAACTTCGGCCTGGTGCTGATGATGACCGCCACCCGCGGCCAGGTCTGGGTCTCTCCCGGCCAGTGGGGAAGCGCGGCGCTGTTCGGCTTCCTGGTGCTGTGCCTGGGCG
This sequence comes from Thermoanaerobaculia bacterium, assembly GCA_035949675.1. Taxonomy (GTDB): domain Bacteria; phylum Acidobacteriota; class Thermoanaerobaculia; order Multivoradales; family UBA5704; genus JASLEW01. The sequence continues at coordinate 3,060 of DASZHY010000583.1, forward strand.
GGCTGGTGGTCAACCGCGCGGCGCGCGGCGACGTCACCTGGGCGTTCCTCGCCGCCTACGGCTCGCTCCTCGTCGGCCGCGCCTGGTGGCTGGGACAGCCGCCGGCGATCCCCCTGCACCAGGTCGCGAGCGGCGCCTTCCTGATCTTCACCTTCTTCATGATCTCGGACCCGAAGACCACTCCCGACTCGCGTCCGGGACGCATCCTCTTCGCCGTGCTGGTGGCCGCGGGCGCCGGCTGGGCGCAGTTCGCGCTCTTCCGGCCCACCGGCCTGCTGCTCTCCCTCGCCTGCCTGGCGCCGCTGGTGCCGCTGATCGATCGGCTGCTGCCGGGCGAGACCTACCGCTGGCCCCGGCCAGCCCTGCTTTCCCTGGAAAGGAAACTCACATGACACGCTCCGCGCACACCGCCCCGCGGCCTGCCCGCCGCGGACCGATGCCGGCCGTCGCGCTGGTCCTGCCGCTGCTGTCGCTGGCAGGAGCCGGCGCCGCCGCCGGTTTCTGCGGCTTCTACGTCGCCAAGGCCGACACCCACCTCTACAACCGCGCGTCGCAGGTGGTGCTGGTGCGGGACGGCGACCGCACGGTCATGACCATGGCCAACGACTTTCAGGGCAAGCCGCAGGAGTTCGCGATGGTCATTCCGGTGCCGGTGCTGCTCGAGCGCGGCCAGATCCACGTCGCCGACAAGGCGCTGATCGACCACCTCGACGCCTGGTCGTCGCCGCGCCTGGTCGAGTACTTCGACCCCGATCCCTGCCGTCGGGAGCTCGCGGACCTCTCGGTGTTCAAGAAGGGGGAGGCGGCACTGCCGGCCACGCCGGCGGCGGCCGGCCGCACCCGCAGCCTGGGAGTGAAGATCGAGGCCGCCTACACGGTCGGCGAGTACGACATCCTGATCCTGTCGGCCCGCCAGAGCGACGGTCTCGAGATCTGGCTGCGCGAGAACGGCTACCAGGTGCCGGCTGGCGCCTCGCGGGTGCTCGGCAGCTACATTCGGCAGGGCCTCCACTTCTTCGTCGCCAAGGTGAACCTCGAGCAGCGGTCGAAGCTGGGCTTCTCCTACCTGCGCCCGCTGCAGATCGCTTACGAGTCGCCGCGCTTCATGCTCCCCATCCGCCTGGGGATGGTCAACGCCGCCGGCCCGCAGGAGCTGTTCATCTATGCCTTGACGCGCCGCGGCCGGGTCGAGACGACCAACTACCGCACGGTCAAGCTGCCCTCGGGCGACGACGTGCCGCTGTTCGTCAAGGACGACTTCGGGACCTTCTACAAGGCGCTCTTCGACCGCCAAGTGGTGCGCGAGGAGATGCGCACCGTGTTTCTCGAATACGCCTGGGACATGAGCTGGTGCGACCCCTGCGCCGCCGACCCGCTGTCGCCGGAGGAGCTGGGCAAGCTGGGCGTCTTCTGGCTCGACGGCGGCGGCGACGTCTCGCCGGCGGCGCGTCCGGGCCGTCCTGGCGGACCCGCCAGCCCTTCGCGGGGCCGGCGCCCGAGCGGGGGCGGCAGCGACGTCTTCCTCACCCGCCTGCATCTGCGCTACGATGCGCCGCACTTTCCCGAGGACCTCGCCTTCCAGGAGACCGGCGACCGCGACAACTTCCAGGGCCGCTACGTGCTGCGCCATGCCTGGAAGGGCGGCGCCACCTGCGAAGCCGCGGCCGAGTACCGGCGCGAGCTGCGGCACCGCTGGGACCGCGAGGCCCGCAACCTGGCGGAGCTGACCGGCTGGAATCTCGACGACGTCCGCCGCCGGATGAACCTCAACGCCGGCGCGGCGGCCAGCTCGCCGCCCGAGGAACCGTGGTGGAAGCGGCTGTGGGACCGGTGAAGCTGTGGGACCAGTGAGGCTGTGGGGCTGAGGCTAGGGGACCAGTGAAGCTCTTCTTCAGTGCGGGCCGGTGCCCAGCAGCAGGCGCAGGCGGGCGGCGTGCTCCTTGCGATAGGCCTCGAACTCCTGCCGCTGCGCGGGGGTGAGGATGGTCGCGATGCGGTTCTGGCCCCGCTCGATCACCTCGCGGATGCGCGGCCGCACCTCCTGCCAGATCGCCTGGGTCTCGCGGTGGGTGTCGGCGAGGATGGCGTCGAGCTGCCGGCGTTGGTCGGCGTTGAGGTCGAGCCGGCGCTGCAGCTCTTCGGCCATCCTCTGCCCCCCCAGGTGCCCCGCCGCACCATGAAGCGCGGCCAGACCGCGCCACGGCCGGTGCCAACTCACCAGGTTGGCGCCCAGCGCTCCCACCGCCACGCCGACCAGGAACAGCGCGACGACGCCGGCGACCGCCGAGGAGCGCCTCATGGCTGTGGACATCGCGAACATCGCGAGCACCGCGAGCACCGCGCCGCCGGCCCGCTCATGGCCCGACCTCGGGCGGCAGCGACGACCAGGTGAGCAGCTGGTCCGAGCTGGGCGGCTCGTCGAGCAGCGGCGACGGCGGCGCGGCCGCCATTCCCGGCAAGCCCAGCCAGCCCAGTCCGGCGAGGGCGAGCGCCAGTCCCAGCGCCGCCGGCAGAGTCCGGAAGGCCGCCCAGCCGATCAGCTCCGCCGGCCGCGCCATGCGGGCCAGGACGCGCGCCGCAAACTGAGGATCGGGCTCGATCTCCCCCCCATCGGACGTCGCGAGGGTGCCGCCCAGCGCCTGGCGCACCAGATCCAGGCGGCGAGCGAAGGCCGCGCAGTCCGGACACGACGCCAGGTGGCCGGCCACGCCGGCAGCGGCGCCGGCGGGGCTGATGCCGGCGTCACTCGCCGTCTGCGCCGTCTGCGCCGTCTGGGCCGTCTGGGCCTCCTGGGCAGTCGGGGCCGTGTGCCGATCCGCGACGGCCGCGGCGGCCGCGGCGCCGGTCGCCGGCTCGCACAGCTGCTCGCGCACCCGCCGGCACGCTCTGGGGTCCGCGGCCCGTCCCTGAGAGAAGTTGGCGTCCATGTTTCAGCCCTCCTCGAGCACCCGCCGCAGCCGCTGGCGGGCGCGATGAGCCCTCACCTTGACGTTCACCCGGCTCCAGCCGAGCCGTTCGGCGATCTCCGCCACCGACCAGCCCTCGGCCTCGAGCAGCACCAGCAGGAAGCGGTCGGCCGGCTGCAGGCCTGCCAGCAACCGCTCCACCTCGAGCCGCGCGGTGGGATCGGCGGCCGGCGCCGCGAGCTGGTCGCGCGGCTCGCGCTGGCTCTGCTGGCTCCGCTGGCTCCAAGGGCCCCCCGACGCCGCGGGCGCTTGGCCCGGCCGGCGCAGGCGATCGTAGGCGCAGCGCAGGCACAGGCGCGTCAGCCAATGCTCGAACGGCGCCCGCGCGCTGTAGGTGCCGAGCTTGAGCCAGGCGCGCAAGAAGGTCTCTTGCGCCACCTCCTCGACGTCCTGCCGCTGGCGGAAGAAGCGGCCGGCGAGCCGGAACACGCGGCCCTGGTGGCGCCGCACCAGCGCGGCGAATGCAGCTTCGTCGCCGGCCAGAGTGGCGCGGATGAGCCGCGCCTCTTCGGCGCCGCTGGAGTCGGCGCCGGCGGAGTCGGTGGTCTCGCGGGCGGTGTCACCCCCGGCGGTCGGTTCGAGCCCCATCAAAGCTTCCATGGCCTGCATGCCGGTGACTCCCGCCCTACGTACGAGAAGACGGCCGGGGCGGCGCCGCGGTTACAGGCGTGCACACGAGGGTCCGGACCCTGCTCGCCGACGCGTTCGCAGGCGCGCACTCGAGAGTCCGGACCCTGCTCGCCGACGCGTTCGCAGCCGCGCACTCGAGGGTCCGCGCCCTGCGCGCCGACGCGTTCGCGGCCGTGCCCTCAACGCCCCGGACCCTGCTCGCCGACCCTGGCGGGCGGAGCGCTGTACGCCTCGTCCAGGGCCGCGACGTCGCGCTCCGAGTCGCCGAAGGAGAGCCCGTCGTCGAGGATCTGGCTCGCCAGCTCGAGGTTGGCCGAGACGACGGCGCCGCCGCCGCGCAGATTGGCGTTTTCGAGCGCCAGGTCGACCTGCGCCTCGATGCGGCCGAGATCGGCATCGACCTCCTTGAGCGTCTGCTGGCAGCGGTCGATGTTCTGCAGCCGCTGCTCGAGGATCTTGCGGGTGGCCTGCTGCGAGTCGCGCAGCGCCGTCGTCACGCCGGGCGCCGCCAGGGCGCGGTCGAGGTCGGCCAGCTGCCGCTTGAGGTCGACCTCGGCCGCGCCTCCGGCCGTCGCCAGTCGCGGCACTCGTTGTTCGTCGCCTGCCTGCCCCTGCAACGCCTCGACCAGGTGATGGCGGGCGATCAGCAGCTTCAAGTAGATCCAGCTCAGCCGCGACAGCGCGTCGCGGCTGCTCTCGAGGCCGATCTCGGGGGTTTGCGCCTCCTGCTGCACCTGCAGCACGCGGGCGCACTTGTCGTCGACCGCGGCGAGGCGCTTGCGCGCCACCGGATCGAGCCGCCGCACCAGGTCCTGGCGATGGAGCTCGGCCTCGCCGGCCGCCGCCGAGAGCCGGCGCGCGTCCACCGCCCGCTGGAAGCGCGGGTTGGTGGCCAGGACGGTGAGCAGCGCCGCCTCGGCGCCGGTGCCGAGCAGCCAGAAGCCGGGGTTGGCGAAGCCGAGGATGGCGCAGCCGGCGACCAGCAGGACGTTGACCGGCAGCCGTCCGAGGCCGGGGACGGGGATGGCGATCCAGAAGGCCGCCTTGAGGTAATCGAGCATGGCGAAGCGCGGCCGGGCGTGCCTCTATCCAGTCTCCATCACGCCTCGCCGGCCCAAGACGCTAGCGCGACGCGTGGGCGCGCTCCCAGCCCGCCAGGAGATTATTGATCACCTCGGCCGGCGGCGGCTCGCAGACCGTGCCGAGGTCGACCCGCAGGCCGAAGCGCTGGTAGTCGACGAAGGGGCTGCCGGCAAAGCGGACCGGCACCGCCGGATTGCCCGGCCGGAAGCCGTGGACCAGCGACTGGCGCTGGATCGGCTCGGTGAGCAGGAAGTCGAGGAACTTGGCTGCCGCCTCGCGCTGCTCCTTGCTGCTCCACGGCGTGTCGAGGATGAAGTAGGGGTTCTCGTTCCACAGGTTGCGCTTGGGATAGTCGACCCGCAGCTCGCCCCAGCGGCCCTCGGCGTTCTTGAGGTAGTCGATGGCGACGCTCTCGTAGACCACCACCGCGTCGAAGGCCGAGGGCCCGCGCAGGACCATGTCGCGCATCAGGTTGCCGGTCGAGTTGGTGAGCCCGCTGACCGCTCGCTCGAACGACTGCTCCCAGCTGTTGAACCCGGGATCGAGGATGTCGGCGAGCGTCAAGCCGCGGGTCTTGCCGCGGAAGTCGTAGGCCATCAGCACCAGGGTGGCCAGGCCGCTGTTCGACTCGTTGGGGTGGGTGTGGCCGAGCTTGAAGAGGCCCCACTCGGGCTTGCCGGCGATCGCCTCCCACCCGGAGCCCTCCGCGAGCGCCTGGCCGAGGGTCTTGAAGCTCACCTCGTGGTACTTGGCGAGGAAGGCGTCGTAACGCTCCTTCCACATCACGAACACCATCGGCGACAGGGCCAGGTTCTCCTCGCGCTTGAACGGGCTGGCGTTGTGCTTGAGCTGCCACTCCTGCGCGAACACGTCCTTGTAGAGCGACGACGCCGGGCTCCAGACGTGGATGCGGGTATCGCCGGCGAGGACCGCCTGGGCCCCTTCCAGCGATCCCATCGGGATCAGGTTCAACTTGATGCGCTTGCCGTCGGCGGTCTCGGCGAAGCGGGCGGCGGCCCACTGCAGCCAGCGTTCCTTTTCGGTGCCGTAGGCGATGCCGATCTCGGCAGCAGGGCCGTTGCCGCCGCCAAATCCCAGGAAACCCCCGCCATTGTTCGCCGGGGACGGGGCCGCCGAGCTCCCGGCGGCGGAGCCGGAGCCGCTGCCTCCGGCCGCCTGACCCGCGGCCCCCGAGCCGCCTCCGGGAGCGCCTGCCGGCTTCTTCACCAGGAGCACCCAGGCGCCGTAGACGCAGGCGGCGACGAACAGCAGGATCACGAGCTTGCCGAGAGCGGTGAGCTTGGGAGGCTGGGGATCGGTCATCGCGGACCTCGTGGCGTGACGGCCACTAGAAGAAAGTGGAGATCTCGCGGAAGACGCTGCGGATGTTCTCCGGCGTCCCGACGTAGAAGCGGGCACCCGTGGCGGTCGCGATCTGCTCGAGCACCTGGCGGTTGGCGTCGCGGCCGTAGCCGATGGTGAACACCGGGATGTTCTGGCTTTCACTGCCGCCGCCGATCTTGGCCAGCAGGTCGCGCAGCTTGAGCGTGCTGTCGGTGTCCTCGCCGTCGGTGAGCACGACCACCGCCGAGATCCTTCCGGGGTCCCTGGCGGCGAGCCGGCGCTGGTAGTCGTAAGCCTCGGCCACCGCCTCGTAGAGCGCGGTGCCGCCGGAGGCGAAGACCCCTTGCAGGGTGGACAGCGCACGGTCGCGGGCATCGCGGAGGGCCAGGCCCTGAACCGCCCAGTCCAGCCGGTTGTTGAACGGCAGGAACGAGAAGGTGTCGTCGGCATCCAGCTGGTTGATCAGCTGCTCGGCTCCCGCCTTGGCGTTTTCGAGCTTGTGCTCGTCGTTCATGCTCCCCGAGATGTCCAGCACGAGCGTGATCTGGGAGCGCTTCTTGCTCTGGTGCCAGAGCTTGCGGACCGCGTCGATGACCTCGACCGGCGGCACTTCGAGAGTGGTCTGCGGCTGCTTGGGATCGACGCCGTGAGCGGCGTCGAACGGCGCGGCCAGCGGGATCTCGACCGCCGAGGGGCGGAAGCCGAATTGCATGGCCCGCTCTTGCTGCGGCCGGGCCAGCAGGTAGTCGACGTAGACCTTGGCCGCCTCGCGGTGCGCCGGGGTCACCCACTCGCGCTCGACGATGCCGACCGGGTGGTCGCTCCAGAAGGTCCCTTCCTTGGGGTAGATGGCGACCACCGGGAAGGGCAGCTGGTACTTGGGCAAGGTGGACTCGATGACCAGGCTCTCGTAGAGCACCGCGGCCGAGAGGTACCCCGGGCCCTTCTCGAACATCTTCTTGCCGAAGAATCCGGTCGAGCTGCCGTAGTGGACGATGGCACTCTCGATCCCGGCAACGTAGGCGGCGGTCTCGGGCCGCTGCACGTCGGCGAGGCTGAGGCCGGTCAACTTGCCGGCCGCGGCATAGGTCTCGGCCAGCAGCGAGATCAGGCCGCTGTTGCTGTACTCAGGGTGGGTGTGGCCCAGCTTGAAGGGCCCCCATTCCGGGTGGCCGTGCGCCGCCCAGCCGCGCGGCTCGCGCGCCAGCGCCAGGATGTCGCTCCAGCCCACCGGGCGGGTGCCCCAGCCGATCGCCTCGGCCATGGGCTTCCACATCGCGATCGCCACCGGCGACAGCACCAGGTTCTGGGTCGGGCCGATCAGGTCCTTGCCGGTGTGGGTGCGGGACTCGGCGTTGCCCAGCTTGATGAAGGCTGCCGACGCCGGGCTGGTCAGGTGCGCCTTGCGGCTGCCGGTGAGCAGCTCGTCGATCGACTCGCCCGAGCCCTCGGCCACGGCCTCGACGTAGATCGGCTTGCCGGCCGCGGTCTTGAAGCCGCCGTCGTTGAAGCGGGCGGTGACCTCCTTGATCCAGTCCTCTTTCTCCGAGCCATAGGTGAAGAGCAGCTGCAGGGCGTCAGGGTCGCGCGGGCGGGCGGCGGCGGCCCCGTCGCCGGCGGCGGACGAACCGGAGCTGGACGAGCCGCCGCCACGGCCGCAGGCGACTGCGCCCAGCGCCACCAGCGCGAGCGCCACCATCGCCAGGAGCAGCCTTGCCGGCGGGATCATGACCCAGAAACGGCGACGGCCGGTGGACCGCATCATTCTCTCCTCATGGCAAGCGAGCCGGCCGCGCCCACCATGCCGCGTCCGCCTTTCCATTCGGGCAGACTGAACATGGCGTTCTGGGCCAACCGCGGCCGGATGCGGCGATCTTATCGCGGATAGGAGTAGCGGGGCGGCCCGGCGGGCGGTCCGGCGTCACCCGGCAAGCAGCCGTCGTCGACCTGTCACGGGATCGTCACTGCAAGCTTGCGCGAACCGGAGGCAAGAAAACAAACGGCCCTCGATCTCTCGAGGGCCTGAAATAAGATTAGCTTCCCGGCAACGACCTACTCTCCCACACACTTGCGCATGCAGTACCATCGGCGCTGAGGGGCTTAACTGCCGTGTTCGGAATGGGAACGGGTGTTTCCCCCTCGCCAGAGCCACCGGAAAAGCCTGAACTTGAAAGAACTCTCGCAGCGCTGTCGCAGGCAAATCGGCGGCCGAATCGGCCGCAACTTGGCTGCAAAATCGTGAAAACCGAATCGGGTCAGGAGCGATAGGATCCGTCGAACTAAGAGAGCGAACAATTGGTCAAGCCAAACGACCGATTAGTACAGGTAAGCTCAACGCCTTGCAGCGCTTACACCTCCTGCCTATCAACCTGGTAATCTTCCAGGGGTCTTCAGGGATACCTCATCTCAGGGGGGGCTTCCCGCTTAGATGCTTTCAGCGGTTATCCTTTCCGAACATAGCTACCCAGCCGTGCCGCTGGCGCGACAACTGGTGCACTAGAGGTTCGTCCATCCCGGTCCTCTCGTACTAGGGACAAATCCCCTCAAGTATCCTGCGCCCACACGAGATAGGGACCGAACTGTCTCGCGACGTTCTAAACCCAGCTCACGTACCACTTTAATCGGCGAACAGCCGAACCCTTGGGACCGGCTTCAGCCCCAGGATGTGATGAGCCGACATCGAGGTGCCAAACCTCCGCGTCGATGTGAACTCTTGGCGGAGATCAGCCTGTTATCCCCGGCGTACCTTTTATCCGTTGAGCGATGGCCCTTCCATACGGGACCACCGGATCACTAAGGCCTACTTTCGTACCTGCTCGACTTGTAGGTCTCGCAGTCAAGCTCCCTTCTGCCTTTACGCTCTTCGGCTGGTTTCCAATCAGCCTGAGGGAACCTTCGCGCGCCTCCGTTACTCTTTGGGAGGCGACCGCCCCAGTCAAACTACCCGCCTGACAATGTCCCGGACCCGGATCACGGGCCTCGGTTAGAACTCCAGAACGCTAAGGGTGGTATTTCACCGTTGGCTCCGCCGATGCTAGCGCACCGGCTTCACAGCCTCCCACCTATCCTACACATAGCGCACCGGGGTTCACTGCCAGGGTGCAGTAAAGGTGCACAGGGTCTTTCCGTCTACGTGCGGGTAACCGGCATCTTCACCGGTGCTTCAGATTCGCTGAGCCCC
>DASZHY010000584.1:0-4059 GCA_035949675.1 Thermoanaerobaculia bacterium
CCGCTGGTCCATCGCCACCACTGGCTGGTGCGCGTCACCCACTGGGCCAACGCCGTGCTGCTGGCGGGCATGATCGCGAGCGGGCTGCAGATCTACAACGCCTTCGGCCACTTCGGTAAGCGCGGCGGTCCGTTTTATCCCAATCCTTTCGACGGCAAGCCCTTCCCGCCGTGGTCGCGGCTCGGCGGCTGGCTCGCCGGCGGCCTCAACTGGCACTTCGCGCTGGCTTGGCCGTTCGTGATCACTGGCGCTGCGTACCTGCTCTACCTGGTGTTTTCGGGCGAATGGCGATCGCTGCTGTTTCGGCCCAGCGACGTGCCGCGCGCCATGGCCATGCAGCTCTATTACCTGCGCCTCCGCAAGGAGCACCCGCCGCAGGGAAAGCACAACGCGCTGCAGAAAGGCGCCTATACCTTCATCCTGCTCTTGGGGGTCATCTCGGTGCTCTCGGGCTTTGCCATCTACAAGCCCGCTCAGCTTTCGTGGTTGACTGCCTTGTTCGGCGGCTACGAGCTCGCGCGGTACTGGCACTTCTGGGCGGTGTTTCTATTCTTGGCCTTCACGCTGGTGCACGTGACCCTGGTCCTGGTGGTCGACCCGGCGTCGCTGCGCGCGATGATCACCGGCTGGTACCGGGGGAGGTTCCCAAGCCATGACTGACTCACGGCTCTCGCGCCGCGACCTCTTCCGGCTCGGTCTGGCGGCGGGTCCAGCTTCTCTGGCCGCCGCCTGCGGCTGGGACGGCGGTCCGCATCTCGGGCCGAAGCTGCACGCCATCTCGCAGGTCAACGATTGGGTGGGGGAGAAGATCTTCTTGTCCTCGACCCGGCTCGCGCCGCAGTACAAGGTGTCGCAGCGCACCGCGCCCCGCGATTTTCCGGCGTACGCGCTCACCCATCCGCTGCCGGTGGTCGCGGACCCGGCGGCCTGGGCCTTCGAGGTCAAGGGCTTGGTGGCGAAGCCGCAGCGGCTCACGATCGCGATGCTGCAGGCGCTGCCGCGGGTCACCTACACGGTCAAGCACCATTGCGTCGAGGGCTGGACGGCGATCGCCACCTGGACCGGCGCGCCGCTCGCCAGCGTCATCGCCATGGCGGAGCCTACCGCCGCCGCGCGCTACCTCCGGTTCGACACCTTCGACCGCGGCTACTTCAACGGCTGGGACCTGAAGAGCGCCATGCACCCGCAGACCATCCTGGCCTACGCCTGGAACGACCGGCCGATCACTCCCGCCCACGGCGCCCCGCTGCGCCTCTACTCGCCGATCAAGCTCGGCTACAAGCTGACCAAGTTCCTGACCGCGATGACCTTCACCGCCGAGCGTCCCGGAGGCTACTGGGAAAACCAGGGCTACCCCTGGCTCGGCGGGGTGTAGCGTCACCGCCGACTCTGCGGCGCGCAACCTGACAACCGTCTCGCCGGTACGCAGGCTCGGGAGCGGCGCCTGAGCGTGGCCGGATGGCACCCGTGGCGGAGCCCTCTCGTCTTACAGGCATGGTAAGATACCTGTCGTGGCAACCGCGACCCGCTTGACCAGCAAGGGCCAGGTGGTGATCCCCAAGGCCGTCCGCGAGCGGCTCCGGTGGGCGCCTGGCACGGAGCTCGCCGTAGAAGAGGTGGGTGCCAGCGCGGTGCGTCTCTCGCCGCTCGAGACCGCCGACCCCATCGACCGCTTGTACGGCTGTTTGCAGGCAGCGCCCCGCGATCCGCTCGTAGAGCTGGAGGCAGAGCACCGCGCCGAAATCGAGGCCGATGAGCACCGGCAGCGTCGCGGTCGTTGACTCGTGGAGCATCCTCGCGTTCTTGCGCGCCGAAGAACCCGGTGCCGCGGCCATGCGCCGCTACCTTCGACGCGCGCGGGCTGGGAACCTCCGGTTGTTATTGAACGTGGTCAACCTCGGCGAGGTCTTCTATCGGCTGACCCAGCTCACGGGTGTAACGCAGGCCGAGGAGCGTCTCGCTGAGATCAAGGCGCTGCCGATCGAGATCGTTCAGGCGCGGGAGGGGCTGGTGCTGGAGGCTGCGAGGATCAAGGCTGCACACCGCTTGGCGTACGCCGACGCCTTCGCGGTCGCTACCGGTCGAGCGGCGAGTGCGCCGATCATCACCGGCGACCCGGAGATCCTTGCCCTGCCTGCAGCCGTGATCCGTGTTCGCAAGTTGGAAAGGAATGCCTGACGGCCGGCGCGGGTGCGAGCGCGGCGCGCAGGCGGACGACCTCGCCGACGACGATGGTGGCAGGGGAGGCCAGACCGGCGGCCTCGGCGACCGCGGCGATGTCGGCCAGGGTGCCGGTCAGCACCCGCTCGCCCTGGCGGGTGCCGTTCTCGATGGCCGCCACCGGTGTCTCGGACGGTTTGCCGTGGCCGCGGAGGATGGCGGCGATCTCGCCCAGGCGGGCGGCGCCCATCAATACCACCAGCGTGTCGACGCGGGCCAGCGCCCCCCAGTCGAGGCTGTCCTCGCCGGCGCAATGTCCCGTCACCACCGCGAAGCCGGCGGCGACGCCGCGCTGGGTGAGCGGGATGCCGGCGAGCCCGGGGACCGCCGCGGCGCTGGTGACGCCGGGCACCGCCTCCCAGGCGACGCCGGCGGCGGCGCAGGCAAGGGCTTCCTCGCCGCCGCGGCCGAAGACGAAGGGATCGCCGCCCTTGAGCCGCACCACCACCCGGCCGGCGCGCGCCTGCCGCACCAGCAGCGCGTTGATCTCCTCCTGGCGCAGTGCCTGGCGGCCGGGGCTCTTGCCGGCAAAGACGCGCCGGGCCGCCGCCGGCGCCTCGGCGAGGAGCCGCGAGTCGACCAGCCGGTCGTACACCACCACGTCCGCCTGCCGCAGGCAGCGCAGGCCTCGCACCGTGATCAGCTCGGGATCGCCCGGCCCGGCTCCCACCAGGTAGACGACGCCGTCGCCGCCGCCGCCCGGGGCGGCGCCGCGGCGGCGGTAGTTGCCGGCGAGGCCACGGCTCATTGAACTACCCCTACGCATGCGGCAGCGGCGGAGTTGCCGGCGGCCTCCGAGCCCCCGGTGTCCGCAGCCGCGGGCTCCACCCCCAGAATCCCGGCAAAGCGCCGCCTGGCGCCGGCCTCGTCGCCGCGCCGCAGCAGCTCGAGGACGTCGGAGTCGACCAGGGCGTACCACAGCTCGCGCCGGCGAGCGAGATCGGGCTGGCGTTTGACCAGCGCGGCGCGCACCGAGCCGGCGAGCGTGAGGAACCGCGCGTGCTCGGCGCCGAGCTTGCTTTCGAGCCACTGCCGCAGCCGTACCGCCAGGGCCGGGGCGCGGCCGGCGGTGGAGATGGCGACCGTGAGGGCGCCCCGCCGCACCACGGCGCCGGCGATGAAGCTGCAGCGCGGCGGGTCGTCGACGCTGTTGAGCGGCAGCCCGCGCTGCGACGCCTCGCGCCACACTGCCTCGCGCTCGGCCGGATCGTCGCCGGCGGCGATGGCCAGGAAGGCGCCCGCCAGGTCGCCGGCGCGAAACGGCCGGCGCGCCAGCAGCAGCTCGCCGCGGCTCGCCATCGCCTCGAGCGCGGAGCCCGGCCGCGCCGCCACGACGAAGACCTGCGCGCCGGCCGCGCCAAGCTCCCGCGCCTTGTCGGCGGCCATCCCGCCTCCTCCCACCACCACGCACCGGCGGCGGCGCAGGTCGAGGAACGCCGGGTAATAGCAGGGCTCCATCCCCGCCCTCAGATCTCGACCCCGAGGCCGGTGACCTCGACGCCGTCGCGGCTCACCTCGAGGGTCAGCTGGCAGCGGTCGGTGTCGAGCTGCAGCCGGAAGACGCCGGGAGCTTGCGCGCTGACCGTCAGCGCGTCGAGGCGCTGGCCGGCGAGCGCTGCCAGTGCGCTGGTGGCAGCTTCGGCCGATCGGCGCATCGACGCTCCGGCTGGCGCCCGGAAGAACAAGCGCAGCAACGCCGCCTCGTGCTGCGGCCCGTGCAGGCGCCGCGCCCGGCCGGTGGCGAGCGACAGCTCGAGCACCGTGGCCAGCGGCGCAGCGAGCGCCGGCGGCACCTCGCCGCCGGCCACCGCCGCCGCCAGCTCCTCGTAGGGGGCGCGT
>DASZHY010000585.1:0-12942 GCA_035949675.1 Thermoanaerobaculia bacterium
GTGGCCGTCGTGGTCGGCGGCAAGCAGGAAGCCCGGCTCTTGCAGGAAAGCGACGGCCTCCACGGTCCTGCCCTCGATCGCCAGCTGCGTGAAGCGCTCGAGCTGCTGGTCGATGGCGGCTCCCGTCAGAGCGCCTCCCAGAACGCCAGCGCTCATGTCCCCGGCCGCGGGGGAAAGCATCAGGAACAGGAGTCCGAAGACTGGGACCATTTTGCCCACCACCTCCGCAGCAGCTCTCTTCAAAAGCCGTGCCGGGCCCTTCCGCCACCGAGACAAGGCGGAAATTCCCTCCCCGCGAACCCCCTCCAAGGCTGATGCGGCAACAGCATACCAGAAAAAGGGGGCGGGAGCCGAGCCGCGAACGGGAGCCGCGGCAGCGAAGCGGGGAGGACCGCGGCGAGGGCGTGGCAGATTTACACGGCCGCACCTGGGCAGGTGGCAGGTGCCGCCATCCTGCCGCCGGCACTGGGTCATCTGACCCGGTGGCCTGCCGCCCCGCACCTTCGCGGCATCCCGGGGCCGCGTGGTATCGTGTCGGCACCAGCTGGCTTTCGCAGGGCACTCGCAGGATAACCACGCTGCAAAGCAGAAAGGGAGGTCCCAATGACTGTCCAATCTCCACCTCCGCCCGCCGCTCCACAGGCGCCGAAGAAGGGGATCGGCCCCCTGGGTTGGATCGGGATCGGCTGCGGCGTCATCATCGTCATCGGGTTCATCGTCATGGCGGCGGGCGCCTACCTCTTCAAGACCAAGGTGGCCGACCCCCTCCGGAAGAATCCTGGAATGGTGCTCGCCAAGGGAGTCATCGCCGCCAATCCCGATCTCGAGCTGGTCAGCTCTGACGACGAGCACCAGACGCTCACCGTCCACAACAAGAAGACCAACGAGACGACCACCCTGAGCCTCGACGACGTCAAGAACGGCAGGCTCCAGGTCTCGTCCGACGGCAAGGGCACGGCCAGCGTCGACATCTCGCAGCAGGGCATCGCCATCAAGTCCAAGGACGAAAAGGGCCAGGAGTCCACGTTCGTCGCCGGCGCCGGTGCGCCCAAGGACCTGCCGGCGTGGCTGCCGGCCTATCCGGGCGCCACGGTCGCGGGCGGGCTCTCGAGCAAGTCCGGGGAGGCGAGCACGCAGATCTACAGCCTGACGACCGCCGACCCCATCGATCGGGTCGTCGCCTTCTACTCGGACCAGCTCAAGAACAACGGCCTCACGGTGCTGGAGCCGACGAGCGTGGCGGTGGGCGGCCAGACGAGCATGAGCACCCTGACCGCCGACAGCCCCGACCGGAGGCGGCACGTCCAGATCGTGGCGCAGTCGGTCACCGGCAAGACGCAGGTCTCTATTACCTGCGAGGAGAAGCCTTAGTACGAGGGTTTCGTCTTTTCAGTCCATCAGCGGGCGATCGCGGGTCTCGATCACCCAGGGCAGGAAGAGCAATCCGGCGAGCGGCACGAAGCCGACGTAGAACAGCGTCCCGAGGGCGCTGGTGGCGCCCCGCGCGGCAATGGTGCCGACGAGCGTCACGCCGCCGGCGGCGATGACGCGCCCGACGTTGTAGCAAAAGCCGGCGCCGGTGCCGCGCAGCCGGGTCGGGAAGAGCTCCGGCAGGTAGTAGGTGAAGCTGCCGAAGACGCCGAAGATGGTGAGGCCGATCAGGAAATACATCGCCAGCCGGGTCTCGGGAGCCAGCTCGAGGCCGAAGGTGGCCATCACCGCGGCGGCGGCGCCGGCGAAATAGATGGCAAACATCTGGCGCCGGCCGAGCAGCTTGGCGACCGGGATGGTGAGCAGGGTGCCGAGCAGCCCGCCGATGTTGAAGTAGGTGGTGGCGACCGCCTTCCAGTGCTCGACCAGGGCCAGGGTGGCGGCGCGGTCGAGCGCCCGCGCCTTGGCGGTCGCCTGCGCCAGGCCGGACGCGACGACCGGGATGAAGGCGTTGCAGCTCCACCAGGTGACCAGCACGATCACCGCCATCAGGAAGCCCGAGAGCGTCAGGGCGCGGTGCCGGCGGTCGAAGAGCTCCGCCAGCCGGGGGTGCGGCGCCACGGTCCCGGAAGTCTCGGCGCTTGCCACCTTGCGCCATCTCTCCGGCTCGCGAATGAAGCGGCGCACCACGATCGCGACCGCCGCCGGGATCAAGCCCGTCAGGAATACGAACCGCCACGAGATCTCCGGGGCCGACTTGAGCAGCGAGCCGGCGATCTCGAAGTTGACGAAGGTGGCCAGGAACAGCCCGAGCGGCGCCGCCGTATAGAGCAGCGCGCCGGCCTCGACCCGCCGTTTGTCGGGGACCACTTCGGCCACCATCGCGGCGCCTGCCGCCCATTCGCCGCCGATCCCCAGGCTGGCAACCACGCGGCACAGCACCAGCACCAGGAGGTTGGGCGCCAGGGCGCAGGCCGCCGTGCCCACCGCGTAGAGCAGCATGGTGAGCATCAGGGTGCGGGTGCGGCCGAGGCGGTCGGCCACCTGGCCGAACAGGATGCCGCCGGCCGCCCAGCCGAGCAGCAGCAGCGCGGTGAGCACGCCGGTCCACAGCAGCGTCGCCGACTTGGCGGCCGGCGAGCCGATGGCCAGGCCGAGCAGCGTCGGCACGCAGTTGGGAGCGACGAAGTTGAACAGGATGGCGTCGAAAGCGTCGAAGCCCCAGCCCAGCCAGGCGGCCAGCAGCACCGTCCACTGGTAGCCGCTCATGTCGAGGACGGTGCGGCCGGCGGCTGGCGCCGCCTCGCGGATCGGCTCGCTCGTCGCGCTCATCGGATCTCGGCGCGAATATACCAGCCCGGGCCTGGAGCCGCCACCCGGCCGCGGCCGAGAAAGGAGCGGCAGCGGGGCATGCGCTCACTGCTCTGGTACTATTCAGGTCGTCGAAGAGCGATGAAGGACTCCCCCAAACATTCGCCGAGCCAGGCTGCAGGCGTGGCCGTTACCGGGATGCACCACTCCGGCACTCCCATCCTGGCCGCGTTCTTGCGCGCCTCGGGCCTGAACCTCGGCGAGAGCTGCTTGCACGCCGACGAGCCTGCACCGGCCGGCGAAGACGAAGACCGCGAATTTCTCGAGCTGCAACGGGAGATGCTCCTCGCCTGCACCGTCGCCGAGAGCGGCTGGCGCGATTGGGGTTGGACCGAGAGTCAACGCCTGGATTTCTCGTGCCTCCCGAGCTTCCGGCCGCGGGCGGAAGCGCTGGTGCGCAGGCGTCAGGAGGCAGGCCGGCCATGGGGTTGGGCAGACCCGAGAACCACCATCCTGCTGACCTTCTGGGACGAGATCCTGCCCGGTGCCCGCTATGTCTTCACCTACCGCTCGCCCTGGGAGGTGGCCGCCTCGCTCGCCGCCCTGCACCGCCCGCCCTTTCTGGATGCCCCCAGCTTCGTGCCGCGGGTCTGGTGTTTCTACAACCGTCAGCTGCTGGATTTCTACCGCCGGCATCGAGACCGCTGCCTGCTCCTCGAGACCGGCACCCTGCTCTCGCGGCCGGATGAGGCGCTCGCCCTGTTCAGGGCAAAGCTGGGGCTTTGCCCGGACGCGGCGCGAAGTGGCGCCGACATCCTCCGCGATGTCCGCAGCCAGCTCAGCCAGCTCAGCCCGGGTAGCCAGGGCAGCCACCATGACGACTGGGGGCCGGAGAGCTTTGACGGCAACCATGGAACCGCCGGCCTCCGGCGGCTCTCAGCCAGGCTCTACCCCCGGGAAGCGCAGATCTGGTCGGACCTCGAGCAGGCCGCCGACCTCGCGGCGGGGCGCGAGGCCATGGCTGTGCCGGCGGCGCTCGACGCGCGGTCCGCGCCAGACCGTCCCACCTCCACTGTCGTGATCCCGTGCTGCAACCAGGGCGAGTTCTTGCTCGCCGCCGTCGCCAGCGCCGAGGACTCCGAGGACATCAAGCTCGAGCTGATCGTTGTCAACGACGGCTCCACCGATCGCTTCACCGTCGAGATCCTGGAACGCCTTCGCGCCGCGGGTTATCGGATCCTCGACCAGCCCAACCGCGGCGTTTCCGCGGCGAGAAACACCGGCGTCGAAGCCGCGCGCGGCCGCTACATCCTGCCCCTGGACGCCGACAACCGCATCCGCTCCTCGTACCTACGCCAAGCTGCCGAGATCCTCGACGCCGACCCGGAGGTGGGAGTCGTCTACGGCGATGCCGCTCTGCTGGGCGGGCGCAGCGGCTCGTGGCGGATGCCGGATTTCAACCTCGACGAGATGTCCACCGGCAACCGCATCGACGCATGCGGGGTCTTCCGGCGCGAGGTGTGGCAGCAGTGCGGCGGCTACGACGAAGACGTCGAGCTGGGCTGGGAGGACTGGGACTTCTGGCTGTCGGTCGCCGAGAAGGGTTGGCGATTCGTTCACGTCAACGAGGTGATGTTCGACTACCGGCTGCAGAGCGAGTCGATTTCAGCCAGCGGCGCCAGACAGGAGTACCGGCGGCTGAGCCTGGAATTCATCATCGGCAAGCACCCTGCCATCTTTCAGCCAAGGCTCCCCAAGATGTTTGCCGACAAAGACGCCCACTGGCAACAGGCGGAAGCTCGAGCCGCGCTTCTCGAACGGAGCAGGGACGAGGTTCGCGACGGCCTCGCAGCGGCCCAACACGACCTGCAAGGTCTCCGGGAGGAGCTTCACGGAACGAGCGCGGAGCTGGCGGCGGCGCGGAGCGAGCTCGCAGCGGCAAGGAACGCGCTCGAGGCGGCACGAAGTGCGCTCGCGGCGGCGCAGAGCGAGCTGCGCACTTGGCAGCAACACGTAGCATTCATGACCGGCACTCGGGCCTGGCGCCTCCGGTCCGGCCTGTTGCGCTTGCGGCAGGCCCTTGGGCTGCTGCGGCGCGCCTGAGCCTGCCGCGTACGGCAAAGAGCGCAGATTTGCTCACCCTGAGGACGGAGCTAGCCCGGCACCCGCTGCTGTGCCGCCCCGGCTCGAGCGACGGCAACGTCTACCACCAGATCTTCGTCGAGCGCGAGTATGCGTGCGTGGATGACCTGAAAGATGTCAACTTCATTCTCGATTGCGGCGGCAACGTCGGCTATTCGGCTGCCTACATGCTCTCCCGGTTCCCCGCCAGCCACCTGCTCTCCATCGAGCCCGATCCGGGCAACTTCGAGATCTTGCGCGCCAACCTTGCGCCATACGGCGACGCGGCAAGGCTGCTCCGCTCGGCAGTGTGGTCCCACCCGGCGGGCCTGGTGCTGTCGACAGCTCCATACCGGGATGGGATGGAGTGGACGCGGCAGGTCAGAGAGTGCAAGCCGGGCGAGCGCCCCGACCTGCTCGCGGTTGACATCGACACCGTGCTGCAGCAGTTCCCGGGCGAACGGATTTCCATCTTGAAAATGGACATCGAGGGCGCTGAAGGAGTCGTCTTCGGCGCGAACTACGAAACCTGGCTGGATCGCGTGGACAACATCGTCATCGAGCTGCACGACGATTCGGTGTTCGGCAACTGCACGGCCGCGTTCATGGCAGCGACGTCAGGACGCGGGTTCTCGGTGACTCTCCACGGCGAGCTCACCGTGTGCAGGAGAGGGTGACGGCGGTCCCCGGTGCGCGTTTGCTCTTCTGGTAGGATTGGAGCCCCAATGGAGAGGTTGCCTGCATCCGAAACCAGCGCGGCCGGCTGCCTGGTCGTCACCGGAATGCACCGCTCAGGGACGTCACTCCTGGCGTCATTCCTGCGAGCGGCAGGAATCAACCTGGGCGAGACCTTCTATCCGGCGGACGGTGCAAATCCACTCGGCTATTTCGAAGATCTCGAATTCCTGGAGCTCCAGCGGGAAATGATGCTCGCTTGCACGCTCGATGAGAGCGGCTGGCGTGACTTCGGCTGGACCGAGAGTCAACGCCTGGACTTCTCACAGCTCTCGAGCTTTCGCTCCAGGGCGGAAGCGTTGGTTCGCAAGCGGCAGGGCGCCGCCCGGCTGTGGGGTTGGAAGGATCCTCGCACCACCATCCTGCTCGACTTCTGGGACGAGATCCTCCCCAGCGCCCGCTATCTGTTCATCTACCGCGCGCCGTGGGAGGTGGCCTCCTCCATCGCGGTCATACGCACCTCGCCCTTTCAGGAGCACCCCGACTTCGTGCCGCGGATCTGGTCCTTCTACAACCGTCAGGTGGTGGACTTCTACCGGCGTCATCGAGATCGCTGCCTGCTCGTCGCGGTCTCCTCGCTGCTCTCGCGGCCCGAGGAAGTGCTGGCGCTGATTCGCTCCAAGCTGAACCTGCCCCTGCCGGTTTCGCAAGACGGCGGCGCCATTCTCCGCAGCCTCCGCGGGAACGGCGGCCGGCTGGGCGCCACCGCCGCGACCGCCAGCCTCTGGCGGCTGTCGGCCTCGTGCTATCCACGAGAGACGCAGCTCTTGGCCGAGCTCGAAGAGCTCGCCGACCTGGCGGCCGAGCTCCCGCTCCCAGCCGGGCCGGCGGCGCTCGCCGCCACCTCGTCCGCGGCCCAGGCCAGCCCGACGATCTCCGTCGTGATCCCATGCTTCAACCAGTTCGAGTTCCTGCTCGACGCCGTTGCCAGCGTCGAAGACTCCGCGGGCGCGGTCTTCGAGCTGGTGATCGTCAACGACGGGTCCACCGATCCTTTCACCCTGGACGTTCTGGGACGGCTACGCGCCGCGGGCCATCGGATCCTCGATCAGCCCCATCGCGGCGTTGGCGCGGCGAGGAACGCCGGCATCCGCGCCACGCGGGGCCGATACATCCTGCCCCTGGACGCAGACAACCGGATCCGCCCCAGCTACCTGCGTCGTGCGACCGAGCTCCTCGACGCTGCTCCCGAGGTGGGCGTCGTCTACGGCGACACCGCTCTGTTCGGGAAGCCAAATGGCCCGTGGCGCATGCCGGAGTTCAACCTCGACGAGATGGCCGTCGGCAACCGGCTTGGCGCCTGCGCCGCTTTCCGGCGCACCGTGTGGGAGCAATGCGGCGGCTATGACGAGCACATCGAGCCAGGCTGGCAAGACTGGGACTACTGGCTGTCGGTCGCCGCGACCGGCTGTCAGTTCGTGCATCTTCCCGAGGTGCTGCTCGACTCTCGGGCGCAGTCCGAGTCGATGTCCTCCGGCCTTAACCAGCCCGAGATCCGGCGCCGGAACTTGGAGCTGATCGCTGCCAAGCATGCCGCCATCTTCCAACCGCGCCTGCCGCGGCTGCTTGCCGAGCGAGACGCCAGTTGGCTGCAGGCGGAGGCTAGAGCCGCCCACCTCGAGCAGAGCCTCGAAGGGACCCGCACCGACCTCGAGGCCGCCCGGCGCGATCTGCAATCCACTCGCCTTGACCTGGAAGCCGCACGCGGCGAGCTGCAGGAGGCGCGGAGCGACGTCGTCCGTTCCAGGGAACACATCGAGTTCATGCTCGGCACCCGCGCTTGGCGACTCCGCTCCGGGTTCCAGCGTCTGCGAGCGGCCCTCGGTTTGGCGAGGCGGGCCTCATGAGAGGGCAAGACCAGGCGGCTCACGCTCCGGCCGCCGCCGAATCTGCGCTCTCGGCGACGATCGGTTCATTTTCCTGCGTCGTCGACACGCATCCCCGATTTCACCTGGACGCTCTCCGCTGGTTCGCGTCACTCACTCGCCTGGCCGGCGTCGACCCGGCGGACCTCGTGGTCCACGCGGTCGGTCCAGCCCGGACGGACAGCCTGAAGTACCTGCGGGCGCACGGAGTGACCGTTCGGGAGATCCAGCCTTTCGACGCCCGGTCGCCCCACTGCAACAAGATCTCCGGGGCGCTCTGTCTCGCGGCCGAGAAGCCGCGAGGGCTGTCGGCATTGACCGACTCCGACGTCGTGGTGTTCGAAGACCCGCGCCGACTCGAGGTTCCGTCCAACCAGGTGGGCATGACGCCTGTCCACATGGCCAATCCTCCCCTCGCGGTCCTCACGACGGTCTTCGCCGCGGCCGGTCTGCCGCTGCCACCCCGCACCGCACTCCAGTTGCAGCCCGGAGAATCCACGGCTGCCGGCAATGGTAATGGCGGTTTGTATCTCGTGCCTGGCGCCTTGCTTCCCACCGTGGCTCAGGCATGGGCGCACTGGGCCAGGTGGCTGCTGGCGCGAAGCGAGCTGCTCGCGGCGTGGGCCGTGCACGTGGATCAGGTCGCGATGGCGCTGGCGCTCGCCGCCGAGGGTATCGCGACGTTCGAGCTCGACGTCCGCTGGAACCTGCCAATCCACGTCCCCGCCATCATCCCAGCCGATCCCTCGAGCCCGGCGGTCATCCACTACCACCAGCAGATCGATACGGCTGGGCGAATCGCGCCGACGGGCGTTGCGGCCATCGACCGGCGCATTCGAGACGCCAACGACGCTCTCGGCGACGTCTGGCGCGAGGAGTTTCCCAACGCCACGTTCTGGGATTGGCGCCACCTGACAAATCCCGACCTCGGCTCCGGCGCCGGGAGCCGAGACCAGCCGCTGCATGAGAAGCGTGCGCTCCTGGCCGCGCTGCTCGAGATCCTACGCCCCGCGTCTGCGCTCGACGTCGGCTGCGGCGACGGCGAGGCCACCAGGGGACTGCCGATCGAGCAATACGCTGGGCTCGATCTGTCCGCCGAAGCCATCAAGAGAGCTCGCGCCGGCCGCCCGGACGGCGACTACCTGGTCGGAACGCTGGCGGATCACGCCATCCAAGCAGATCTCACGCTGTGCCTGGACGTCCTCATTCATCAGGCTGACGCCGCCGTCTACCGCGATCTCGTGGGCCGACTCCTCGCTGCCTCGCTTCGCGCCCTGATCGTCTCGGGGTATGAGCATCCCATAGCGGAGGCATTTCCAACGGTCCACTTCCACGAACCGCTGTCGACGACCCTTCGGCGCTTCGAGTACGAGGCCGAGATCGTGCCGTTGCGTGAGCATCATCAGATCACGACGCTGCTGGTGCTGAAAGCTTCGCCGGACGGTCACCCTCGCGGGCTCCGGCCCGGGTTGTTGGCCGACATCGTCGACCTGCTGGTGCGACGAGCGGAGCTCGTCGGTGATCTGCAAACGCAGCGCGCAGCGCCCGCCGCCGAATCGCCTCGCCGGTGCCGCGAAGACGAGCGCCTGGCCGAGGAGAACCGGATCCTCGTCGAATCGCAGGACCGGATGTCCGCCGAGCTCGAGCGTTGGCGCGAACGCGTCGCGGCCATGGAGGCTACTCGCGCCTGGAGGTTGCGCGCCTGGCTGCTGCGGTGGCGCCGCGGACGGGTGCCGAGGCCATGAACGCCGTGCGAGTCCTGCCGAATGACTTCGCCCGCGAGCTCTCGAGCGAAGAGATCGCCAGTGGGGCCCACCGCGAGTTCGTGGGCGGCCTGTGGGATGAGCTCGGGACGCTGCAGCTCGACTTCTTGATCCGCCAGGGCCTGCGCCCCGACATGACCCTCCTGGACCTCGGATGCGGCTGCCTGCGAGGCGGCGTGCGCTTCATCCAGTATCTCGATCGCGGCAACTACTTCGGCATCGACGCCAACGCGTCTCTACTGCGCTCGGCATGGGAGGTCGAGATCCCCCGCGCCGGGCTTCTGGCGCGCCTACCCAGGCAGCATCTCCTCGTCAACCGCGAGTTCGAAGCCTGGCGCTTCGGCGTTGCTTTCGACATGGCGCTGGCGCAGTCGGTCTTCACCCACTTGCCCAAGGAATGGCTGGGCCGCTGTCTCGTGGAATTGGCGCGGTGCGTCCGTCCGGGCGGCAGTTTCTATGCGACGTTCTTCCACTGCCCTCCCGAGTGGCCGGCAAGCGAGCCGCGCTATGACGCCGCCCACGGTGGCACCACCTTCTGGGACCGAGACCCGTTCCATTACCGGGAGAGCGACGTCGAGGAAGCCGCGGATGCCCGCGTCTGGCAGGTCGAAATGCTGCGTGCGTGGGGCCATCCGCGGGGTCAATGGATGGTCCGCTTCCGGCGCCGGCAAGACTCATTCCCCTGAGTTTGCGACAGGAAAAAGCGGAACGGTGGGCAAGGGGCCGGCGCTGATTCGCCGACCCTTGCCCACCTCGGAGCGCTTCGATGCAAATGCGAGTTGTGTCTAGTGCAGCGTGAGCGGCGAGATGGTGCCGCCGGTCTCACCGCCGGTGTTGCCGTTGACCCAGTTGTTGCCGAAGGAGCCAAAGAAGCCGCCCGTGTTGTTGAAACCGATGCCGGCGTTATTGGTGACGCTCGTGTCGGCAACGCGCATCGTGGCAGTGCCGCCGCTCGTCTTGACACCGTCGCCGCCATTGTTCGCCGAAACGACCTGATTGAGGAACAGGCTCGCCGCGACGGTGGTGGCTGTCACGTTCAGGCCGGCGAAGCTGTTGCCGACGGCCTCGCTGTCCTTCATGGTCACCTGGCCGCCGTCCTGAACCAGCATGCCGACGTTGTTGCCCTGAAGATGGGTGCCGATGATGGTGGCGTTGACGTTGACGTTGCCGACGGGTTTGATGAGGATGCCGCCACCGGTGTGGAGCGAGAAGTTGCCGGTGTCGCGAATCGTGGTGTTGGTGACGAAGAGCTCGGTACCGGCATTGCTCGGCTCGAAGTCGATGCCCTGCTGGGTGAAGTTGTTGATCTGGCAATTCTGGACGAAGACCTTCCCGGCCGACGTGATCCTGATGGCGTTCAGGCCCGTGCCGAGGCCGTCGAACGTCAGACCGCGGATCATCACGTTGTCACCGTTTCCCGCCGCGACGATGAAGGCCTGGGTGCCGCTCACCAGCACGCCGGCGATCAAACCGTCCGCCTCGATCGAGATGCACTTGGTGATCGTCAGGGCGCCGAACCCACCCGGATCGAGGACGTCGATCTCGCCGCAGGGGGCGGTCTTCGAGATGGCGCCCGCGAAGGTCTTGCAGGGTGCGGTGCGGCTGCACGGGTTGGCGTCGTCTCCCACGCCCGAAACCCAGGTCCTGGTCGCCTGCGCGTGGGCGAGCGACGCGGTGGCGAGGAGCGCAAAGAGCGCCGTGGCGAAAATACGCAGTTGCATCGATTTTCTCATCTCGTCCTCCTAGGGCCGCACCTGGCGGCGAGTGGCTGGAGCCGTGAACCTTACTAGTCTACTGCGAACACCGTCCACCGTCAAAGCGTTATGTAATGAAAGTAAGCGACTGCCAACGTCGCTTCCTCCCTATTGGCGTCGAGCCCCCTCGGTTCGTTACAGGCTCGTCCAGCCTGAGGACCCGGCGCCTCGCTCCGGCACCGGCGGCCCCCCCCGCAGCGGACGCCGCGAGGGCCTCGATGCCGTTCCCGGATCACCGGATCACCGGGCCCAGCCCTCCCCAGCCGCGATCGGAGCGGGCAGGGTGCGGGCAGGGTGCGGCTGCTATGCTGCGGTCCCGATGCCCACCTCCGGGGCCCAGGTCCATGGAGCGGCGAGCGCCGTGCCCGCCGGCGCCGAGCCAGGCCCACCTGCCGCGCGGGGCCGCGGCCGGCTGTCCCGGTGGCAGGCAGCGCGGCTACTGATCGTCGTCGCCAGCATGAGCCTGACCGCGCTCTGGATCAAGGTCGACAGGCTGCCTCCCGCCTGGGACCAATCACACTACCTCGACCTCGCGCTGGACCTCGTCAAGGGCTTCGAGGAGCACGGCCTCCGCGGTTTGGGCCACGAAGTCCTCACCGTCGACCCGCAGCGGGCGCCGCTGCTGCCGCTGGCGCTGGTGCCGTTCTTCCTGCTCTTTGGCGGGTCGCCACAGAGCGGGTTGCTGCTCAACTTGCTCCTCTGGCCGATTCTCTTGCTGTCGGTAGGGGAGATCGCCAGTCGCCTCGTCGACCGCCGGGCCGGTCTGTTGGCGATGGTCGTCGCCGCGACGACGCCCCTCATCGTCGGCCTCTCGCAACAGGTCTTGGTGGAGTTCCTCCTGATCTCCCTCACCACCCTGGCGGTGCTGCTGCTGCTGGCCGTTCGCGATTTCGCGGACACGCGGGCGTCGATCCTGCTTGGCCTCGTGGCCGGCGCGGGGTGGTTGACGAAAGTCACCTTTCCCGCGCTGATCGTCGGGCCAATCGTCGTGACGGCCTGCTGCACGATGGTTGCCGTGACCAGGGAGGCGCGCTCGGGCCGGACCGGACCGGCGCTGCGCAGGACCCGCAACGCCGCCATCGCCCTGCTCCTGGGAACCGCCCTTCCCGTCTGCTGGTACAGCCAGCACTGGGCGTCAACCCTGCAATACTTCCATGACGCCACCGCCAATACGGGAGCCTACGGGCCCACGCAGCCGCTCCGCCTGGAAGCGATCGCGTGCTTCACGCTTGGCCTGATCAACTATCACCTTTCCTGGGTGTTCGCGCTCTGCGGTCTCGCGGCCCTGGCCTTGGTCTTGGCCGGCCGGGCGTCCGGCGCGAGCCGGAGGGCCCCCCGCGAGTCGGCGGGGGATTTGCGGCGAACGGTGTTCCTGGGGAGCTGGGTCGCGGCACCCTATGTCGCCGTCGCCACGGCGCACAACCAGGACCCTCGGTTCGTGGCCGCCGCGATGCCGGGCGTAGCCGTGATCCTGTCCGGCCTCGCCGTTGCCATCCGCTGGACCGCGCCGCGCCGGCTGATCGTCGCGGCGATCTGCGTCGGCGGAGCCGTCCCGATCCTCCTGACGATCCTGCCGCCGATCGGCGGGCTCCCCGACCGCATCTCTGTCGCCACGCCGTTCGGTCCCGCGGCTCTCTCGGTCGATGCGCCGGCGATCGGCTACTACCGCCGGCCCGAGCCAACCGACGATGCCATGCCGATCATCGAATACCTCGAGGCCGCGAGCCGCGGTGCCGGCGGTCTTGCGGTACGCAAGGTTGCGATCGTCCAAGAGCACTCGAGCGTCAATCCCAACACCTTCTCTTATCTCGCCCACCTGCGCGGCGATCCATTCACCTTCGACGATCCTCACGGCGACCGCGCGCACGCCGACGGGCTGCGCGCCGAGCTGGAACGCCATGACTTCGCGCTCTACATCCGGCCCCGGCGCGATCCATCGTCAAGGCGCACCCCTCCCGATTT
>DASZHY010000586.1:0-7045 GCA_035949675.1 Thermoanaerobaculia bacterium
GCCTGGGAATGCGTGCAGGAAGACCGCGTCGAGCTGCGCTGCCCGCTGCCCGTCGAGGGAAGCGTCGCCAGCCCCGAGCTCACGATCTCCTGGCGCTCGGCGGCGCTCGGGCCGCGGCTGCTCGGCGAGGCGCCGCGGTCGATCAC
Organism: Thermoanaerobaculia bacterium; assembly: GCA_035949675.1. Classification (GTDB taxonomy): domain Bacteria; phylum Acidobacteriota; class Thermoanaerobaculia; order Multivoradales; family UBA5704; genus JASLEW01. The sequence continues at coordinate 147 of DASZHY010000586.1, forward strand.
TGTCGGGCTCGATTGCAAGCTGCTGCGTGAACAGCTGCCGGCGAACCCCCTGACCTTGCAGGTCACCGGCGTACCACCCCGGCGCCAGGCAAACGACCGCTGGGCAGACTGGACCAGCACCACGGACGAGCGCGAGGAGGATCTCGAGCGCACGCCGCAGCTCGCTTCCCTGGTCGACAGCATTCGGTTGCGCCCCGACCGGCTGGCGGTCGTCTCGAGCCCCCTGCTCAGGATGAGCGGCCGTGACGGGCGGCGCTGAGCTCGGCAGGCTCGTGGTGCTGGGGCTGCTGGCCTTGTGCCAGGGAGCCCTGCTGTGGCGCGCCTGGATCGCCGCCCACGCCGACGACAGCCTGCGCCTGGCCGAGCTCAGCACCTCGTTCACGAACGACTTGAAACAACGAGCCCGGCGCGGCGAGGGCCCGGATTGGCTACGCTACCAGGCCGAGCTCGACCGCCTGTTCGAAGCCCGCGACGACGGGTTGCGCTCCCTCGCCGCGGCGGCGCTGGCTCTGGGGCTGGGCGGGACCTTGCTGGCGCTGCTGGTCAGCCTGGGTGTGCAGCGCCTGGGCCTGGGGCAGGAGCTCGACCCCCGGACCATCCTCGAGAGCACCGGCCTCTGCCTGGTCGGGAGTTTGCTCGGCGTGATGGTGAACCTCGCCATCGTGCTGGGCCTGTTGCCGGTCGCCGAAAAGCGCTTCGCCTCCCTCGCGGGTTCGCTGCGCCAGCAGCTCGCCTCGCTCGCCGGCAATCATCCTCCGCAGGAGGCGCTCGCGGCGGCCCTGCAAGAGGCATTGCGCGGATTGCGCCAGGTGCTCGATGCCGAGCTCACCGACTCCTTTGGCAAGGCGGTCAGCGGCTGGCCGCAGGTGGTCGAGAAGATGGGCGCCCACGTCGAGGCCCTCGGATCGGTGATCCAGGCCCAGAGCGCCGAGGTCGGCGGCGCCGTGCGCGACCTCGCCGCTGGCTCGCAGGCGGTGGCTGCCGCCAGCGCGGAGCTGCGGCCAGCGGCCGAGCGGCTCGGGGAGACCGCCACGACCCTGGTCGAGCTGCCGACCCGTTTGCAAGCCGCCGTCGATGCCAGCCGGGAGGGTTGGCTCGCCGGCCTGCGCGAGCAGCAGGAGCAGGCGGTGCACGAGCTGGTCGCCCTGCAGCGGACCGCGGAGGAAGCCTCCCAGGCGCGTGAACGGGTCATGCTGGCCGCGGTGCGGGAGCTGCAAGCTGCGGTCGCCGAGGTGCAGGCTGCCGTCGCTCGCATCCCGGGCCAGCTCGCCGAAGAGGTCGCGAGGACGGCGGGCAAGCTGGGCCGGGAGTTCGGCAACGAGGCGCGCGCGCATACCCTCGAGCTGGCCGACCGCCTGGAGCGCAAGTACGAGGAGCTGCTTACGCGCGTCGCGCAGCACGAGCAGCAGTGGCGCAACAACATCGCCGGCGTCGTCGAGGAGCTGCTGGCCAAAGTTGCCGGCCACGTCGAGCAGGGCGTCGTCGCCCAGCTGCGCGGTGCTGGAGCCGAGCTCCAGAAGGTGGCCGCCGACCTCGTGGATGCCGCGCCCCGCATCGAGCAGGCGCTCGCCGAGTGGAGCCGCGCCCAGCACGAGGCGCTGGCCGGCTGGGACCAGGTCAGCGATCGCACCCGCGCCGCGGCGGAGCGCTTGGCCCAGGCGGACGGTGAGCTCGGGGCCGGAGTCGTCGCGCTCAAGGAGAGCGCCAGCCACCTCGAGCGCATCGCCCACCTCAATGGCGAGTTCGAGACCAGCCTGCAGGCCGCGGTGGGCAACGTCGCGGCCCGCCACCTGGCCGGCCTCGAGCCCTTCCACCAGGAGCTGATGGCGATGGCGCGCAACTTCCAGCGGCAGCAGGGAGAGCTCGGCGAGGTGCTCGAGCGGCAATCGGCCTTCGTCCGGCGGTGCATCGAGGTACTGATGAAGGGACGGCAGCTGGCGACCCTGGAGCGGACGGCATGAGGCGCCGCCGCTGGTTCGACGTTTGGCCCGCCTACGCCGACCTCATGACGGTGCTGGCGGTGGTTGGCCTCTTCACCACCTTGGCGCTCACGCGGCAGGCGTCGGCGCACCAGGATCTCGCTCGCCAGCTGCGCGAGCTCGAGCCGCGGATGCGGAAGCTCAGCGCCGACCTGGCGGCGCGGGACCGGGAGCTGGCGGCACTCCGGACCGAGCTGGCTCGCCGCACTCAGGGCTACGCCGCGAGCCTCGAACGGTTGCGCGACCGGGTGCGCGAGGCAGCCCGCAACGAGCAGATGTTCCAGGCCATCCAACAGGCGCAGGCGCTGGTCGATCAGATCTCCACGCGCTCGGGCCTCACCTTCAGCGCCGACCAGAGCCTCGAGTTCGGCGACGACCTGGTGACCTTCCAGACCAACAGCACCGAACCGATCTGGCGGCCGGATGGCCGCAGGCGGCTGCTCCGTTTCTGCCAGGCGATCTCGGCCCAGTTGGCGACGGCATTCGGGTCCGACTCGCTTTTCGTCATCGAGGTCGAGGGGCACACGGACTCCGCGCAATGCCCCGGCGACCCCAACTGCAACTGGTGGATCTCGAGCGGCCGCGCCGCGAGCTTCGTCGCCGTCATGCGCCAACCCGCCACCTGCCCGGGCGGCCAGCGCTGGAACCTCCGCCCGATCGGCTACGCCGATACCAAGCCCCCTGCTAGCGGCCACCTGTCCACCCGCCGTATCGCCGTCCGCCTGACGCCCAACTATCGCCAGATCATCACCTCGCGGCTGCCCGTCGCTCGGCCGTGACCACCAAGTGAGAACCGAAATGATCCTCCGTCCTTCTTCCGCCTGTTTGAGCTTCGCTCTCGCTTTCGCCCTGGGCTGCTCGGATGCCCCGACGGGAGGCGGGGCGGTCCAAGGGGCCAGTGAACCGCAGCAGGACGGCCACCGTGCGGCGGTCAGGACGGTCGACCCGGCGCTGCACCTGTGCACTCTCTCGCTTCGTCAGCTGGCGCTGGACCTCGGGGCCTGCGCGCCAGCCGGATCCTGTGGCGAGCCGGCGCTGGCCTTTGGCGGCCTCACCCGCGTGATGGGATACGTGATCGATCGAAGCCATCACGACGTGGTCGTCTATGGGCTTGCCGAGCCCGGCGCGGCGCGCATCCGCACCGAGGACTTCGTCGTGGCGCTGCGCAGCAGCTGGCACCTGTATGGCTCTCGCCGCGGCGACACCTTCTTCTACAGCGATCCCGGCTGCGATATCCGGCCGACCCCCGACACCATGAGCGAACTGCAAGAGCTCGGGCGCGAGGTGGCGGCACCGACCGCGGCGGCCCAGGAGGAAGCGCTGCATCGCTGGCAGGACACCTGCCAGCTGCCGCAGCGCGTCTCGGTGCTCGGCGTGCCGGTGGACTCCGAGTTCGGCCGCGCCATGGTGACCGCCGACTACGACATGAAGCGGCTGGCCGACGGCACCGACCAGCTCGCCCAGCCGGGGATGGTCAGCGTCGCCGACCTCGAGCTGGCGCGGCTCCAGGCCGGCCTGCGGCAGGGAGCGCCGGTACGGGCGGGCGCGCATATGAACCGCTTCTGGCTGACCTCCGGCACCCCGGCCTACCAGGCCGCGGACGGGATCGTCTGGCTGCCGCACCGCGTGGTGCAGGTGAGGACACACACGACCGGAGCCGATGCGCAAGGCAACCTCGCCGACACGACCGGCAACGATCCCCAGGCCGAAGAGTTCGCCGGCCGCTTCACGCGCCTCTATGACCAGGTGGCAGCGCTGCGGCCGGTCTACCGCCGGCTGGGGAACCTCTTTCAGCTCTTCTCGCTCACCCAGGCGATGCGCTTCCGGGAGGCCGACCGCCGCGCCGGTGTCGATCTCGAGTATTTCCTCCACACCGCTCCGGTGGCCGAGGCCGAGACGCCGCGGGAGCTGCCGGGTCGATTTGCGGTCAAGAAGTTCAAACGCGAACAGAGCGTCGCGGGTGGCAAGGAGATCCTGCAGCTCTGGCTGCCCAGCTGCGGCGGCGTCGACATGGCGATCGAGCCGTCGGCCGGCCAGTTCCAGGACAGCGGGGAGCTCGCGACACTGCGCGACGGCCTGCTCGATCCGGCGCAGGCCGTCCCGATCGACAGCGTCCGCGAGAGCTTGCGGCTGGCCAACCTCGACCAGGAAGAGAGCTCGATCACGGTGACGGTCCAGGATCATGGAACCCAGTTCCGCACCTACACCGGAGACCGCGTCGGCCCGCTCTATGAGGGGCTAGACGCCAGGAAGCTCATGACAGAGGTCCAACAGCTGGCCAAGAGTCACCCCGGAGTCCAGACGGTCAACCTGGAACTCGAGGGTTTCACGCCGAAGAAGGCCGCACGCTTCGAAAAGACGTCCCGCGGCGAGCTCGAGCTGCTCCAGCCCAACCTGCGGGTACGGACGCTGCGCGATATCGCAGGGACGCCGTTCGAGAGGGTCTTGTATTCGCCCGGCATTCAACTGGTCAAAATCGACCGGGCTCAGGTCGTGGCCAGAGAGGTATGGCAAGGTGCCGTCACTCTCGCAGTGCGGGTTGGCGATGCGATGGTACAGGTCGCCGTCCGGATCGTCGGGCGCAGCGCCACCGTGATCGACGACCTGCTGGCCCAGTTCGGCGCGCAGTTCTCCGTGGTCGACTCGCTGCCGGAGAACGTCATCGACCTCACCGGCAGGGTGCTCGCCCAGGCCGACGCCCTCGGCCGCAGTATCCACCAGCTCGAGATCTACTTCGAGGGTCAGTACGACAACCAGAAGCATCATTTCCAGTTCGGCGACGCCAACCTGCCTCGCGAGGTGGTGCCGGCATGAGCTCGCCCGAGACTCCCGAGCCGGTCACCCGTCCCGAGCACTGCGCGATGGGGTTCGGGATCCCGACCAGCGGACCCGCATTCCGCAATCGTATCGAGAGGCCGCCGGCAGCGCACCCATCCTTCGTCAGCTGGTTCGACGGCATGGTGCCGTACTGGGACCAAGTGATCTATCCCTTCCAGCGTTTGTCGCCGCGCTACGAGCGGTTGGGAGTCCGGGTCGTCGAGGACCTCACTCTCGCGGGCTTCTCGGCGCTGTTCCGAGGCGAAGGCGTGCGCGCGGTGATCCTCTTCTCCCATTGGGAGGAGGACGCCATCGAGCTCAGCGATGGTTTCGCCGACGTCCCTGCCGTGGTGGAAGCAGTCCCGGAATCCTACGACGGCTACCTCGACCTCATCACATGTCATCCGGAGCCGCTGATGCCGACGCTGCGCCACCAACGTCCGCGCTGCAACCTGGTGTGGGTCACCACGCAGGTGACGCCGGTGCTGTGGTTGATCTTCTACCAGCGGCTGTTTCAGCGCCTGCGCCAGCAGCCTGCGCTCTACGACGATGCGCAGGAGGCCGAGCTCGGCAAGCGCTTGTTTCGCGGCAGCAGGCCCTCGCAGAGGCGATCGGCTTGAGCACCCTCCGCGAGGAGTTGCAAGTCTACCTGCAGGAGGCGGGCCGGCTGGAGCTGCAAAAGCTCGGGCCGGTCGCCAGGCCGCGGCGGCCTCCCAGTCCGGAAGCGCTCCTGCCGCTGAGGAACGCGGCGCACAAGGCCCGCGACTCCCATCGCCGCATGGGGGTGGCATGCGTGGCTCTCCTTGGCTTCATCATCCTCATCCTGGGTGGATCGCTGATCCAGGGGCTCATCGCAGGCCACCTGGCATGTGGCCTGGTCGGTGGCGCGGGCCTCGCCCTCCTCCTGGTCCAGGACCGGATGCGCCAGCTGGGGATAGACAACTTTGCAATCGACATGATGGATGCAGCGATGGAACTGCCGGCAGAGCAGAGAGACAGGCTCCTCGGCAGGATCTTCTATCTGCTGGCACGAGGCGGCAGGTTGATCGGCGGGACCCCTCGCCGGCGTTCTTCCGCGTCCCCCCTTTGATTCGAGCAGCCGGCCGTGGCCGCCGAACCGGTGCCAGCCGGCCCGGCCCGGTGGATCGTCACCTGGCCGATCGGCCAGGTCGGCGCCTGCCCGAACGGCGGATGTGGAGGTTGGGCGCTCCGGGCGCCATGCGGTCGAACGGCTTTGGCCGGGGCGCGCTCAGTAAGGTGGAGGGCTGCCAGCGGCGGCGGCCTGAGCGCGTGCCGCCGCCGCCCGCGCCGCTTCTGCCTCCGCTACCAGACCGAGTGCCGAGTAGAGATCGCGGGCGCGCTCGAAGTGGGAGCGGGCATCGTCATAGAGCGTGCGCAGGTATGTCACCTGGCCCAAGCCGAGCTCTGCCGCCGCCTGCGTAGTGCGCTCCGGGGTATGGTCGAGGACCCTCCGGTACTGGCGCTCGGCAAGCGCCGTCAGCCCGAGGGTCGAGAAGAGGTCGCCCAGGGTCACCCTGACCTCGGGCATCTCCTGCGCTTGGAGCGCCGCATCGTAGGCGACGATCGCGTCGTAGTGCAGGCCGGCCCGGGCGTAGACCCCGGCAGCGAGGAGAAGGCGGCTGCCACTGTCGATGCCGAGAGAGGAGACTTGTCGCAACTCTTCCTCGACGACCAGCCGCTCGCCAGGGTCCAAGAGCTGGACCCTGAAGACCTCCCGGGCCTGGCGCAGCGGCGCCCGCACGGCCGCTCGGAAGCCGAGCTTCAGAAAGACGGGCCTGCCAGGCTCGAGCGCCGGCCACTTCCCGGAAGGCTGCCATGAGCAGACGTCGAGATCCCGCCAGGGACCCGCGCCGCGGCCACAGCCGGCCTCGCCTGCCGCCAGCCGGATTGCGGCCCCGACCGGCCCGCGGATCGTGATCTCGTACTCAGCAGCCTCCGCCACCCGGGTCCAGACCAGGCGCGGGTGAGTGTCCATGACCGCCGTATCGCGTGGGCTGAGCAGGACCGGGCCTGGCCCGATGTCCACATTTCGCGTTTCGAGCTCGAGCAGCAGGGCGCCGCTCCGGGGGAGGAGCCTGCCCG
>DASZHY010000587.1:0-14828 GCA_035949675.1 Thermoanaerobaculia bacterium
GCCGGGCCGTCTGGGGCCCGAACGGCCGGCACCCGAGCCGGCCTCGGCAGCGGCGCCGGCGACCACGTGGGCGTTGGTGAGCACGTAGCCGTCGCCGGTCAGCACCATTCCCGATCCCTGGCCCTGCCGGTGCTCCACGCCAACGACGCCGGGAGCCGTCCGCGCCACCAGGGCCTCGAGCTCGCGGGAGAGCTGCGCCAGCAGGCTCACCGCCCGCGCTCCGCCGTTATGGAAGGGTTGATGTCAGGTTTCGACGTCGCCATGCACCCAGGATAGGCAGGAGCGCCCAACCCCCACATCCGCCGTTCGGGCAGGGACCGACCTGGCCGATCGGCCAGGTGGGCGATGCGGCCCGCCGGCCGCCGCTCGCGCAGGCGGGTCGAACCTGGCGAGATGCGGTCTCTTAGTCGTCACCCCTCCCGACCACGAACATCGTCCCGAAATTCTCGGTGTAGACCTTGCCGTCGGGACCGACCGAGATCGGAGTGTACGGGGCGCCGACCGCCAGCTGCAGGAAGAGCTTGCTGCGCAGCGTCCCACCTTGCTGCAGCTCGTAGACGTTGCCGTCCTCGCTGTTCACGTAGGCGACGCCGTCCGGATCGACGGCGGGCGCGTTGATGCACCATTCGAAGCCGTGAGGGTGGTCCGAGACGCAGGTGACGGTGCCGTGGGGGTTGCGCCGGCACGAAAGGGTGTTGGTGCTCTGGTATTGCCACTCCGGCACGAAGTCCTTGCTCAGCTGGGTGATGAAGAACGACTCGGGGTTGGACGGGTCCGAGGCGGTGCGGTCCGGCGGGCAAAGGGTGGGGTCGTCGCAGTAGGACCCCATGCCGCTGTAGTGGTTGTCCTTGGTGATGATCGAGTACGTCCCGTCATGCGGGTAGATGGCAGGCGTGTCGTCCCAGCCGAAGAAATACGCCGCCAGGAACCTGCCGTGCCGGCTGAACTTCATGAGGTGACCCTGGGCCCAGTTGTAGCGGGAGTAGGTGCCGAGAATGATGCTGCCGTCGGGAGCCACCACCGGCGACGACGTCCCGTCTTCGATGATCCTTCCCGCCCCCGGCCGGTTCTGGGCCGGATCGACGCCGGTGTGCGCGCCCGATCGGCAGCCGCCGGGTTGACCGTTGGGCGGCAGGTACACGTTGCAGCCGTCGTTGAACCGATCGCGCAGCGACGTATGCCATTTCGACGTGAGATCGGGGTTGACGGCCACGATGTAGGCCTGGCGGCTCCACAGGTGCGAGACGCTGCCGACGTAGATGGTGCCGTCCGGCCCAACCGCCGGGGCCGAGTTGATCGCCGCCCGCTGGATGCCGCAGACGGTGTTCGGAGGTACGGCGTTCGGGCTCGGCGGCCACGGCTGGTCACGGGTCCTAAAGGTCCCGATGCAATTGTTGCCGTGCGGCGCTCCCGGCACCAGGGTCTCGTAGGTAACCTTGGAAGCGTGGCCGTCAGGCGTGACCTTGACCAGCCAGGAGTTGATCGCGTCGACGTCCCAGGGGTTGACCTTCGGGTCGCCGCTGAGCTTGATGGTGACGTAGTAGATGTTGCCGGCCGCATCGACGGTGATCGGTCCGCTGAGGAAGGTATGGGGATCGACGCCCACAAAGGGATTGATGTGCGCCACGACCGAGCCGTCGTTGGCCCCGAGCTTCCAGACGGTGCCGCCGAAGCCCGGGACGTAGATGAAATCGCCGGAGAGCGCCGCGTGGAAGACCGGCTCCAGTGCTGGTCCTCTAGCAGACGGGCTGTAGGGCACCGGCTTCCAATCGCTCTGGAAGGCCCATTTGCGGACCAGCGCGCCGTTTGCCCACTGCAGCCGCTGCTCGTTCCATGTTTGCGTCTCCCAGGTCTGAAAGCTGGTATAGGTCCCGGTCTTGAACTCGAGGAAGACGTCGTCGCCAGCGATCAGCGGCACCTGGTAGTGGATGCACAAGCCGCCGCCGCAAATGGACTGGGCGTTCTCCTGAGCGGTGAAGGGGTCGTAGACCGCCTGCGCCAGGATCTTCGCGGCGGGCTGCCCTGCGACGGACACGCTTCCGGTGTGCTGCGGGTTCTGTCCCCCACTGGAGCCAGCTCTGGGCCATGGCGGCGAGGGCTACCGCGAACAGGACGGCAAAGCAGATACCTACCTTGTTGCGCATCGTCGTCGCCCCCGACCTTGGTTGCGAGCCGCCGGCCCGAGGCGTCGTGAACGATCGCGCCGCAGGCGGCTTCACCGTACACGCAGCCAAAGCTCGCCACAATAGCCACCTTTAGGCACTGGGATACCACCGGTTCAACGCTTTGAAGCGCGTATCCTGTTGCTTGTAGCAGGCTCAGGAATCCCACCCGGCCGGCATGAGGCTTTCTTCCCCCTTCCACTCGCCCGCGTCACCGCGTGGCCGCGGGTGGGCGGTGCGCCTGGCGCTGGGCGTCGTCGTGGTCGAAGGCGCGCCCGAAGTTTTCGAACATGGACATCTTGCCTTGGGTGAAGAACGCTTCGCCCGGGTCGCGCGCCAAGACCGGGCGAAAGAACGTCGCAACCTGGAAGGAGACCGCGCAGAACAGCAGCAGCCAAGGAAGCAGGACGCCCCGCGCGCCGGTCTCACGCAGCGCCAGGCGCAGGAAGCGCCAGGCGGCGGTGACAGCGAACAGCCACAGCAGCAGATGAAGCCAGACGACAGTTGTGAGATAGCGGCTGGTGATCGAGAACAGCCAGGCCACGGGCATCAGGCCGGCCAGCAACAGGCCGAGGGTGCCGCCGAAGCCCGCGGTAACGATCAGCAACCGGCGGCCCGACCACTCGATGCCAGCCATCGCGCCGAAGACGTACAGGCTCGGCAGGCAGAGCACGAAGGTGAAGACGATCACCAGCGGAACCTTGACGGCGGCGAGGAGGAGGGCTCCGCCGCCGGCGAAGCAGCCGGCCGCGAGGCCATAGAGCACGTAGCAAGCGAGCGCTCCGACAAACAACCGGCCCGCCCTTGGGCTGGCGCCGCTGTGCCCGCGCTGTACCAGCGCCAGCGGCCGGGTGAGAAGCTCATTGAAGGGGCCGAACAGGCCGCTTGCGCTCGGCGCGCTGGCGTCGGGCTGCGGCGCCATCGGCAGGGCCGGGGGACTGGTCATGGCGCCTCCTTCGATCATCGCGAGCGCAGCAGTTGAGGAAGGATATCGGTGAAAACGAACTCGAAGACATTGCCTGCAAGAGCATCACTGCGCAAGAAGACCACTGGCTGATAGATGCTGCCGACGAACGGGCGCAGCGCCCACGCCACCTCGCTGCCTACCAAGGCGTAGGCGAGCACCCATGACAGGTAGACGGCGTGCAGCCGGCGCCGCGGCGCCGGCAGCCGCAGCATCGCCAGCCACAGGACGCGAGTGCCGGCCAGGCCACAGGCGCCGACGAAGGCGGTGTGCATCAGGTACAGCAGGTTGTGAGTAGTCCGCGCGGTTTGGTCGGGCGCCGGCGCCGCGATGGTGAAGAGGGCCGCGACCGGCGCGAGCGACGCCAGGAGCAGCGAGCTGCCGGCAAGCGCCAGGAACGTGAGCACCAGCACCTGGCCGAAGCGCAGAGGCAGGCCGAACAGCGCGGCCATCATCCAGGACAGCGCCACGGTGACCGCCGAGGTCAACAGCAGCGCCAGCGGCAGCTTGATCGCCACGTAGGCCGACAGGCGCGCGCCATTCCAACTGCCGCAGACGGCGCCATAGATGGCCGCGGCGCCCGCCATCACCGCGCACAGGCGCAGCCAGATCGGGCCGAGGCAGCCTCCGGCGAGGATCTCATCGACCAGGCTGGTCGGGGAAGCGCTGCCGGCCATTACCTGCCGCAGCGTCCGCCCGAGGCTGCTGCGCACGACCGCCTCGCCGGGTCGCGGCCGCAGGAGGGGAGTGCCAGGGGCAGAAAGGGACGCGCCCGCAGCGCAGGAGCTGTCGCTCATCGACTCGAGTGCCATCTCTGGTATGGGTATACGCCGTGCGGCCCGTCGGCGTCCAGGAGACCGGCTCTCCGCCGCCGGCCCCCGGCTCCCTTTTGGTGTCGTTTCCGATGGCACCGCTATCGCGTCTTGAGTTCCCGCGGCGGCGCCGTGCGCCGAGCGGGCGCACTCGCCGGTCAGGTCTTGGCGAGCGGTAGCGGCGCCGCGGCCACCGCGGGTGTCCTGCCACGGCCGCGGGCGATGAGTAGACCAAGGGCGGCGCCAGCGAGGACCAGTAGGGAGCAGGCCGAAGAACATGATGGCCAAGCCCACCGCCCGCAGCACCCAGGTGAGCGTCTTGTTGGCGTCCTGCGCGGCCTTGAACATCTCGGCCGCTCCGTGATTACCCGCTTCGACCAGAAGCACGGAACCACCGGCTCTCGCCTGGTAGGCGGCAAAGGTGTCGCCGGTCTGCACGCCGACCGTGCTCACCGCCTTTGCGTTCACGATCTCGAAGCGGATGCGCACGTCGCCTACCTGCGGCGACGTGGGGTCGGCGCCGCGGTAGTAGCCGCCATCGGCCAGCTTGAGCGGGGACCGCGAGTCCTGCGACAGCGGACCGGTGGGCGGCTGGTCGAGCGGTGTCAGGGCCGACGTCGAGCCTTGTAGATCCAACGAACTAGCGACTCCGCCTCCGGGAACCCGGAGCGCCTAGTGACGCTGGCGCCAGCGTTTCGGGTCGCGGGACAAGTGCATCACCGCGACAATCCTGATCCGGTTGCTACGCAGCCGAAAGAAGATTCCGAATGGGAATCGCTTCAGCAACGCCCTCCGGATGTCCCGATACACCTGCGGGAACTGATACGGCCTCTCGGCAATTTCCTTCAAGGCCTGGTCGACGAGTTCGAGGAAGGCGTGGCCGAGACCCTGCGACTGCTTCTCGTACCAAGCTGCCGCCTCAAAGGCCTCGGCCGCGGCCTCCCTGGCGACCGAGAGAGGCAGGGACTTCATAGCCTGGCTAGGATGCTCTGCTTGACCTCTTCCCAAGACGAGCCAGCCCCCGGCGCCGAATCGTCGGCGGCCAGGCGCTCGTCAAGAACGTCGCGCTGCCAGGCAGGGAGCTCGGGCTGCTCGGGCTCTTTCTCAAGGCTCTCCCAGAGAGCCTCGGCAAGGTCGAGGCGATCCTCAACCGATAGCTGCAGAGCCTCCGACTTGAGTTCCGTCTTCGTCATAGGCGCATTATACAGGTCCGCCGACTCGGCGGCGGCGGCGCGCGTCACGTGGTCCCGGCGTAGCGCGGTCGCGTTGGACAGCTTGGACGAGCTTGACGACCTTTCAGTGCGACCTCACGGCCGCGGGCAATTCAAGCGGCAGGGTCTAATTCCAAGCTTCTCACGGACTTACCTCGAAGGGGATGCCCTCGTGGCGCGCGAGGGCGGCGAGTAGGCGTTGCCGCATCACCTCACTCTTCAGCAGGTGGGCCGTCTGTAGGTCTGCGGACTGCGGCGTGGAGCGGGAGACGGGATTCGAACCCGCGACCAACAGCTTGGAAGGCTGCAATCCGAATCAGGTAACACCTTTTTTATCAACCACTTGCGATGCCAACAGTCCAGCACGGGAACCCCGGGGGGAACCCAGGCGAGGACTCTTGCCGCTGCGGCGTGGCACCCTGAAGCCCAGCCGTGCAAGAATCGGCAGGCGAGCGGCGAGCAGGGAATCGAACCATGCTGACCCTGTTGGAGGAGAAGCTTCCGGAGCTCGAGCGGCTGTGCAAGCTGTACGGCGTCAAGAGACTCGAGGTGGTGGGCTCCGCGGCAAGAGAGGTCGACTTCGACCCAGCGCGGTCGGATGTGGACTTCCTCGTCGAGTTCGAGCTGGGGCGACTGCCGGCGACGCTCAGAGGGTTCTTCGGGTTTCGCAGCGCGCTGGAGCAAACCGTGGGACGACCAGTCGACCTCCTGATGCTCGATGCGGTTCGCAATCCCTACCTGAGGGCAAGCCTGGAAAGGAGCCGCCGCCTCCTGTATGCAGCGTGACGCGCGCGTGCTCCTCTGGGACATCTGCCATGCCGCAGACGCGGTAGCAGACTTCACTCGCGGCAAGGCAATCGAGGTATACAAGGCGGACCAACTCCTTCGGTCAGCAGTCGAGCGACAGCTGACGATCCTAGGAGAAGCGGTTGTGCAATTGTCGAGACTGACCCCTGAGCTGGCGGCAAGGATTCCAGAGCAAGGATCGGTCATCGCCTTCCGCAATCTTCTCATCCATGGCTACGCGGCCGTAGTCGACGAGCTCGTCTGGGGGATAATCCAGGAAGACCTTCCGGCCCTTCGCGCTCGCGTCGCTCAGCTGCTCGAAGAGTTGGACGCCCACTCCTGACCTGACGAGGATCCGCGGGGATGGCGGTGCGGGATGCTTCGCCCCGCAGAGGGCTTACCGGAACGTCAATACCTCCACGTCTCCTGCCGTATTGGCAGCCGGTTGAGCACCTGGCGATGGAACTGCCACTTGGGCATGAATCGGTCCATCAAGGCGACGAAGCGGGCGTTGTGGGTCGGCTCCAGCAGGTGGACCAGCTCGTGGACGATGATGTACTCGAGGCATTCTGCCGGTTTTTTGGCCAGCTCGGTGTTGAGGCGAATTGTTCGCGCCAGGTGGTTGCAGCTGCCCCACTTGGTCTTCATCCGTTGTACAAACCACCGCTCGGGCGCCACGCCCAGGAGCAGCTGCCATCGCGCTAGAACTGCCGGCACGGCGTCTTTCAGTTGCTCCCGATACCACTCCTCCATGAGAGCCTGCCTCTTGTCCTCATCGGTTCGAGGTCGCACTCGTAGATGCATTCGGCGGTGCTTCAACTCGATAGAGGGTGGCTCGTCGCTTTCGGTCACCTTGAGCAGATAGCGCCTTCCCCACACGAAGTGGCTCTCCCGGTCCACGTAGTCGCGGGGGAGGGCACGCTCCTGATTACGCAGTTTTTTTTGCTGCTGCTTGATCCAATCCAGTTTCGAAATCGCAAAGACGCGGAGGGTGTCGATGTTCGAGCGCTTCGGGGCCGAGATGCGCACCCGTCCCGTCGGGGGATGGACGCTAAGATGGACGTTCTTGATGTCCTTGAGAACCACGTCCACCGTGATGCCACCCAGGTCGATCTTCGCCTCCATTAGTACTCGCCCTGCGCCTCGATGATGGGGAAGATCCGCTCCACCTCATCGACGTCGCCCAGAACCCGATACAAGGCGTTCTTGATCACCAGCTCGCGCGCTTGGACCCCGCGCCACCCGTCCGGCCTGACAGTCTTCACTGCTTCATCAAGCCTGAGCGCCAGAATCAGTAGCGGGTCGTCTGAAGCCGAGGCCGCGCCAAGTGGTTCGGCCACGAGATCCATGGCGCAGCCGCTACCTTTCAGGTTGTTGTAGATGGCGCGGAGCGCGGGGCTGCCTTTCAAGATCTCGAGCGTATCCTCTGCATGCCCTACCTCGACCGCCCGCGCGACCGTCGCGACGCGCCTCAGGTACTCCTCATACTCAATGGCCTTGGCCTTGCGCAGGGCGATGATCTCGTCGAGCAAGGCCGACATCCTCTCGTAGTAGGCTGGATCGCTCAGGTGCTCCTTGATGATCTTCCGGCGCACGTTGTTCTCGATGGCTTCAGCGATAGCGTTTCTGTCGCCCTTCATCGCGCCCAGCTGTGAATGAATGGCCCTCCCGATGCCAGTCTTCCCGATCAGCTCCACCAACCCCACGTCGTCGAATGCCGAGATCTTTCGCGGCTCGTCCGCCTCGATGTAGGTGTCGATAAGGTGCCGCATGTCGGCCTCATAAGCCTTCAGGTCCAGCGTTTCTCCGCTCGCCCTGCGTACGATCTCGCGGACGTTCAAGTAGTGGCCAAGCCGCTCTTTGATGCGCTCGACATCGGCACCGCTGTAGCCGGCGGGTTCCAGCTCGTCGGCGAGGTTGGCATAGGCACGCATCAAACCGACAGCCGCCTTGTAGAGCGCGGCCCGCCGTGGCTCCCGCTCCTCGAGGTCCTCCGGAATCTCCGTGTTGCCGCAGAAGTAGTGGATGTGCTCCAACTCGCCCTTTGGAGGCTCCACCGGCTCGCACAGCAGATCGAGGGTCTCCAGAGCGACGTCGAGCCGTTCTTTCCCTTTCTTGAGGCGGCCCTCGAGGAGGACCTCCGGCGCAGCCCCGCCTGCACTGTGATCGAGCTCCGAGGTGTAGACGGCGAAGGCGCTCTCGACCTTCTTGAACAGGTCCTTGTAGTCCACGATGTACCCGAAGTCCTTGTCCTCGCCGTCCAAGCGGTTGACGCGGCAGATAGCCTGGAACAGGCCGTGGTCCTGCATGGACTTGTCGATGTAGAGATAGGTGCAGGGCGGAGCGTCGAAGCCGGTGAGCAGCTTGTCCACCACGACGAGCAGCTTCATGTTCGCCGGCTCCTTGATGAACAGCGCCTTGGCCAAGTCCTCGTAGGTCTCCGTCTTGGTCTGTCCCGGCTTGGCATCTACCTCCTTCAACAGCTCGGTGTAGGTCTTGTAGATGAACTGCTTCTCGGTCTCCGTGTTGGCGCCGGTCTCCTCTAGAGTCACATCCCTGGTCAGCGGATTGTAGGACGTCACCACGGCGCATCTGCCCTTGAACGGGGTCTTCTGGAATCGCGTGAAGTACTTGCAGGCCTCATAGATACTTGAGACCACCAGGATGGCGTTGCCGCGCTCGCTCGACAGCCGCGGCTTGACACTGAAGTCGAAAATGACGTCGCTCACCACGCGATCCATGCGTGATCTCGAGCTGAGCACCTTCTGCATCGTGCCCCATCGGCTCTTCAGCTCCTCCTTCTGCCAGCTGTTCAGCCCCTTGGTCTTGGCCTCGAACCACGCATCGATCTTCTCCTGAGAGCCGAGCCGCTGATCGATGTCGCGCGCCTCGTAGACGAGATCCAGCACGACTTCGTCCTCGACGCCCTCGCTGAACTTGTAGGTATGGATGTAGCCGCCGAAGACCTCCAGGCTCGTGGCCCGGTCTGCCACCAGCAGCGGCGTGCCGGTGAAGCCGATGAATACCGCGTTGGGCATCATGGCCTTCATGACTCGGTGCAGCTTGCCTTTCTTGTCCTGCGTGCGGTGGCACTCGTCCACGAAGACGAAGAGCTCGCCCACGGTCGGGCTCGGCTGGGCCTCCAGCTCCTCGATGAAGGCGTCGAAGTCGGCTACGCCCCTCCGTCCGAACTTGTGGACGAGCGAGCAAAGCAGGCGCGGCGTGGCCTGGCCCAGCTGCCGCATGAGCTCTTCGCCGCTGCCGGTGCGCTTGACGGCCTCGCCCGTCGCAGTGAAGACCCGCTCGATCTGCTTGTCCAGCTCATCGCGGTCGGTGATGATGGCGACGCGGGCGTTGGGGCTGTTCTCCAGGATCCACTTTGCGAGGAGCACCATGACCATGCTCTTGCCGCTCCCCTGCGTGTGCCAGATGATGCCCCCCTTCTTCTGGTGCACGTGCGCCTGCGCGGCCTTGACACCAAAATATTGGTGCGCACGCGGCACCTTCTTCACGCCGCCGTCGAAGAGCATGAAGTCGTGCATCAGCTCGATCAGCCGGTCCTTTCGGCACATCTTGAGCAGGTACTTGTCCAGCTTGAAACGGCTGTCGTCCGTTTCGTCTTCCTTCCACTTGAGGAAGTACTTCTCCTGCGTGCCGATGGCGCCGTATCGCAGCCCCTCGGTGTCGTTGCCGGCGAAGACGAGCTGCACGGTGCTGAAGAACCAGGCGTTGAACTCCGGCTGCTGGTTCGAGAGGCTCTGGCGGATGCCGTCGGCGAGGCTCGCGCGGCTGTTCTTCAGCTCGATGACGCCGACGGCGATGCCGTTTACGTACAGCACGACGTCGGGCCGTCGCTCGAGGTTTCCTCGCAGGGTGACCTCCTCGGCGATGGCAAAGTCGTTGTTCTGCGGCCGCTGCCAGTCGACGAGGTGGATCGTCTCCACTACCTTACCCGCCTCGATCTTCACCGGCACGCCGTAGCGCAGCAACCTGTAGACAGCCTCGTTATTGCCGTAGAGACTGCGGCCGTGGTGGTCCGCTTCGAGCCGCAGCTTGTAAAGGGCGACGCCGATCTGTGCCGCTGTATAGCCGCTCCGGGTCAACCAGTCCGACAGCAGGTCCTCCTCGACGTTGCTGTTGCCGTGACGGTCCCTCCAGTCACCGAGGTAGCGGTAGCCCAGCTCGGCGCGAAACAGCCCGATGACTCGGTTCTGGGTAGCTCGCTCCGGCTGGCCGATACTCACCCTGGCTCCTCCTCAACCAGAATCTGCCCGTGCCGCAGGCACAGCGACGTTAACAGCTTCCGAATCTGGCCGCGGTTCCAGACATAGCCGCGCTGAAATTCGGGCAAGGCCATGGTGCCGCTGTCGCTGTGGTCGAGGACCGTGGAGATCTTCATACGAGTCTGATCCTACCGGTGAGCAGATCCTGCATTATACCCTGCCTCAGGGCGCGGGTCTTGACACGTTGGGCTTCGAGCGCCGTGATTTCCGCGTCCATGTCTGAGAATATCGTGGCAATGGCGGTCTGCTCTTCGACCGTCGGCGGAAGGTCAATGGGGAGTAGGCCGACCAACTTCGCGGTGTAGCTTTGCTGCTTAGTGCCTTGGCAATATCGTAGGGCTAGGTCGTTGCCCCGCAGCACATAATAGTGATATAGGAAGGCAGTGGTCAGCCCAGCCGAAGGATAAATGGCCATGCAAGACTGATTGGTCGTAGCGGGACTGCCGACGATCCCGCATGCTCCCCTAGTTCCAGCTGCCTCTAGGCCGGTGATTGCCATAAGAAAGGTACCCGCAGGATGCATCCGTAGATGAGTTTTCTTCACTGCCTCTTCTGATATATGTTCAATGCTATCCGTGATGACGTTGAAGTTCAGCTCCCCACTAGTGATCCATTTTATCGTGCCCCTATAGTAATCCGGTCTGCCGCGATAGGGCGTTGCGCCACTTGAGCAGTCGTTGATGACCTCGCCAATCTGGCACGTTCGCCACTTCCCGCGAAACCCCGGTAGACGCTTCTTACCAAGGAGCAATTCCTGCATTGCGCCTTGTTTGAACTGGCGCTTTTTAGCAATGCGCTGCTCGAGGAATTCGACGAGGGCATCGGCATCGCTCAATGCTGCGGCGATGGCTTCTTCCTCCGCCTTCGTGGGAGGCAGAGGAATGCGTACCGCATGGAGAATGGACTGCGTGACTAGCGGAAGGTCGTTGCGGTTCTTGACAGTGTTCAAGCCTGCTGACTGCAACGCCAGTGTCAGAAAGCGAAGATCAACTCTCCGAAGAAGGAACCGTGGATACAGTGCGTTATCCGTGATCCAGGCGGGGCCCCCGGTGAAATAGACTTCCCCGCAGTTCTGCCCGACACGTCCAACGACGACAACTGATTCCCGCACTAACGCGCGGTTCGTATATCCGGCAATACCATTCCCGCCGTACACAGGTATCGGAGTGGCAGGGGATTCCTCAGCGAGCGCTGCGATGCTAATGCCCTCGCCCGACCTAAAGGATGCAAGACTTCCGATGGAGGCGACCTCCCAATCTTTCGGAATCACCCCTACTTCGGTCTGCTTGTAGCCAGGCTTCACTTCCACGAGAACCCCATCACCTCCAAATGGTGGTTAACCTTGGCTTCCAGCTCGGACACCCGACTGACCATCTTCGGCAGGGGTGTTTCGTAGCGTTCGGCCAGCTCCTTCACCCGCCGGGTGAGTTGTTGGCTCACTCGGTCCATCTCGCCGTGGATGGTGGCATCGAGGGCGGCGAGCCATTTGTCGTCCACCACCACGGTCTTGATCTCGGACTCGGTGAGCTTCGGATACTTGGCGTAGGCCTGGGTGTCGAGCGCGGCCTCGGCGTGCTTGAGGCGCTTCTTGAGATCCGTCTCTTCGCTGTTGAGCCTCAGCCAGTCGTTCAGCACCGAGGCTTCGTCGTTCGCGTCCTTTTCTCCTTGGATTTCCCTCAACCGGGACACAACGCTGGCCTTGTTCACCTTGTCGAAGTCGGCGAACGCGCCGTCCTCGCCGCAGTGCTCTTCTTCCAGCTCAGTTAGTTGGGCGGTGAGACCCTCCAGCTCGGCGGCGCCCTGGTCGATGGCGGCCTGGCCCTCGGCGAAGTAGCGGGCTACGAGGAGGGTCTTGGGGATGAGGTCGCAGGTCCAGCCTCTGTCCTTCTCCTTGCCCTTCTTGTCCCTCTCGAGGATGCGTGTGGTCTCGGCCTTCCAGCCGTCTGCGGCGATCAGATAGCAATCGTCCTGCATGGTTTCGGTCCAATAGTCCATCAGGTGTTGATAGACGTCGTACGGGTCGATGAGCGGCTTGCCGGCGTAGTGGGCGAGCAGCCCTTCGGCAAGGTCCGCGATAACCTCCTTGGGATGGCAGCCAGCCTGCAAGGCCTTTAGCGTCGCTACGCACTTCCTCCGCCACGCTGCGAAATGGGCGTTCATGTCCGCGATGTAGGCGGCGAACTCGGAATGCTCGTAGATGGCCGCCTTGATCGCCGACTTCTCCACGGCGAGGGTGAAATAGCCTCGGCGGCACTTCTTGAACAGAGCGTGCCGCAGCTGCGGGCAGACGTCCCAGTAGCGCTGAAGCGCATTGATGTCCGCCTCGGGGATGCCTCCCCGCAGGTGACCCTCGATGTCCTGCAGGTCCTCGACCGTCTGGCTGTCGATATACCGAGGAAGGTTGAGGTTGAACTCGTTCGTCTCGATCTCCGCGAAGGCGACCATGCGCGCGTATTTCGGTACGGCGAGCCGGCGGTTGAAGACGTCTACGATCTTGTGGATGTCCATGTCGCGCAGGCGGTTCTTTGGGCCGTCCTTCATGAAGCCGTCGCTGGCGTCGATCATGAAGATACCCTTGCGGGCTTGCGCCTCTTTCTTGTCGATGATCACGATGCAGGCGGGAATGCCGGTGCCATAAAAGATATTGGCGGGCAGGCCGATGATGCCCTGGATGTACCCCTTGCGGACGAGAGCGCGGCGGATATCGGCCTCGGCGTTGCCGCGGAAAAGCACGCCGTGCGGCAGGATGCACGCTCCCTTGCCGGTTGTCTTGAGAGAGCGGACAATGTGCAGCAGGTAGGCATAGTCGCCTTGTTTCGCGGGCGGCACGCCGAAGGGCCCGAAGCGACCGAAGGGTTCGTTCAGCGGATCGAGGCCGTTGCTCCAGCGCTTGTCGGAGAAGGGCGGATTGGCAACGACGTAGTCGAAGGTCTTGAGAGTGTCGCCGTCCATGAAGAACGGCATCGCCAGCGAGCTGTATCCTCCGTGTATCCAGGCAGTCGGACAGTTGTGCAGGATCATGTTCATTCGGGCGAGTCCAGCTGTCGCAACGTCCTTCTCTTGCCCGTAGAGCGTGACGGCGGCGCCGGCCTCGTCTCCTACTTTCAAGAGCAGCGAGCCGGAGCCACAGGTTGGATCGTAAACGGTGGTTGCCGCGCTCGGCTTCGCGCTCCGGATTCCGAGAATCTTCGCCATGATGCGGCTGACCTCGGCGGGGGTGTAGAACTGGCCCTTGCTCTTGCCACTCTCGGTGGCGAAGTGCCGCATCAGGTATTCATAGGCATCGCCGAGGATGTCGTCGCCCTCGGCGCGGTTCCTGGAGAAGTCGAGGGCCGGGTTCTCGAAGATGGCGATCAGGTTGGTGAGCCGATCCACCATCTCCTTGCCGCTGCCGAGTTTTGCGGCGTCGTTGAAGTCCGGGAAGTCGGAAAGCTTGTTAGCATTGGCCAGTGGGGCAATGATCTTCTTGTTGATCTGGTCGCCGATGTCGCTTCTGCCCTTGAGGGCGACCATGTCCTTGAAGGTGGCGCCAGGAGGGATCTTGATCGGCGCGAAGCGACCTGTGTATTTGTCGCTAATGTACTTCACAAAAAGCAGGACGAGGACGTAGTCCTTGTACTGGCTGGCATCCATGCCGCCGCGCAGCTCGTCGCAGCCCTGCCAGAGAGAGCTATAGAGCTCTGATTTCTTGAGGGCCATCGTTAGGCGGGGTACCCACAGCAAAGTACAACACTAGCGTCGTTCATCGAGCCGTCCTACTCAGCCGCACCATCGCTGCCGAGGTCTGAAGTGTTCCTGGTCAGGTCCTCAGCTTCAAAGCCGGGGGCTGAGGGATGTCTGCTACCGGCCAAGCCGGAATCACTCCCAGCGCCACGCCGAGGACCCGCCGGAGTCGGTGGATGGCCATAAGTAATTGAAAATATTGGAGCGGGAGACGGGATTCGAACCCGCGACCAACAGCTTGGAAGGCTGTGACTCTACCCCTGAGTTACTCCCGCTTGGGGGTATGACGAACCTCTCCTAGTTTACAACAGCTGTGTTCGCCGGCCGAGGCCTACCGCGTCCCAGGCCCCTGCCCCCCAGACCGCTTCCCCTACCTTATCCTGCCCCGTCTTGGGCGCCGGACCGGACCGGGCTCTACGGACTCGCGCTCGGCTCACGAGAGTAACAGTCCCCGGCCCCACCACGTATTTCCTGGCATGAGCCCCCTGCCCTGCGCCTGGCTTCCCACCGGGCGCCCCGCCGTCGGCTCCCTTTTCCTGCCGTCCCGCTCCCGCGGGCGCCCGCGCTACCGCTGCCGCCGCAGGCGTCCGCGCTACCGCACCTGCCGCCACTCGGTTCCTTGGTTGCTCCTGTCCGCCGCCCTCACCGCTGCACCCGCCTGGGCCACGGGCCCCTCCCGCGGCATCTCCCTCCATCCTGTCAGCCTGGAGCTGCCAGGGGCTCCGGCGGCGGTGATTCCGGCGGACCTCGACGGCGACCGGCGAATGGACCTGGTGGTGGTGGTCAACGTCAGCGAATGGACTCAGAAGGAGGTGCAGGACAGCAGCCAGATGAGCCAGGTGAAGGGACTGCTGGACGCGATGACGATCATCCCGGCCATCGACGAC
>DASZHY010000588.1:0-25695 GCA_035949675.1 Thermoanaerobaculia bacterium
CGGGCAGCCCGCTGTACAACATGCCGCTGGCGCTGGCTCTGCGCGGCCGGCTCGAGGTGCCGGCGCTCCGGTCGGCCCTCGGCGAGATCGCGCGCCGCCACGAGGCGCTGCGCACCACCTTCGCGGTGGCCGGCGGCTCGCCGGTGCAGGTGATCACCCCGGCCGAGACGGCGGTCCCGCCGCGGCTGGCCCGGGTCGACCTGACGCCGCTGCCGCCGGCGGCGCGAGGGCGCGAAGGCGAGCGGTTGGCGGCGGCCGAGGCGGCGCGGCCGTTCGATCTCGCGGCCGGACCGCTGTGGCGCGCCGCCCTGCTGCGGCTGGCGGCGGCGGACCACCTGCTGCTCGTGACCCTGCACCACGTCGTCGCCGACGGCTGGTCGCTGACGGTTCTCGGCAAGGAGCTCGGCGCCTTCTACGCGTTCCACGCGGCCGCGCGCGGCGGCGGCGTGCCGGCCCCGCCGCCGGTGCTCCCGGCGCCGCTGCCGCTGCAATACGCCGACTACGCGATGTGGCAGCGCGAGTGGCTGGCGGGGGAGGAGGCCGCCGCGGCGCTCGGCTACTGGCGGGAGCGGCTGGCAGGCATGCCGCCGCTGGCTGCGCTGCCGCTCGGGCGACGGCGGCCGCCCGGCGGCGATGGCATCAGCCAGCGCAGCCGTCGAGGCGCGACGCGCGTCCAGCCGGTGCCGGCGGCCAGCCGCGATGCGTTTTACGCCCTGGCTCAGCGGGCGGGGGCCACCCGCTTCATGGCCCTGCTCGCCACCTTCGCGATGCTGCTCCACCGCTTCACCGGGCAGGTCGACCTGGTCATCGGCACGCCGGTGGCCGGGCGCACCGAGGCCGAGACGGAGGGGCTGATCGGATTGTTCGTCAACCTGCTGCCGCTGCGGCTGGACCTGTCAGGCGACCCGTCGCCGCGGCAGCTCCTGCGGCGGGTGCGCGACGCCTGCCTCGGCGCCTTCGACCACCAGGAGGTGCCTTTCGAATGGCTGGTCAAGGAGCTGCACCCCGAGCGCAGCGCGAGCCACGACCCGCTGGTGCAGGTGATCTTCGGGCTCGATCAGGGGCTGGCGGTGCAGGCGGCGGAGCTGCCAGGACTGCGGCTCGAACCGCGCGAAGCCTTTACGGACGGGGTCAAACCGGTCAAGTTCGACCTCGGCCTGCTGATCGAGGAAACGCCTGCCGGCCTGGTGGCGCGGCTCGACTTCCGGCTCGACGTGCTCGCGGCGTGCGATGCCGTCCGTCTTGGCGAGTCGTTCGGCGTGCTGCTAGCGGGCGCGGCGGCGCAGCCCGACCAGCCGCTCGCCGCGCTGCCGGTGGTGCCGCCGGCGGCGCTCCACCAGGCGCTGCGGGAATGGAACGACACGGCCAGCGCCTATCCGCGCGAGGGCACGATCGCCGAGCTGTTCGCGGCGCAGGCGCACCTCGCGCCCGAGGCGGTGGCACTGGCGGCGGACGCGGAGCAGCTGACCTACGGCGAGCTCGAGACGCGCGCCAACCGCGTGGCGCACTACCTGCGCGGGCTGGGCGTCGGTCCCGAGGTGCCGGTCGGCCTGGCGCTCAACCGCTCGCCGCAAGCGGTGGTGGCGATCCTCGGCATCCTCAAGGCCGGGGGCGCCTACGTGCCGCTCGATCCGGCCTATCCGCTGGAGCGGCTGGCATTCATGCTGGCCGACACCGCAGCACCGGTGGTGGTGACGGAGGCCCGCCACGCGGCGGTGCTGGCCGCGGCGGTGGACCGGGGCGGCCGGCTGGTGCGGATCCTCGAGCTGGACACGGCGGCGGCGGCGCTGGCGGTCCAGAGCGACGTGGCGCCCGCGATGCCCGGCACGGCCGGCACGTTCGGCCCGCCCGGTGAAGCCGGCGCGGGCGCCGCGGGTGCCACCCGTCTTGCCTACGTCATGTACACCTCGGGATCGACCGGCGTGCCCAAGGGCGTGGCGGTCTGCCAGCGGGCCGTGGTGAGGCTGGTGCGGGGCAATCACTTCGCGGCGTTCGCGCCGCTCGCAACGCTGGCGCCGGTCGCGCCGCTCGCGGGCAGCGGCGCCGGCGGCGCCGGCGGCGCCAGAGGTGCGGGCGGCGGCGGCGAGACCCTGCTGCAGTTTGCGCCGATCGCCTTCGACGCCTCGACGCTCGAGCTGTGGGGAAGCCTGCTCAACGGCGGCCGGCTGGTCATCTTCCCCGATTACGCTCCGTCGCTGCGCGAGCTGGGCGAGGTGGTGCGGCGGCAGCAGGTGAGCACGCTGTGGCTGACCGCCGGCCTGTTCCACCAGATGGTCGAGGGCGAGCTCGACAGCCTGCGCGGGGTCCGCCAGCTGCTCGCCGGCGGCGACGTGCTGATGGTGCCGCAGGTCGAGCGGGCGCTGGCTCGGCTGCCGGACCTGACGCTGATCAACGGCTACGGCCCGACGGAGAACGTCACCTTCACCTGCTGCCGGCGGCTGCGCGGCGCGCGGCGGCTGGGCGCGTCGGTGCCGATCGGCCGGCCGATCGCCAACACGACCGTCTACCTGCTGGACCGGCAGCTGCGGCCGGTGCCGCCCGGCGTTGCCGGGGAGCTGTGCACCGGCGGCGACGGGCTGGCGCGCGGCTACTTCAACCGGCCAGAGCTGACGGCGGAGCGGTTCGTGCCCGACGCGCTGTCCGGGGAGGTGGGAGGGCGCCTGTACCGCACGGGGGACCTGGCGCGGCAGCTGCCGGACGGCGATCTCGAGTTCCTGGGCCGCCTCGACACGCAGGTCAAGATCCGCGGCTTCCGCGTCGAGCCGGGGGAGATCGAGCATCAGCTGCTGCGACACCCGGGGGTGCTGCAGGCGGCGGTTGTGGTGGACGAGCCGGTCGCCGGCGACCGCCGGCTGGTCAGCTTCTTCGTGCCGCGCTCCGGGGTGCCCGCGGCGGCAGTTGCCGCTGAGCTGCCCGGGTGGCTGCGCGAACGGCTGCCGGCGCCGATGAACCCGTCGGCGTACGAGCCGATGGAGGCGCTGCCGCTCGATCCCAACGGCAAGATCGACCGGCGCGCACTCACGGCGCGGCTGGCAGCGGGCGGCGGAACTGAGGGCGCGGCTGGTTCAGCGGCGGGCCGTCCGAGCCAGCCGGCCGAGGAGCTGCTCGGCGAGATCTGGTGCGACCTGCTGCGCCTGCCGGCGGTCTCCGTGCACGACAACTTCTTCGAGCTGGGCGGCCATTCGCTGCTCGCCACCCGGGTGGCGTCGCGGGTGCGCGAGGTGTTCGGGGTCGAGGTGGCGCTGCGCACGCTGTTCGAGGCCCCGACGCTCGGCGGGCTCGCGGCGCGGCTGGCGGCGGCCGGCAGGCCGGCGGGCGATGCGGCGGCCACTCCGGCGGCGTCTGCAGCGAGGGCAGGCGAGACCGTTGCGCCGCCGATCGCCCGCATGCCGCGCGATCAGGCGCTGCCCGCCTCCTTCGCCCAGGAGCGGCTCTGGTTCCTCGACCAGCTGGAAGGTGGCCGCGGCTCCGAGGGCCGCCAGTCGCGGCCGCCGCACGACCTCGGTGGCCGTGCGGCGTTCCCCGGAGGGCTCTCCTCGTCTGCCGCGGCGGTGGGCGGCTCCTACAACGTCCCGCTGGCGCTCGAGCTCGCCGGGCGCCTGGCGCCCCAGGCGCTGGCCGCCGCATGGCGCGCGGTGGCGCGACGCCACGAGGCGTTGCGCACCGGCTTCGCCGACGCGCATCCCGAGATCGCTCCGGTGGTGCAGGTGATTGCCGCCGAGCCCGGCACGGCGCTGCCGGTCGTCGATCTGCGGCCGCTTGCCGCCGCGGACGGCGGCGGCCGCCGGGAGGCGCGGCGGCTGGCGCTGGTGGCGGCCCTGCGGCCCTTCGACCTGCGGCGCCCGCCGCTGCTGCGCGCCTTGCTGCTGCGGCTGCCCACGCCCGCCCCGGCGGCAGGTGCGGAGCAGGCGCAGTCGGCGGACGAGCCGCTGCACTGGCTGGTCGTCTGCTTGCACCACATCGTCTGCGACGGCTGGTCGCTCGGCATCCTCCTGCGCGAGCTGGCGGCGTTCTATGGCGCCGCCCTCGACCGGCTGCCGGCGGCCTTGCCGCCGCTTCAGGTGCAATACGCCGACTTCGCCGTCTGGCAGCGCGCCTGGTTGGCCGGCGAGGTGCTTGCCGGACAGCTGGCCTTCTGGCGGCAGCGGCTGGCCGGGGCCCCGGCGCTGCTGGCGCTGCCCACGGACCGGCCGCGGCCCGCCGTGCAGGGCTTCCGCGGCGTCCAGCGCGTCCTGGTCCTGCCGGCGCCGCTCGCCGGCCGGCTGCGCGAGCTGGGGCGCCGCCAGGGCACCACCCTGTTCATGACGCTGCTCGCCGCCTGGGGCGTGCAGCTGGCCCGCTTGACCGGCGGTGAGGACCTGCCGGTCGGAACGCCGATCGCCAACCGCAACCGCCTCGAGATCGAGCCGCTGATCGGCTGCTTCGCCAACACCCTGGTGCTGCGCCTGGACCTCGCCGGCGATCCGACCGGCGGCGAGCTGCTCGGGCGGGTGCGCGAGCTGACCCTGGACGCCTACGCCCACCAGGAACTGCCGTTCGAGAAGCTGGTCGAGGAGCTGCGGCCGGAGCGCGCGCTGTCGCACTCGCCGCTGTTCCAGGCGATGTTCGTGCTGCAGCGCCAGGAGGAGCTGGCGCTCGAGCTGCCGGGCATCGAGGCCGCCCCGGTGCGGCTTGCCGGAGAGACCGCGAAGTTCGACCTGGGGCTCGCCGCCGCGGCGGCGGAAACGGGGCTGACCATGAGCCTCGAGGTCAACCGTGACCTCTTCGACGCGGCGTCGGCGGCGAGGATGCTGGCCGGGCTGGCGGCGCTGCTCGAGGAGCTCGCCGCCGCCGGCGCCGCCGGCCGGCGCGCCGGCGAGCTGTCGCTGCTCAGCCAAGCGGAGCGCCATCAGCTGCTGACCGAGTGGAACGACCAGCAAGGAGTGTCGCGACAGGCGACTGGCGGTCGCGGCTCCGATCGTCGCCAGTCGCGACACTCGTTGCTAGTCGGAGCCGCGACCGATCAACCCGCGGCCGACACCGACGGCCGGCAATTGGCGGACCTCGCACTCCACCACCTGGTCGAGCAGCAGGCGCGGCGGACTCCGGAGGCGGTGGCGGTCGTCAGCGGCGGCGCCGCCGGCACCAGCGCCGCCCACCTCACCTACCGCGAGCTGCGGCGGCGGACCAGGCTTCTGGCCCGGCGGCTGGCGGCCCTGGGCGTCGGGCAAGAGGTGCCGGTGGGCATCGCCATGGAGCGCAGCGCCGAGCTGGTGGTGGGCCTGCTCGCCATCCTCGAAACGGGCGGCGCCTACGTGCCCCTCGATCCCGGCTACCCGCGCGAGCGCCTGGCCTTCATCCTGGCCGATGCGCAGCAGGGTATCGCCGAGCCGGTGCTGCTGACCACGGAGCAGCTGCGCGCCCAGCTGCCCGAGGTCCGCGGCCGGGTCCTCTCCTTCGATCGGGTGGACGCGGGTGGGGATCTCGACCTGGATGGGGGCCTCGGGGCGCCGGCGAGGAAGGTGCTGCCGGAGAGCCTCGCGTACGTCATCTACACCTCGGGCTCGACGGGGCGGCCCAAGGGGGTCGCCATCACCCACCGCAGCGCCGTCGCGTTGCTGCTCTGGGCGAGCGAGCGGTTCTCGGCGGCCGAGCTGGCCGGGGTCCTGGCCTCGACCTCGATCACCTTCGACCTCTCGGTTTTCGAGCTGTTCTTGCCGCTGGCGCGCGGCGGCACGGTGATCGTCGCCGACAACGCCCTGGCGCTGCCCAACCTGGCGGCGCGGGACGCCGTGACGCTGCTCAACACCGTGCCCTCGGCAATGACCGAGCTGCTGCGCCTGGGCGGCGTGCCCGCCTCGGTCGCCACCGTCAACCTGGCGGGCGAGCCGCTCAAGCGGGTCCTGGCCGAGAAGATCCATGGCGAGCTCCCCGGCGTCCGGAGGCTCTACAACCTCTACGGCCCTTCCGAGGACACGACCTACTCGACCTTCGTCCAGGTGGGGTCCGGCGCCAGCCGCGAGCCCTCCATCGGCCGGCCGATCGCCGGCACGAGCGCATACGTCCTGGATCGGCGCTTACAGCCGCTGCCGGTGGGTGTGCCCGGCGAGCTGTGCCTGGGCGGCGCCGGGCTGGCCCGCGGCTATCTCGCGCGTCCCGAGCTGACGGCGCAGAGCTTCGTGCCCGACCCCTGGGGCGGGCCTGGGGAGCGGCTCTACCGCACCGGCGATCTGGTGCGGCGGCTGCCCGACGGCGAGCTGGACTTCCTGGGCCGCATCGACCACCAGATCAAGCTGCGTGGCTTCCGCATCGAGCTCGGCGAGATCGAGGCGGCGCTGCTCGCCCACCCGCGGGTGGGCGAGGCGGCGGTGGTGGCGCGCGAGGACAGCCCGGGGCGGCGCCGGCTGGTCGCCTACGTCGCGATCGCGCCTGGCGAGGCCCTCGGATCAGGCGACGGCGAGGGCCGTCCGTCCGCGGCCGCGCTCACCGCCCATTTGCGGCAGCGGCTGCCGGACTACATGGTGCCGGAGGCCTGTGTGGTGCTCGACGCCCTGCCGCTGACCGCCAACGGCAAGGTGGACCGGCGCGCCCTGCCGGCCCCGGAGTGGCGGCGGGACGATGAAGCCCCGGAGTTCGCGGCGCCGCGCAGCCCGATCGAGGAGCTGGTGGCCGGCATCTGGTCCGAGGTGCTGGGCGTCGAGCCGATCGGCCTGCATGACCGCTTCTTCGATCTCGGCGGTCACTCGCTGCTCGCCACCCAGGTGGTCTCGCGGGTGCGCCACGCCTGCGGCGTCGAGATCCCGCTGCGGGCGCTGTTCGAGGCGCCCGCTCTTGCCGACTTCGCGGCGCGGGTCGCGGCGGCGGGTGTCGGCATGCCAGCGGGCGCGCCGGCGGGCGCGCCGGCGGGGGAGGGCCTTGCCGCACCGCCCATCGGCCGGGTGCGGCGCGACCGGCCGCTGCCCGCGCAGCTGCCCGCATCCTTTGGGCAGGAACGGCTCTGGTTCCTCGACCGCCTTGGCGCCGGCGGTCCTGCCTACAACCTGCCGACCGTCCTGCGGTTCCGCGGGGAGCCGGCGGTGCCGGCACTGGCCGCCGCCATGACCGCGCTGGTGCGCCGTCACGAGAGCCTGCGCACCACCTTCGCCGCCGCCGCGCGTGAGCAGATCGTGCAGGTCGTGCAGATCGTCGCCGAGGCGAGGTCCGTGCCGCTGCCCGTGGTGGCGCTCACGGCGCTGCCTGCCGAGGTGCGCGAGGCCGCGCGCCGGCGGCTCGTCGCCGTCGTGGCGCGCCGGACCTTCGAGCTCGAGCGCGGACCGCTGCTGCGGGCCACCCTGCTGCGGCTCGGCGGCGGCGAGCACCTCCTGCTGCTCGTCCTGCACCACATCGTGTCGGACGGCTGGTCGCAAGGAGTGCTGCTGAGCGAGCTCGCGGCCCTGTACGCGGCGTGCGCGGCCGGGCGCCCGCCCGACCTGCCCGAGCTGCCGATCCAGTACGCCGACTTCGCCGCCTGGCAGCGCGACTGGCTGCGCGGCGAGACCCTCGAGGCGCAGCTCGCCTTCTGGCGCCGGCAGCTGGGGGGCGCGCCGGCGTTGCTCGAGCTGCCGCTCGACCGGCCGCGGCCCGCGGTGCAGAGCTTCCGCGGCGCGCAGCGCACCGCCGAGCTGCCGCCGGCCCTGGCCGGCGAGCTGCGCGCTCTCGCGCGGCGGCAAGGCGCGACGCTGTTCATGACTTTGCTGGCGGCCTTCTCGACGCTCCTCGGGCGCTACGCCGGCCGCGAGGACATTCTCGTCGGCACGCCGATCGCCAACCGCAACCGCGTGGAGACCGAGGGCCTGATCGGCTTTTTCGTCAACACCCTGGTGCTGCGGATCGACCTCGCGGGCGACCCGACGGGCGGCGAGCTGCTGGCGCGGGTGCGGGAGGTGACGCTGGCGGCCTACGCCCACCAGGACCTGCCGTTCGAGAAGCTGGTCGAGGAGCTGCGGCCGCAGCGCAACCTCTCCCATGCGCCGATCTTCCAGGTGCTCATGATCCTGCAGAACCTGCGGCTGGCGGCGCCGCCGGCGGCCGCGGACCTGACGCTGGCCGGCGAGGAGCTGCATCACGGCACGGCGAAGTTCGACCTCAACCTGGCGCTTGGCGAAGAGTCGGGCGCGGCGGGAGGCGGACGGCTGCGCGCCGCGCTCGAGTACTGCCGCGACCTGTTCTTCGCGGCCACCGCCGAGCGGCTGCTCGGGCAGTTCGCGGCGCTCGCCGGCGGGCTCGCCGCCGAGCCGGGCCGGCGCCTGTCGGAGCTGCCGCTGCTCACCGCGGCGGAGCGCCAGCAGCTGGTCGTCGAATGGAACGACAGCGCCGCCCCCTTGGCGGCGGACCTTTGTCTGCACGAGCCGTTCGCGGCACAGGCGGCGCGGGCGCCGGCAGCGCCGGCCCTGCTGTTCGGCGCCGAGACCTGGAGCTACGGCGAGCTGGACCGGTGGAGCAGCCGGCTGGCGCGCCTGCTGGTGCGCTGCGGCGTCGGTCCCGGCAGCCTGGTGGGCATCCTGCTCGAGCGGCGCTGCGAGATGGTGGGGGCGGTGCTGGCGGTGCACAAAGCCGGCGGCGCCTACGTGCCGATCGAGGTGCGCTGGCCGGCGGAGCGCTGGCAGTGGATCCTGGCCAGCAGCCGCATCGGCTGCCTGGTGACCGAAGCCGGCCAGCTGCCGCAGCTCGCCGCGCTGCCGGAGGTCGCGGCTCCGATTGTCGCCAGTCGCGACACTCCTTGTTTGTCGCTGCCGGCGCTGGCGCACGTCGTCACTGTCGACGGGGTGGAGGGAGAGCCGGCCCGCACGCCCGCCGCAGCTGGTGCCGGCGCGCCGGCCGCGGCCTCTGCGTCCTTCAGGCTCTGGTCGGGAGCTGATTTCTCGGCGCTGGACGCGGCGCCGTTGCCGCGCCGCGCGGGGCCGGACGACCTCGCCTACATCATCTTCACCTCGGGCTCGACCGGCAGGCCGAAGGGCGTGATGGTGCGGCACCGGCCGGCTCTCAACCTGATCCGGTGGGTCAACGAGACGTTCGCGATCGGCCCGGCGGACCGGCTGCTGTTCCTGACCGCGCTGTCCTTCGACCTGTCGGTCTACGACGTCTTCGGCATCCTGGCCGCCGGCGGCAGCCTGCGCATCGCGGGCGGCGAGGAGGTGCGCGACCCGGAGACGCTGGTGCGCATTCTCCACGGCGAGCCGATCACGTTCTGGGACTCGGCGCCGGCGGCGCTGCAACAGCTGGTGCCCTACCTGCCGGCGGCGCGGCCGGCGAGCCGAAACCGCGCGGCGACGGCACCGGCGCTGCGCCTGGTGTTCCTCTCCGGGGACTGGATCCCGGTGACGCTGCCGGAGCGGCTGGTCGAGGCTTTCCCGCGGGCGCGGGTGATCGGTCTGGGCGGGGCCACCGAGGCGACGGTGTGGTCCAACTGGTTCCCGATCGCGACAGTCGATCCGGCGTGGACCAGCATCCCCTATGGCCGGCCGATCCGCAACGCCCGCTATTTCGTGCTCGACGCGGCGGGCAATCCTTGTCCGATCGGCGTCCCGGGCGACCTCTACATCGCCGGGGACTGCCTGTCGGCGGGCTACTTCGGCGCTCCCGAGCTGACCGCGGGGTCGTACCGTCCCGACCTGTTGAGCGGCGGGGTGGGCGAGCGGCTGTATGCGACCGGAGACCGGGCGCGGTTCGGCGCCGACGGCAACATCGAGTTTCTGGGGCGCATCGATTCGCAGGTCAAGGTGCGCGGCTTCCGCATCGAGCTGGGCGAGATCGAGTCGGTGCTGGTGGCCCACGCGGCAGTGCGCGAGGCGGTGGTGCTGGTGCGCGAGGACTCGCCGGGAGACCGGCGGCTGGTGGCCTACGTGATCCCGGAGGGGGAGGCGCCGCCGGCGCTCGAGCTGCGGCGCTTCGCACAGCGCAAGCTGCCGGACTACATGCTGCCGTCGGCGTTCGTGCTGTGCGACCGCTGGCCGGTCTC
The DNA here is from genome assembly GCA_035949675.1 of Thermoanaerobaculia bacterium. Lineage (GTDB taxonomy): Bacteria > Acidobacteriota > Thermoanaerobaculia > Multivoradales > UBA5704 > JASLEW01. The sequence continues at coordinate 9,977 of DASZHY010000588.1, forward strand.
GGCCAACGGCAAGCTCGACAGGAAGGCCCTGCCGCCGCCCGCGGCGGTCCCGGCGCGGGAGGGTGACGCCGCGGACGCGGCGGCCACGAGATGGATGGATTCGAGCGCGGCCGCGGCCGCTGCCGCGGCGACGGCGAAGGCGGCGACGGCGACGTCCTCGGTTGCAGCGCTGGTGCCGCCGCGCACGGCGATGGAGCGGGCGATCGCGGCGGTGTGGCGCGAGGTGATCGGCCTTGCCGCGGTGGGGGTGCGCGACAACTTCTTCGAGGTCGGCGGCCATTCGCTGCTGATGGCGCGGGTGCAGGCGCGGCTCGAGGAGGCGCTGGGGCGCACCATCCCGCTGGTCGAGCTGTTCCAGCATCCGACGATCGCCGCCCTCGCCGCCCACCTGAGCGGCGGCGTCGGCGAGGCTGCGGTCATGGCGGCGGCAGCCGAGGACCTCGAGCCCGCGGGCCGGCGCGAGGCGGCGGGCTCGGCGGCGATCGCGGTGATCGGCCTGGCCGGCCGGTTCCCGGGGGCGGCGGATGCCGCGGAGCTGTGGCGCAACCTGCGCGACGGCGTCGAGTCGATCCGGTTCTTCTCGGACGAGGAGCTGCTGGCGGCGGGCTTTCCGGCGGCGCTGCTCGGCGATCCGCGGCTGGTCAAGGCGCGCGGAATGCTGGCGGGCGCGGACCTGTTCGACGCCGCCTTCTTCGGCTATTCGCCGCGGGAGGCGCAGGTCATCGATCCGCAGCAGCGGTTGTTCTTGGAGTGTGCCTGGGAGGCGCTCGAGGACGCCGGCTACGATGCGGGCCGCGCCGGCGCGCGGGTCGGGGTCTTCGGCGGCGCCACCGAGAATACCTACGTCCTGCATCTGCTGACCGATCCGGCGGTGGTGGCCGCCGTCGGGCGCCACCAGATCGCGATCGCCAACAACCCGGACTTCCTGTGCGCGCGGGTCTCCTACAAGCTCAACCTGACCGGTCCGAGCGCCGCGGTGCAGAGCGCTTGCTCGACGTCTTTGGTGGCGGTGCACATGGCGTGCGCGGCGCTGCTGCGCGGCGACTGCGACCTGGCGCTGGCCGGCGGCGTCTCGGTGCAGGCGCGGGAGGTCAGCGGCTACCTCTACGAGGAGGGCGGGATCTCCTCGCCCGACGGGCACACCCGGGCGTTCGACGCCGCGGCCCGCGGCGTGGTCGGCGGCAGCGGCGCCGGGGTGGTGGTGCTGCGGCGGCTGGACGCGGCGCTTCAGGCGGGCGACGCGGTGCGCGCGGTCATCCTGGGCTCGGCGGTCAACAACGACGGCAACCTCAAGGTCGGCTTCACCGCGCCGAGCGTCGAAGGGCAGGCGGCGGTGATCCGCGAGGCGCTGGCGTCGGCCGGGGTCGAGCCGGCGACGATCGGCTACGTGGAGGCGCACGGCACCGGCACCGAGCTCGGCGATCCGGTCGAGATCGCGGGCTTGGCGCGGGCATTCGGCGACGTGGGGTCGGCGCGCTGCGCGCTGGGCTCGGTGAAGACCAACATCGGCCACCTCGACGCGGCGGCGGGCGTCGCCGGACTGATCAAGACCGTGCTGGCGCTCGAGCACCGGCTGATCCCGCCCAGCCTGCACTTCACCCGGCCGAGCCCGAAGATCCGCTTCGCCGGCACGGCGTTCTACGTCAACTCGCGGCTGGCGGAGTGGCCGGCCGGCGGCCTGCCGCGGCGGGCCGGGGTGAGCTCCTTCGGCATGGGCGGCACCAACGCCCACGTCGTGCTCGAGGAGGCGCCGCCGCCGGTGCCGGCGAGCCCGTCGCGGCCGGCGCGGCTGCTGGAGCTTCTGGTGGTATCGGCGCGCACCCCGGAGGCGCTCGAGCGCGCCAGCGAGCGCCTGGCCGAGCACCTCGAGCGGCACCCGGAGCAGGAGCTTACCGACGTCGCCCACACCCTGCAGGTCGGACGCCACGCCTTCCGCTGCCGGCGCATGGTGGTGTGCGGCGGCGGCGGCGCTGGCGCCGATGGCGGCGCTGGCGGCGCTGGCTGTGACAGTGGCGAGGTGGCGGCGGCATTGCGGGGGAGCCGCTCGGCGCCGGCGACGCAATCGGCGAGCGGCACGGCGCCGGAGGCCGGCGAGACCGGGCCGGTGGTCTTCCTGTTCCCGGGGCAGGGCACGCAGTACCCGGGGATGGCGGCGGAGCTCTACGCCGGGGAGCCGGAGTTCCGGGCTGTCCTCGACGAGTGCAGCGAGCTGCTCGCGCCGCACCTCGGCTGCGACCTGCGCGAGCTGCTGTACCCGCTGGCACCGAAGGACGGCCGGCTAGCCGTCGCCGGAAGCCGGCAGGCCCGCGAGGCGGCGGCGCGGCTGGAACGCACGGAGATCGCGCAACCGGCGCTGTTCGCGGTCGAGTACGCCCTTGCCCGGCTGTTCATGTCGTGGGGCATCCAGCCGCAGGCGCTGCTCGGGCACAGCATCGGCGAGCTGGTGGCGGCCTGCCTGGCCGGAGTGTTCACGCTGCCCGCGGCGCTCGCGCTGGTGGCGGCGCGCGGCCGCTTGATGCAGCAGCTGCCGGCGGGGGCGATGCTCGCCGTCGAGCAGCCGGAGCAGGCCGTCGTGCCGCTGCTCGGCGAAGCCGCCGGCGGGCTCGATCCGGGGCTCGACCCGGGGCTCGACCCGGCGCCCGCCTCGGGGCTCGGCTTTGGGCTCGATTTGGCGGCGGTCAACAGCCCGCGCTCGTGCGTGGTCTCGGGACCGGCGCCGGCGGTCGCGGCGCTGCGCCGGCAGCTCGAGGCGCGAGGGGTCTCCTGCCGCCTGCTGCACACCTCGCACGCCTTCCATTCGGCGATGATGGATCCCATCCTGGCGGCGTTCGCCGAGGAGGTGGCCGCGGTCGAGCGGCAGCCGCCGCGGATCGCCTGGCTGTCGAACGTGACCGGCACCTGGATCACGCCCGAGGAGGCAACGGATCCAGCCTACTGGGCGCGCCACTTGCGGCAGACTGTGCGCTTCGCCGACGCCCTCGCCGCGCTGCGCGGCGATGCGGAGGGCGAAGCGGGGAGCCGGCGGCGCCAGGGGCCGATCCTGCTCGAGGTGGGTCCCGGGCGCACGCTGACGACCCTGGCGCGCCAGCAGGCGGGCGAGGGCTGGGGCAGGGTCGCCATCGCGTCGCTGCCGCGCGCCGGCGACGGCGGGTCCGACGTCGCCGCCGCGCTCGGTGCGCTGGGCCGGCTGTGGCTGGCCGGCGTGGAGGTCGACTGGGAGGGCTTCAGCGCCCACGAGCAGCGGCGGCGGGTGCCGCTGCCGACCTACCCGTTCGAGCGGCGCCGCCACTGGCTCGACGGCCTGGCGCGGCCGCGGACGGCGGCGTCGGAGGAGACCCCGCCGGACGCACAGCCTATCGGCGCCGCGCCGGCGTCCGCTGCCGCGCCGGCGTCCGCTGCCGCGCCGCCGTCCGGCACCGAGCCGCCGTCCGCGGCCGAGCCGGCGGGCTTCGTCGCCCCGCGCAACGAGGTGGAGCTGGGCATCGCCGAGATCTGGCGCGACCTGCTGGGCGTCGAGCGAGTCGGCGCCGGCGACGACTTCTTCGCGCTCGGCGGCAGCTCGCTGATGGCGGTGCAGTTCGGCGCCCGGCTGCGGCGGCGCTTCGGGGTCGAGGGCGCGACGCTGCTGCTCGAGGCACCAACGCTCGGCGACCTGGCGGTGCTGGTAGCGGCGCGGTCGGGCCCGGCCGAAGGGACCGCGGCCGCCGCGAGCGGCCGTCCCGGCTGCCTTGTGCGGCTCCAGGCCGGCGGCGCCAGGCGTCCGCTCTTCCTGGTCCACCAGGTGGGGGGCCACGTCTTCACCTTCCGCGCCCTGGCCCGCGGGCTCGGCAGCGACCTCCCGGTCTACGGCCTGCGCTCGCGCGGCCTCGAGGAGGGCGAGGAGCCGCTGGCCACGGTCGAGGAGATGGCCGAGCTGTATCTCGGCCTGGTGCGCGGCGTCCAGCCGCACGGCCCCTATAGGCTCGGCGGCGCCTCGATGGGGGGGATGGTCGCCTGGGAGATGGCCCACCGCCTCACCGCCGCCGGCGAGGCGGTCGAGCTGCTGGCGCTGATGGACACTCCCTGCGGCGAGCAGATGCCGCAGCGGCCGGTCGCGGACTGGGAGCTCGTCGGCGCCGTGCTCGCCGGCCGCATCCCGCTGACCCCGGCCGAGCTCGCCCCACTGCCGCTCGACGCGCAGCTCGAGTACGCGCTCGCCAAGGGGCGGCAAGCGGGGGCCGGCGAGGATCTGACGATCGAGTCGGCGCGCCGGCTGGTCGCGGTGCTCAAGGCCAACGTCGGTGCCCTCTTCGGCTACGCGCCGCGTCCCTACCCGGGACGGCTGCTCTACTTCCGCGCCCGCGAACGCCGCCCGATCGACCCGCCGCGGCCGGAGCTGCCCTGGATCGAGCTGGCGGCGGCGGGCACCGAGGTCGTCCTGGTGCCGGGCGACCACGAGACCATGCACGCGCCGCCGCACGTCAGCGCGATGGCGGAACGCCTCGCTGCCCTGCTCGCCGTCGATCGCTGATCGCCGATGCCCGCCGCTGATCGCCGGGCGCCGGGAGTCGCCGGTGATCGCCGATGCCGCCGGTCATCGCCGGCGATCGCCCACGATCGCTGAGGGCTCGCTGGCAGCCGCGCCGGGCGTGAGGGTGTGAGAGAGTCAGTGGCAGCCACGAACCGACCTCGATGAGGAGATCCGGATGAAGATTCGCCAGCCGTACCGGTCGCTCGCCCTGGCGGGCGCCCTGAGTGCCTCGCTCGCAGCGGCTGGTGCCGCCGCGGGAGCCGCCGCCGTCAGCGCCGGGGCCGGGGCCGGCGGCGCCGCCGCCCCTTTGCGCGAACAGGTGCGTGCCTACCGGTTGCATCACGAAAAGGAGATCGTTCAGGAGCTGGCGGCCTTTTCGTCGCTGCGCAACGTCGCCAGCAACCGCGCGGACATCGTCGCCAACGCCGACGCCCTGGCCGCCATGCTGAAGCGCCGCGGCCTGTCCGCGCGCCGGCTCGAAGCCGCCGGGTCACCGCCGGCGGTCTATGCCGAGCTGCCCGCATCCGGGGCGCGGCGCACCGTGGTGTTCTACGCCCACTACGACGGGCAGCCGGCCGGCGCCGCCGACTGGCACGGCGATCCCTGGAAGCCCGTGCTGCGCACCGGTCCGCTGCCCGCCGGCAAGGAGGTGGACCTGGCGACCGCACCGTCGCCGCTGCCCGGCGACTGGCGGCTCTTCGCGCGCGCGGCGAGCGACGACAAGGGGCCCATCGTGGGCATGCTCACCGCCCTGGACGCCCTGCGCGCCGCCGGCATCGCGCCGTCGGTGAACCTCAAGTTCTTCTTCGAGGGCGAGGAAGAGGCAGGATCGCCGCACCTGCATGCGATCCTCGAGCAAAACCGCGAGCTGCTGGCGGCTGACGCCTGGGTGCTGTGCGACGGACCGGTGCATCAGAGCCGGAAGTTTCAGGTGGTCTTCGGAGCGCGCGGCATTACCGGCCTGGAGATGACCGTCTACGGTCCGTCGCGCCCGCTGCACAGCGGGCACTATGGCAACTGGGCGCCGAACCCGGCCGCGCTGCTGGCGCAGGTGCTGGCGGGCATGCGCGGACCCGACGGCGAGATCCTGATCGAGGGCTTCGCGCAGGACGTCCGGCCGCTCAGCGAGAGCGAGCACCGCGCCGCCGCCGCGCTGCCGCCGGTCGAGGACGACCTGCGGCGCGAGCTGGGGCTCGGCTGGGCCGAGGGCAAGGGGGAGCGCCTGCAGGAGCTGGTGATGCGCCCGGCCCTCAACGTGATCGGGCTGCGTTCGGCACAGGTGGGCCCGCAGGCGCGCAACGCCGTCCCCACCGAAGCGACGGCCGCGCTCGACTTCCGGCTGGTGCCCGACCAGACCCCCGAGCGGGTGCACGCCGAGGTCGAAGAGCACCTGCGCCGCCGCGGATTCTGGATCGTGCACGGCGAGCCGGACGCGGCGACCCGGCTGGCGCACGGCAAGGTGGTGCGCCTCGATTGGGCCGGAGGCTACCCGGGGGCACGGACCGCGATGGACCTGCCGGCGTCGCGCGCGGTGGTCGCGGCGGTCGAGGAGGGCGTCGGCGGGCCGGTCTTCAAGGTGCCGATGCTCGGCGGCAGCATCCCGATCTATCTCTTCGGCGACATATTGAAGGTGCCGGTGATCGCCGTGCCGATCGTCAACCACGACAACAGCCAGCACGCTCCCGACGAGAACCTGCGCCTGCAGAACTTGTGGGACGGCATCGAGGTCTTCGCCGCGCTTTTCGCCCGGCTCGACGCCGATTGGAAGTGACGCGCGCCCTCACCACACCCGGCAGCGCTTCTCAGGCGCCATCGGGCTCCCGGCCTTGCAGCTGAAGGCCTGCTGGAACTCGGGCATGTTGACGACGGTGCCGTCGACCCGGTAGCGGCCGGGAGAGTGCGGGTTGGTGAGCACTTGCCGGCGTTCGGCCGCGGGCGTGGTGTTGGTGCACCAGACCTGGGCGAAGCCGATGAAGAACCGCTGCTCGGGCGTGAGACCGTCGAGCGTCTGGCGTCTCTTGCCCGCCTGGCTCGCCACGTAGGCCAGGTAGGCGAGGCGCAGGCCGCCGTTGTCGGCGGTGTTCTCGCCCAGGGTGAGGCGGCCGTTGACGGTCATGTCGCCGGCGGCCGGGAAGGCCGAATACTCGTCGGCGAAACAGCCGGTGCGCTCCTTGAACGCTGCTGCGTCCGCGGGCGTCCACCAATCGACGAGGTTGCCATGGCCGTCGAACTTGCTGCCGCGATCGTCGAAGCCATGGGTGAGCTCATGACCGATGGCGGCGCCGAAGGCGCCGTAGTTCGCGGCGTCGTCGCGCTTGGAATCGTAGAACGGCAACTGCAGGATGCCGGCTGGAAAATTGATGTCGTTGAGCTCCGCCCGGTAGTAGGCATTGACGGTGGGCGGAGTCATGATCCACTCGCCGCGGTCCACCGGCTTGCCGATCTTCGACAGGCGCCTCGCGAGCTCGAAGGCATTGGCACGCCGGACGTTGCCGGCCAGATCGCCGCGCACGACGGAAAGGCCGCTGTAATCTCTCCACACGTCCGGATAGCCAATCTTGTTGGCGACCGCCGCCAGCTTTTCCTGGGCTCGCTGCTTGGTTTCGCGGCCCATCCACGGCAGGCCGGCGACGTCTTGCGCCATCGCCTTTTCGATCTCGTCGACCAGCGTCTGCGTCCGCCGCCTTGCCTCGGGGTCGAACCACGCGGCCACGTATTGCCGTCCCAGGGCCTCGCCCAGCGCGCGGTCGGTCCCCTCGACGCAGCGCTCCCACCGCGGCCGCAGCTGCTGCGCACCGCCCAGGGTCTTGTCGAAGAAGTCGAAGCTCTCGCCGGCAAAGGCGCGCGGCAGCCAGGGCGCCGCGGCGTGCAGCAACTGCCACCGCAGATAGGTTTGCCATTGGGCGATGCCGGTGTGGTGCAGCAGGCTTTCGAACCCGCGCAGGAACTCGGGCTCCGCGACGTTGAGGCTGGCGACCGGCGGCGCACCCACCCCAGCCAGGTAGTCGTCCCAGGAGAACGACGGGGTCAGCGCCGCCAGCTCCTGGCGAGCGACCTTGTGGTAGACCTTCGCGGGGTCGCGACGGCTCACCCGGTCGAGTGTGACCTTCGCCAGCGCGGTCTCGATCTCGAGCACGGTGGCGGCGTTCGCAGCCGCGCGCGCGGCGGGTTCGCCGAGGAGCGTGAACATGCGTTCCAGGTGCTTCTCGTAGGCCAGGCGCTGCTCGGTCGACTTGGCATCGGTCTCGAGATAGTAGGCGCGGTCAGGCAGCGCCAGCCCACCCGCATCGAGGACGGCAATGACCGACGTCGCATCCTTGAAGTCCTCGCCGGAGCGGATACCGAACAGCGCGTCGACACCCATTTGCCGGAGATGCGCCACGAGGGCGGGCAGCTCGGCAGGCGATGCCAGCGCCGCGATGCGGTCCAACTCGGGCTGGATCGGGGCGAACCCGAGTTTCTCGACGCCGTCCTCGTCCATGCAGCTGGCATAGAAAGCGCCGAGTTTCCGCTGCTCGTCGTTCTGGTCGGAGCGGTCAGGGCGGTGCGCCGCTTTGGCTTCCAGGACGTCGGCTTCCAGGATGTCGCGCAGCTTGGCGCGGTTGAGCTTGGTGATCTCGGCGAAGCGGTTCCATGCCGGCTGGTCCGCCGGCACCGGGTTGCTCGCCATCCAGCCGCCGCACGCGTAGCGGTAGAAGTCCACGCAGGGGTCGACCTGCGGCGCCATGGCTTCGCGGCCGACCCCCGCCATGGCCGGCGCGGCGGCGGCCCCGGCCGGGGCGTGGAACGTCGCAAGCACCAAGGTCACGGCAAGGGGTCGAAGCAGCCTGATCATGCTAGGGGTCCTCCGGGTCCTGCCGCCGCCCGCGCCGTCCGCGCGGTGGTTGCAGCTTAGCGCTCAATTGCCTATTCTAGTTGCGCCTCTTACGCCCATTGGAGCGGTAGAAGGGAGCAAGCGTGTCTGTAGACAGCTCGCTGGCCGCCGGCAGCGCCGGCAGCGCCGGCAGCGCCGGCGGCTGGCGGCGGCGCAGCGAGAACGCGCTGGTCGGCTGGCTGCTGCTGGCCGGGCTGGCGATCGTGGGGACCGCGATGCTGGCGCTCGCCGCCACGCGCGGGGCGGCGGCATGGCCGGCGTGGCTCTTCGTGGTCCTGAGCCTGGCGGCGGTCGGGGCGCATGGCGCCTGGGTGCTCCGCTTCTTCCGCCGGCTGGAGCGCCGCCTGCCGGCCGAGGAGGAGCGGTTCGAGCGCCTCGACGCCAGCCTCGGCGCGACCTGCCTGCAGCTGGGCTCCGGCGACCTGGTGCGGGCGGTCGCCGCCAGCCGCGGCCTGCCGGCGCGCGTGGCCAGCGCCTTCGCCGCCTCGGCCGAGGCGCTGTCACGCCTCGCGCAACAGATCCAGGACAGCTCCGTCGAGGTGGCCTCGGCGGCGGACGCGGTGAACCGCATCGCCTCGGAGCTGGCGGCCGGGTCCGCCGAGCAGGCGGCGTCGGTGGTGGAGATCACCGCCGCCATGGAGGAGCTGGCGCGCACGGCGTCGCAGATCGCCGCCAGCGCTTCCCGGCAGGCCGAGCTGGCGACCCTGGCGGAGGAGAGCGGCGATTCCGGCGCCGCGGCGGTGGACGAAGCGGTGGCCGGGGTCGAGGAGGTCAAGAAGCGGATCAGCGCCATCGCCAGCCGCGCCGACGCGCTGGGCACCCGCTCGAAAGAGATCTACCGGGTGCTCGATCTGATCACCGAGATCGCGCAGGAGACCCACATCCTGTCGCTCAACGCGGCCATCGAGGCGGTGGCGGCGGGGCCGGACGGCCGCCGCTTCTCGGTGGTGGCCGACGAGGTGCGCCGCCTTGCCCAGCGCTCGCAGGACTCGGTCGAGTCGGTGCGCAACCTGCTCGACGAGTTCGCCGGGTCGATCCGCGCCACGATCGTCGCCACCGAGGAAGGGAGCAAGGAGGCGGTCCAGGTGCTCGAGCGGTCGCGCGCGGCGGCGGCGGCCATCGCCGATCTGCGCCACGCCTCCGGCGACACGGCGCGGGTGGCGCGACAGATCTCCCTCGCCACCCAGCAGCAAAACGCCGCCTCCGACGAGGTGGTGATGACGCTGCGCGAGGTGAGCCTGGTCGTGCAGCGCATGACCGGCGGCCTCAAGGACTTGTCGGCCACCGCCGACCGCCTCAATGCGCTGGCCCTCGAGATCCAGCTGCTGGCCCAATCCTTCCATCTCGATTCGGCGCGCTCGCTCAAGCATCTGGTCGAAACCTGGGCGGCGCGCGCCGACGCGGCGGCGCCGGCGGTGCGGCAGCAGCTGCTCGAGGAGCTGGTGCGCGAGACGCAGTTCGCCGATCTGGCCTACTGGGTCGACGAGCGCGGCTACATGACCGCCCTGGCCGTCAACCCGGCGACGATCGGCGCCCGGCCGGCGCTCGAGCTGGCGCAGCTGCAGGACGTCGACATGCGGCGGCGCCCCTGGTTCCGCAGTGCCGAGCGCGAGCGCCGCACCGGCATCACCGCGCCTTACCAGTCGATCCTCACCGGCGAGCACTGCTTCACCGTCTGCGCCTGCCTCGAGCGCCCGGACGGCGCCTTCGGCGGCGTGCTCGCCGTCGACGTCAACGTCACCGGCTGGACGCGGATCTAGCGTGCCCGCGTCCCCGCCGCTCAACTCGCCGCCGGCCGCGCCGGCCGAGCCGCCAGGCAGGGTGGAGGCGACCCATCTCCTGGTGCGGGCCGGCGAGTACGTGTGCGCCCTGCCGCTCGGCGCCGTGCGCCAGGTCCTGCGGTCGCTGCCGCTGCACCCGCTGCCGGGTTCGGCGCCGGAGCTGCGCGGCCTGGCCGAGTTCGCCGGCGATCCGCTGCCGGTGCTCGACCTCGCGCGGCTGGCCCGAGCGCCGCAAGGCGCCAACCCGACCTTCCCGGTGACCGTGGTGGCCTGGGCCGGCCCGCCCGGCGCACGGGAGCTGGTGGGGCTGGCCGCCGATGCGGCGCTCGACGTCGCCTACCTGCCGCCGGCGGGGATCGTGCCGGCGGCGCCGGGAGCGGCCGGCACGAATCCAGACGGCGGGCTGGTCGCCGGCGACGCGTGGGTCGGCGGCCAGGTGGTCCGGGTGATGAACCTCGAGCAGCTGGGGCAAGGCTCGTGAGCGAAGGCTTCCTGGTGCTGCGGCGAGGCGGCGCCACCTGGGCGGTGGCGCGGCCGGCGGTGCAGGGCCTGGCGCGCCGCGGCGCCGGTTTCGAGGTGCAGCTGGCGGCGGGCGTGCTGAGCGCCGACGAGGTGCTGGGGGTGACGGCGGACCTGCGCTGGCTGCCGGCGGGCGGCGTGCTGCGCCGCTTCTGGCCCGAGGCGGCGCACGGCCTGGGGCTTCACGACGCGCTGCCGGTGGTGCTCATCGACCCGCTCGCGCCGCCGCGCTCGCTGCTGGCCGTGCCCGGGGCGCCACGGAAGGGAGATCCTGAGCATGGCGACTGAGGTCATCGCCGCGCCGGCTGCCGCGCCCTCTCCGGCTGCCGCCGGTGGCGACGGCGCCGCGAGCGCTGCAGCAGACCTTGCCGGCGGCGCCGCCGGCCCGGGCGCCGCCGGCGCGGGAGCCGCAAGCGCAGGAGCCGCTGACGCCGCCATGGGCACAACGGCCCCTGCGGCCACCCGGGCCATGGCCGGCCTCGCGCTCGCCGTCGGCACGGCGGTGGCAGGGTACCTGCTGTTGGTGGTGGCCGACGAGCAAGGCGCGCCGGGATGGCTGCAGGACTTCTACCTGGTCGCCGCGCTCGCCGGGATCTGGCTGTACGTGGCCTTCGTCTACCAGCCGCAGCTGGGCCTGTGGGACCGCGTGGCGACGCTCGAGCGGCGCAACCGCGCGGTCGAGGAAGACCTGACGCTGGCGCTCGACTTGCTGCGCAGCGGCGATCTGGTCAACTCGCAGGCGCATTCCGCGGCGCTGCCGTCCGAGCTGCACGCCGCGTTCGCCGGCGCCGCGGCCGCCCTCGACGTGCTGGCGCAGCAGATCCAGGAGAGCTCGATCGAGGTCGCCTCCGCCGCCAACTCGGTCAACCAGATCGCCTCGGACCTGGCCTCGGGCTCTTCGGAGCAGGCTGCCTCGGTGGTGGAGATCACCGCCGCCATGGAGCAGCTGGCGCGCACCGCGTCGCAGATCGCCGAGAATGCCGCCAGCCAGGCGGAGCTCACCGGCAAGGCCGAGGAGAGCGGTGACAAGGGCACCGCCGCGGTGGAGGAGGCGGTCGCGGGCATCGAGGAGGTCAAGAAGCGGATCAGCGGCATCGCCAACCGCGCCGACACCCTGGGCGCGCGCTCCAAGGAGATCTACCGCGTCCTCGACCTGATCACCGACATCGCCCACGAGACCCATATCCTGTCGCTCAATGCGGCCATCGAAGCGGCTGCCGCCGGCGATCACCACCGGCGGTTCTCGGTGGTTGCCGACGAAGTCCGGCGGCTGGCGCAGCGCTCCCAAGAATCGGTGGAGTCGGTGCGTTACCTGCTCGAGGAGTTCGCCGGCTCGATTCGCGCCACGGTGGTGGCGACCGAGGAGGGCAGCGCCGAGGCTTCCGGAGTGCTGGCGCGGGCGCGCGCCGCCGCCGGGTCGATCGAGCAGCTGCGGGGCGCTTCCGGCGACACCGCTCGCGTGGCGCGCGAGATCTCGCTCGCCACCCAGCAGCAGAACGCCGCCTCCGACGAAGTGGTGCTGACCCTGAAGGAGGTCAGCCAGGTGGTGCAGCGCATGGCCGACGGGCTCAAGCAGTTCTCCGACACCGCCGAGCGGCTGAACCATCTGGGCCTGGCCATCCAGATGCTGGCGCAGTCGTTCCACCTCGAGTCGCCGCATTCGCTCAAGCACCTCGCCGAGGGCTGGGCGGGCCAGGTGCGGCGGCGGCTCGGCAACTGGGACGCCATCGAGCGGTTGCTGAGCGAGCTGGTCGACCAGCAGGCCTATGTCGAGTGCCTCTATTTCTACGACGGCAAGGGGGGCCAGGTGGCCCTCTGCGTCAACCGCCAGCTCATCGGCGACCGCGAGGTGCCGATCGGGGTGAAAGCCGGCGAAGGCTTCAGCGATCGCCCGTGGTACAAGGCGGCGGTGCGCGAGGGACGCACCGTGCTGACGCCGCTCTTCGACTCGCTGATCTCCGGGCAGCAGATCTTCACCGCCGCCACCCCCCTCTACGAGCGCGGCCAGCTCAGCGGCGTGCTGGGTCTGGACGTCAACGTCGACAGCTGGACCAAGATCTGAGAAAGCCGGCCGCCTGAGCCGGAGAGCTGGACCGTCATGCCGCCGCTGCCGCCCATGGAAGACGAGTTCGCGGACCTGGTGCCGCTGTTCGTCGAGGAGTCGCGCGAGCGCCTCGACAAGCTGGCGCTCTGCCTGCCGCGCCTGGCCGACGATCCCCAGGCGGCGGTCGAGGCCCGCCGCGAGCTGCACACGCTCAAGGGCGCGGGGCGCATGATGCGGCTGGGCGCCTTCGCCGAGCTTTGCCACGCGGCCGAGGAGGTCCTGCACGGAGCCCGCCAGGGAGCGCCGGCGACGGCAGGCCTCGTCCCGCTGCTGATGCGCGTGCTCGACAGCTTGAGCGGCATGGTCGACCTGGTGCAGCGCGGCGGCGGCGATCCGCCGGCGGAGGGCGAGCTGGTGGCCCTGCTGGCAGTGGCGCTCCCCGGCGGCGCCACGCCGGGCGCTGCCGAGGGCTCCGCGCCTGCCGCGCCTGCCGGGCTGGGCCTGCCTGGCGCCGGCGCAGCCGCTCGCTCCGAGCCTGCCGATGTCGCCGCCCCGGCGCCGGCGGCCGCCGCGGCCGCAGTGGCCGCAGCGGCGCGGCCACTACGGAGTGGGGGGGCCGGCGACGTCCGCGTCGACTCCGTGGCCCTCGACACCGTGGCCGAGCGCGCCACCGAGATGCGCCTCCTGGCGCTCGCCTCGCGGCCGGTGGCGGCGCGCCTCAACGAGCTGGCGCGGCTGGCCGAGGAGGGAGTGCGCGAGCCCCAGCCGGGGCAGGTGCTGGGCGTCCTCGCCGCAATGCTCCGGCGCACCGCCATCGACGTCGAAGGCGGGCAACGGCGGCTGCTGCACGCCGCCGAGGAGCAGCTCGACCGCGTGCTGAAGCTGCAGCTGCAGCCGTTGCGCGGTTCGCTGCTGGCCCTCGCCCGCTACGCCCGCGAGATCGGACGCTCGCTCAAGCGTGAGGTCGAGGTGGTGGTGGAGGGCGAGGAGACGCGGCTGGACCGGCGCATCGCCCACGAGCTCGACGAGGCCCTGCTCCACCTGGTGCACAACGCCGTCGACCACGGGATCGAGGCGCCCGAGGTGCGCCAGGGCCGCGGCAAACCGCAGGCGGGACGCATCCGCTTGAGCGCCGTCGCGGCAGGCTCCCGGGTGCGGCTCGAGATCGCCGACGACGGCACCGGCATCGACCCCAAGCGGGTGCGCCAGCAGGCAGTGCAGGCGGGACTGGTGGACGCCGCGGCGGCCGCCGCCCTCGGTCACGACGAGGTCTTGCGGCTGCTCTTCGCGCCCGGCTTCTCGACCCGCAAGAAGGTGTCGGAGACCTCGGGCCGCGGGGTGGGCCTGGACGTGGTGGCGGCGGCGGTCAACCGCGCCGGCGGCGAGGTCTTCGTCTTCTCCGAGCCGCGCCACGGCACGACGGTGGCGGTCGAGGTGCCGGTGGCGCGGCGCGGCGAGCACGTGCTGCTGCTCGCGGTGGGCGCGCTGCGCCTGGCGCTGCCGTCGGCGGTGGTGCGGCGGGCCACCCGCCTCGACGCCGAATCGGTGGTGGAGCGCGACGGCCGCTCCTACGCGCGGCGGCAGGGCCGGGAGACCGCCGCGGACCCGCGGAGCGACCAACGGCATGACGCGGGCGACCGGCTGCTGGCATTCGTGCCGCTGGCTCGCCTCTACGGCCAGACGCCGGCTGCCAACCAGGTGCTGCTCGAAGGGTTGGTCTCGGGGCAGCCGCTGGCCCTGGCGGTCGACGAGGTGCTGGGCGAGGAGGAGGTGCTGGTGCGGCCCATCACCCGCAAGGCGGCGACCGACCGGTTGCTCGAAGGCGTGGCGCTGCTCGCCTCAGGCCAACCGGTCGGCGTGCTGTCGCCGGCAGTCCTGGCGCAGCGCGAGCTGCTGCACGCCCTGCCGGCGGTCGCCGCGCGCGCCGTACGGCAGCGGGTGCGGGTGCTGCTGGTGGAGGACTCCCTGGTCACCCGCGAGATGGAGCGCCGCTTGCTCGAGGACGCAGGCTTCGAGGTGGCGGCGGCCGCCGACGCCGCCGAGGCGCTTTCCCGCCTCGGCGAGGCGGCCTTCGACTGCGTCGTGACCGACATCGAGATGGCGGACATGGACGGCTTCGAGCTCACCAGCCAGCTGCGCGGCATGGAACACTTCGCCCATCTGCCGATCGTCGTGGTCTCGACCCGCGACCGCCCCGAGGACCGCCTGCGCGGCCTCAAGGCGGGGGCCGACGCCTACCTCACCAAGCAGAGCCTCGATGCCGGCGAGCTGGTGCAGCTGGTGCGGCGCCTGAGCGCCCGCAATTGACCCGGTGGAGAAGGTCCCCTGATCCGCGTGTTGCTGGTCGACGACTCGCCTTCGGTGCGGGCGGTGCTGCGTCGCTTCTTCAGCCGCACCGCCGACGTCCAGGTCGTCGCCGAGGCCTCCGACGGCGCCCAGGCGGTGCAGGCGGTGCTCGACCACCTGCCGCACGTCGTGGTGATGGACCTGCAGATGCCGGTGATGGACGGTTACGCGGCCATCGAGCGCATCATGACGCTGCGCCCGACGCCGATCCTGGTGCTCTCCTCGCGCGCCAACCGCAACCAGATGCAGACCGCCTTCGAGGCGATCCGCCGCGGGGCCATCGAGGTGCTGCCGAAGCCCGAGGACACCGGCAGCTGGGAGGTCCTGGCCGAGAGCTTGCCGCTGGCGGTGCGGGTGGTGGCGGCGGCGCGGCCGCGGGCCCTGCCGCCGCCGGCAAGGCCGCGGCGCGGCCGCGGCGCGGGTGTCCGCGGCGCGGCCGGTCGCGCCCGCGGCGCCACGGGCGCCGAGCGCGCCGACCGCACTGACCGCACTGACCGCACTGACCGCACTGACCGCGCCGACCAGGCCGACCGCGCCGACCGCCCCATGGGCGGCGGCGGCCTGCGCTGGGTGGCGATCGGCGCCTCGACCGGTGGGCCGGCAGCGCTCCGCGAGCTGCTCGAGGAGGTGCCGGCGGAGCCGCCG
>DASZHY010000589.1:0-22553 GCA_035949675.1 Thermoanaerobaculia bacterium
TTCGATCGCCAGCGCCGCGACGTAGACCAGGCTCTGCAATGCCGGCAAGGACAATGTGGTGGTGTCGGCGAGGCGGGCGGGGCCGGCCGCCGCCGCCGCCGCCGGCGGCAGCTGGTCTGCATAGAGAACGGCGACGGTCCGATCGCGCAGCACCAGCGGCACCAGGAACCCGTGTGCCGGCAGCGGGCTCTCGATCCTGCCGCAGAGCACCGCGCAATCGGCGGCCGAGAGCGGGATCGCCCCGCCCGCGGTGTCCGAGCCAGGCGGGGTGTCCGAGCCAGGCGCGCTGTCTGCGGCAGGGGCGCTGCCGCCCGCCAGCCGGCTCCAGGGGCTGCCCGCCGACGGCGCCATCACCAGGTTCGCCAGGGCTTGCTCGGAGTCCCCGAATCCCTGCCCGCCCCAACCGCGCAGCTCGCCGGCTCGCCACAGCAACAGGGCGGCGCGGGAGGCGAAGCCGCCCGCACCGGCGAGCAGGGCAGCCAGGACCGCCGCCTGGCTGCGGGCCCGATCGAGCAGCGCGAAGGCGTCACGCAGCTCGTCCAGCGCCCCGGCGCGCGCCTCGCCGCGCAGGTGCTCCGCCGCCGGCGCGAAGTCCTCGTGGGCGAGCACCGGCACCGCCGGCGCGAAGCCGGCGATCTTGCGGTCCAGATCCTCGTGGCTCTCGCGCAGCCGTTGCTGCAGCTCCCGGCGCAAGGAGGAGAAGGCGCGGTCGAACGAGCCGCTGATCTCTCGGTTCAATTGCTCGACTTTTTCTGCCAAGGACATCCTGGGTTCTCCGCCTTTGCTGACTCGGGTCGCGGGGCCGTCAGGGCCGTCAGAAGCCGGGGGTCTCGGTGTCCGGCCATGGGGCTCCGTGCTGCCGTGTTCCAAAAAGGGCTCCAAAGGCAGTTGATTATTCTTTAGCGGTGCCGCCGTGTCAAGGCAACGGAGACGCAAAAGCCCTGTCAGATCAAGGCTTAGGCCAGGCGACCGGCGCCCGGAGACACCCCCCGCCGGCGCGCCGCGGGTTGCCGCCCGAGAGAGTGACGAGCACCTTGTCGCGGCTCGCGGCAGCATGCTAGCTTCGGGTGCGCAGCGGTATGTAGCGGTATGTGGCAACGCAGTCAGACTCTCACGCCGCCGGCGCGGTGCTCGCAGCCGATGGTGGCGCTGGCGGCGGCTCTCGTCGCCGGCCTCGGCGCGCTGGCGGCCGCGGGCTGCGGCAGCGGGGTCGAGCCCGATCGGCAAGCCCGGGTGGGCGCCGAGGCCGAATGGGCGTGGCTGGTCGCGGCCAAGAGCCGGCTCGACGTCCGCCGCGGAGAGCTCGCGGCGTCGGGCGAACCAGCCGCTCTGCTGTCGCCCGCAGCGCCGCCGGCGTCCCCCGCCGGCCCCGGCGGCCCCGGCGCCGGCGAAGGCGCTCTCTCCCCCCGCGACCGGCTGGCCCGCGAGGTCGACGCCCTGGCGCAGCAATTCGGGCGCCGCCTGGTCGCGTACATCAACGCCAACCCGCCGGTCGAAGGGACGCCGCTCTCGGCGCGGCAGCTCGCCGCCATTCGCATGAAGAGCGACGAGGAAATGGCGGTGGCGCGCGAGTTCATTGCCCGCTCCGGCGACTACCGGCGCGCCTGCGAGATCTACGAGGCGGCGCTGGCCGCCGATCCGCAGAATCCGCGCCTGCGCGAGGAGCTGCAGCGCGCCGAGGCGGCGCGCTTCATCGCGCCCGGCCGCTTCGCGCGCGCCGCCCCGGGCATGACCGCCGGGCAGGTCCGCGACGCCCTGGGGCCGCCGAACGCTCACGACGTCCGCGGCTATCCCGACAAGGGCGTGGTCGGCTGGTTCTATCCCAAGGACGCTGCCGGAGCGGCGGCCGCGGTCTGGTTCGCGAGGCGCGACGGCAAGCTGACGGTCTTTCTCTGCGACTGGAACGCGCTGCCCTCCCCGGTTCCATTGGCGCCGCCGGCGCCGCCGCCGCCGCCGCCGCACCGGACCGCACCGGCTGAGACCGAGCCGGACGCCGCTCCCGAGACCACGCCGGACACCGGTCCCTCTACCGGGCCGGACACCGCTCCGGGGGCGGCGCCGGACAACGCCCCGGGAGCTTGACGGCCCCCGCTCGGGGGCGCCGGCCAGCGAACGAGCGAGCGAGCCTCCACCTTGACTTCCGGCAGTGTTTGAGCCAGGATTCCTCCCCCGGTCTCCCAGCTGGAGCGCCGCGGAAATCTAAGGTAGAAGAGAGGTGAGTACGAGATGCCCGTTGTGCACGTGCGTGAGGAGGAGAGCTTCGAGAACGCGCTCCGCCGGTTCAAGCGCAAGGTCGAGAAGTCGGGAATCCTGACCGAGCTGAGGAAGCGGCAGCACTTCGAGAAGCCTTCGGTCAAGCGCAAGCGCAAGGCCGTACAGGCGCGCAAGAAGATCCTTCGCAAGCTGGCCGAGGAGCGCCGTCAGGGTTTGGCTTAGTTTCGGATCGGACAGCAACAGGGGGGACCTCCCGGCCGGGAGGTCCCCTTTTTCATTTGGCCCCTGCCGCCGGCCGGCTAGTCGCTCTCCCCCCTGGGCTCCATGGCGCGTGCGATCAGCCGCCCTAATCCCCATGGCATCGCGTCAATCGCACCATGGACCCGCCGGTCCCTCCCGGCCGCCGGACCGCCGGCCGCGCCGGCGCCGCCCTTCTCCTGCTTGGCCTCCCAGGCTTTCCGGTCCATCACCGCGATCGGCTGCCGCTTCGCCGCCCCCAGCGCGCGGTTGACCTGGGCGAGCTCTCCTTTCTCCACGGCACTGAAACGGCCGGACAGGTCGTCGAGGCGCGCCGCGAGGACCTTCAGCGCGTCGAGCTGCGAGCGCGTCGGCCGTCCCTCGTAGCCGTTGACCGCGCCGTACAGGCCGGCCATCTTCTCGCGCAGCTCCTCTTCGCCGGAGAGCCAGCCGCCCTCCTTGGTCGCCACCAGCACCTGGTGCAGCGCATCGAGCCGGTCGGCGAGCTGCCCCAGCTGGCGCCGCAAGGGTTCGGCGGCGAGCCCGGCGGCGCGCTGCTTCGCCTGGTCGCGCGCGTCCACCACGGCGTCCGCGGTGTAGGTGAGATCGGCCAGCATGCCGTAGAGCCTCATCACGGTCTGGTTCTGCAGCGCCCGGTCCTCGTCGCTGGCCGCCGAGCGCGGGTCGGGCACCAGCTGCACCTGGCTGGTGTAGGTCTGATCGCCCTTGATCACCTTCACGGTGTAAGTGCCCGGCGGCACCCGCGGCCCGAAGAAGACGGCCGGCTGATCGACGACCAGCGAGTTGGCAGGCGGCAGCTTGGGGCCGGGCAGCCGCATCGGCCAGGCGACGCGATTGATGCCGCGCCGCTTGCCGCCAGGCAGGCTCGAGACGAGCTTGCCCGCGGAGTCGTAGACCTCGACCTTCAGCTCGCCCATGATGTGCCGCTTCTTCAGGTAGTAGCAGATCGAGGCAGCCTCCTCCGGGTTGGGGCCGACGAACTCCTCGTCCCCGGGGAACTCCTGCAGGAAGACGGGCAGCGGCATGACCGACGGCTTCGACGGCAGCAGCGCCAGGTCGGCGGCGAGGACCTCGCGGGTCAGCTTTCTCAACGGCGTGATGTCGTCGACGATGTAGATGCCCCGGCCGTGGGTGGCGATGATCAGGTCCTTGTCGCGGGGATGAAGCTGCAGGTCCCAGACCGAGACCGGCGGCAGCTTGCCGCTGAAGCGCGCCCAGTGGCCGCCGCCGTCGAGCGAGATGAAGAGGCCGAGCTCGGTCCCCAGGAACAGCAGGTCGGGGTTCTCGAGGTCCTCGCGCACCACGTGCGCGAAACCGGCGGCGCCGGTGCCGGCGAGCGACTGCCAGCTCTTGCCGAAGTCCACCGTCTTGTAGACGTAGGTCTTCATGTCGCCGTTGTGATGGTTGTCGAAGGTCACGAAGGCGGTCGCCGCGTCGCGGTGGCCGGCCTCGACCTTCGACACCCAGGTGCCTGCCGGCAGGCCCGGGATGGCGCGCCCGACGTTGGTCCAGGTGGCGCCGCCGTCGCGGGTCAGCTGCAGGTTGCCGTCGTCGGTGCCCGCCCAGATCACATTGGCGTCCTTGGGCGACTCGGCGACGGCGAAGATGGTGGTGTACTTCTCGGCGCTCGAGTTGTCGACCGTCAGGCCGCCCGAGGTTCCCTGCTGCTGCTTGTGCGGATCGTTGGTGGTGAGGTCGGGCGAGATGCGCTCCCAGGACTCGCCGCGGTCGCGCGAGCGGAACAGGAACTGGCTGCCGACGTAAATCGTGCCGGGCCGGTTGGGGCTCAGCGCGATCGGCGTGTTCCAGTTGTAGCGCAGCTCGGGATCGCCGGCGCCGGGCAGCGGCTGGATGTCCTTGCTCACGCCGGTCTTGAGCGAAACCCGCGAGACGTGGCCGCCCTGGAACTCGACGTAGACCAGGTCGGGGTCGGCCGGGTCGCTGACCGCGTAGAAGCCGTCGCCGCCGCCGATGTTGTGCCAGTCCTGGTTGGTGACCGCGCCGTCGATGCCGCGCGACGGCGCCATCCAGGAACCGTTGTCCTGCAGCCCGCCGTAGACGTGGTAGGGCTGCGCCATGTCAAAGCTCACCTCGTAGAACTGCGACACCGGCAGCGCCTTCAGGTAGCGCCAGGTGTGCGCCCGGTCGCTCGACAGGTAGACGCCGCCGTCGGTGCCGAGCAGCATCTGCTGCGGGTTCTTGGGGTTGATCCACAGCGCGTGATGGTCGCTGTGCGGGCCATTGGCGACGCCGTTGCCGCTGAACGGCGAGCCGAACGTCTTGCCGCCGTCGGTCGAGACGGTCAGGAACAACCCGGGCTTGTAGACGGTGTCGAAGTCGGCGGGGTCGACGACGATCCGCGAGAAGTAGAACGGCCGCACCTGCAGGTTGAAGGAGGAATTGACCTCCTTCCAGGTTTCGCCGGTGTCGTCCGAGCGGTAGAGCGCGGTGTTGCGGCTCTCGACCAGGGCATAGAGGACGGCGGGACGCGACGGCGCGACCGCGACGGCGACGCGTCCTTTCTGCCCCGCGGGCAGGCCCTGGGTGAGCGGCTTCCAGGTGTCGCCGCCGTCCGTGCTCTTGAACAGGCCGCTGCCGGGTCCGCCCGAACGGAAGGCCCAGGGGTAGCGGCGGAACTGCCACATGCCGGCGTAGAGGATGCGCGGCTCCTGGGGGTCCATCGCCAGGTCCGAGCAGCCGGTGCCCGCGTTGACGTACAAGACCCGCTTCCAGGTCTTGCCGCCGTCGGCGGTCTTGTAGACGCCGCGCTCCTCGCTGTCGTCCCAGAGATGGCCGGCGACGCAGGCATAGACGACGTTGCCGTCCTTGGGATGGATCTGGATGCGGGCGATGCGCTCCGAGTGCTCGAGCCCCAGGCGGTCCCAGTGGTCGCCGCCGTCGGTCGAGCGGTAAATGCCGTCGCCCACGCCGACGCTGTTGCGCGTCCAGGACTCGCCGGTCCCCACCCATACCGTCTTGGGATTGCCGGGGTCCACGGCAACGGCGCCGATCGACTGGGCATGCTCGTCGAACACGGGGCGGAAGGTGGTGCCGCCGTCGCGGGAGCGCCAGACGCCGCCGCCCGCCGAGCCGACGAAGACGGTCAGCGGCTCCTCGGCCACGGCGTCGATGGCCGCGATGCGCCCGCCGGTCGTCGCCGGCCCGATGGCGCGGGCCTCGAGACCGCCGAACGAGTAGGAGTCGACCTCGACCGCCTCGGTCCTGGCCGCGGCCGCGGTCGGGGCCGCGGTCGGGGCCGCGGTCGGGGCCGAAGCCGGAGCCGCGGTCGGGGCCGAGGCCGAGGCCGGGGCCGAAGCCGGCGTCTGCGCCGCCGCCGGCGCCGCGGCAAGGCTGGCGCCGGCGACGAACGCGCCGATCAAGACGCCGGCGAGAGCGCCGGCGAGCTGCTGCCACGGCTGCGAATCATTGCGATGCACGAACATTTCTTCCCCCTGAAAGCGCGCAGACTCCGCGCGCTGAAGGCTCCACGCTGCGAAACGACGACGGTCCCGCGCCTGGCGCGCGGGACCGCGGACCTGGCGGACTACCGGAAAACCGGGATCAGGGCTTGGGCGGCGCGGCTTCCTTGGGCGCCTCCTGCTTCTTCTCGACCTTCGGCATGTCGAAGCGGCTCGCGGGGATGGCCGTGTTGACCTCAAGCTTCTCGACCGTGATGGTCTGGGCGGCGGGCGCACCCTTCGCCTTGGTCTCGATGGCGAACGGCATGGTCAACCCCTCGACCTGCTTGTAGTTGCCGAACGTCGTCTCGAGGTCGGTCGCCTGGCCGCGGACCATGCGCGTCGTCTCGTTCTTGAGCTCGAGGTAGCTGTCGGCGTCAAGGTAGACGGTGGTGACGTCGCCTTCCTTCTCGGTCAGCTTGAGCTTCTGCACCGGCGTGCCCTCGAGATCGCCCTTGCCCAGGTACTCCACCTTGTTGCCCTTCTCCTTGTAGTTGAAGAGCGGTCCCTCGACGAGGTCGGCGTTCTGCTTGGCATCCTTGAGGTCGTCGCCGGTCATCGGCTCGGGATCGGTCTTGCCCAGGAACGGCATGACCTGCCAGCCCTTGGCGCCGTCATACGCCTGGACGCCGGTCATCCCCTGGATGGTGAACTCCATGCGCAGCTTGTGCTCGGGCGGCACCAGCTCCATGACCACGGGGGCCTCCATGCCCTGTCCCATGGTCATCTTGGCGGTGAAGCGCAGCGTCTTGACCGACTTGATCTTGTCCCGGCCGCCCTTGGCCTGGATGTACTTCTCCACCACCTCGTCGGCAGTCTGAGCGGACAACGCCGCCGCCGCGAAGCCGGTCAGCAGCAGGGATGCGAGCGCCTTGCGAAAGATCATGAAATCCTCCTGGTTGGTGTGCGGCAGATCGAGTTGCCAGACAGGCTACCTCTTCCATACGACGGCAGCCTGCTAAAAGTTGCGCCGCGTAGAGTATTGTCTGGGACCTCATGAACGCCAGCCTCGAGCTCCGCCAGGTGGAGAAGCGCTACGGCGACTTCGTGGCCGTGGCCGGCCTGTCGCTGGCGGTGCCGGCGGGCGTCATCTTCGGCCTGCTGGGGCCGAACGGCGCGGGCAAGACCACCACTCTGCGCATGATCATGGACATCCTCGCCCCCGACTCGGGCGAGGTCCTGCTGTTCGGCCGCCGGCGCCGGCCCGAGGACCTGCAGCGGCTCGGCTACCTGCCGGAGGAGCGTGGTCTGTATCGCAAGATGACCGTGGTCGACCAGCTGCTCTTCCTGGCGGAGATCCACGGCCTCCCGCGCCGCAGGGCGCTGCCCGCCATCGAGGCCTGGCTGGCGCGCGTCGAGCTGGCCGACTGGGGACGCAAGAAGGTCGAGGAGCTGTCGAAAGGCATGCAGCAGAAGGTCCAGCTGATCGGCACCGTGCTGCACGAGCCCGACATCCTGGTCCTCGACGAACCGTTCTCGGGGCTCGATCCCATCAACCAGGGACTCTTCAAGCAGCTGCTGCTCGAGTATCGCCAGCAGGGGAAGACCATCTTGTTCTCGACCCACGGCATGGAACAGGCCGAGAAGCTGTGCGACCACATCGGCCTGATCTCCCACGGCCGCCTGGTGCTCGGCGGCGAGCTCAAGGAGATCAAGCGCCAGGCAGGCGGCAACTCCTACCGGCTGGTGGCGCCGATGACGGCCGAGGACCTCGAGCGGGTCCGTACCCTGCCGGGCGTCGCTCTCGTCACCACCCGTGACCTTCCGGAGCCGCCGGCGCCGCCGGAGCCGCCTCGCCTGCTGCCGCAGCAGGACGCGGCGCCGGCGCCAGCGCTGGCTCCGGAAACCGCCGTCCGGCTGCTGCTCGCCCCCGGCGCCTCGGGGCCCGCGCTGCTGCGCCGGCTCGTCGAGTTCCTCGCGGTGCGGGAGTTCCGCAGCGAGGAACCGGATCTCGAGGACATCTTCATCAAGGCGGTTCGCGATGCGGCTTGAGTACGCCGCGATCATCGGCAAGCGCGAGTACCTGGCGCGCATCCGTACCAAGGGTTTCTGGATCGCCACCGTCGCCGTCCCGGCCTTCATCGGCGCGGTGGTCCTGGGACCGTCGCTGCTGATGTCGAAGACCAGCACCGAGCAACGCCTGGCAGTGGTGGACGCGACCGGCAGCGGGCTCGGCCGCGAGCTGCAGGACGCGCTGGCTCCCGGCGGGGAGGCCGGCGGCCCGGCCGGCCATCGCCGGCACGGCGGCGGCGAGGCCCAGGTGCGCTTCATGGTGCGCCTGGTGCCGCCGGCGACCGGCGCCGCCGCCCAGGCTGCCCAGCGCGCCGAGCTCGACGCCCTGGCGCGGCGCCGCGAGATCGGCGCCTGGATCTGGATCAGCCGGGAAGGTCTCGCGGCAAATCGCTTCGAGTACCACGCCGAGAGCCTGTCGAACGTCATCACCCAGGAAGCGCTCAAGCAGCGGGTGTCGGAGGTGGTCGGGAGATGGCGGCTGCGCCAGGCTGGCTACGACGCGGCGGCGATTGCCAAGCTGGTCCGCCCGCTCGAGGCGCAAACCGTGCGCATCTCCGCGACCGGCAGCCGGGCCGAGGGCGGCGCCGCCGGCTTCTTCCTCGCCTTCGTGCTGTTCTTCATGCTCTACATGGGCATCCTGCTCTACGGCAACCAGGTGATGCAGGGAGTGCTCGAGGAGAAGGGCTCGCGGATCATCGAGGTCCTCGCCGCGGCGGTCAAGCCGACCGAGCTGATGCTCGGCAAGCTCGGCGGCATCTGCCTGGTGGCGCTGACCCAGATGGCGATCTGGGCCGCGGCCATCGCCGTCGTGACCACTCCCGGGCTGGCGGCGGCGCTGGTCAGCATGCCCCCGAACATGAAGCTGCCGGTTTTGGCGCCGTCGCTGTGGCTCAACTTCTTCCTGCTCTTCCTCTGCGGCTTCTTCCTCTTCGCGACCTTCTACGCCATGCTCGGCGCCGCCTTCAACAGCGCCCAGGAGGCGCAGCAGCTGGCCGGCCTGCCGGCGATCTTCGTCGTCGCGCCGGCGGTCTTCATGGTGCAGATCATCAACGATCCCGACTCGGCGCTGTCGGTCGGCCTGTCGCTGGTGCCGCCGCTGACCCCGCTGGTGATGATGCTGCGCATCGCCACCCGCATGCCGCCGCTCTGGCAGCTGCTGGCCGCCTACGCGCTCGCCGCCGCCGCCATCGCCGTCATGATCTGGCTGTGCGCCCGCGTCTACCGGGTGGGCATCCTGATGTACGGCAAGAAGCCGACCCTGCAGGAGATCTGGCACTGGGTGCGCCGCGCATGAGAGACCCGGCGGCCGGCAGCGGAGACTCTCCATGGTGAATCCACGCGACCCGGGTTTCGGCCGGCGCTTTGCGCTGAGCGGCACCGGCAATCCCTTCGACGCGCCGCCGCGCGATCTGCTGATCATCCTCGTCACGCTCTTCGTGACCTTCGTCATGCAGTTCTTCGACGCCACCAGGATCGTCCCGGCGCTGCTCCACCTGACGTCGCTGGTCTGGCACGCCGGCTTCGTCTGGCAGCTCGTCACCTATCCGTACGTCGGTTACGGCGGCGCCAGCATCTGGTTCCTGGTCTCGCTGCTGATGCTCTACTGGTTCGGCCGCGACGTCTTCTACGGCCTCGGCAGGAAGCGCTTCTGGCGGCTGCTGGTCATCGTCACGGTGGCGGCGGGCGGCGTCGCCCTGCTGGCCGAGGCGCTCCAGGAGATGGCCGCAGGCCTGCTGCAGCCGGGCGCCTTCCCGCTGCTGCAAGGCCAGAACGTCCTGCTCACGATCGTGGTCGCCGCCTTCGCCACCGCCAACCGGCGGGCCACCATCCTGCTGCTGTTCGTGCTGCCGATCGAAGCCCGCTACTTCCTGGGGATCGAGATCCTGATCGCCTTCGTCGGGTACCTGTCCACCCGCGACCTCGGCGGCATGCTCGGCATCTGGGCCGCGGTCGGCCTCACCTACCTCTACGTCCGCGACGGCGGCTTCGGCCGCGGCCTGCGCCAGACGCGCTTGCGCGCCGAGCGCTGGTGGCTGCAGCACAAGCTCGACCGCGCCCGGCGCCGCAGCGGCATGCGGGTGATCAAGGGCAAGGGCACGGCGGCCGGCGGCCGGTCGGATTCCTGGCTCAACTAAGAACAGGTTTTCAAGGCAGCTACCAGTAGCAGTCGTTTGAGGACTACTCGAAGCGTCTATCGGGTCTCCCCCCGCAACCCCTCGATCCCCTTCCCACCCCTCCGGGGGGGAAGGGGACGCCCCCTCCCCTTCGCTTCGGCCATCAGTTTCTTTATAGCCGGCCGGGCGGCGCCCTGCCGCCGCGCCCGCGGCTGAGGACGGCCGAGTCTCCTCTGCTAGACACTCCCGTAGCCGTCTCCCCGGGGGATGGCCTGGTATCGGCCTTGCAGTTTTCAGTCATTGGCATACAGGTCACAGGAGGTGATCGATCATGAAAACCACTCGCGAACGCAGGCTCCTCAGAACCTCGATAGGGCTCGCCCTGGCGCTGCTGCTGCTGGCGCCGCTCGCCAGCTTCGCAAGCTGGGGAGTGAGCGTCGGGGTCGGCGTCGCCGCGCCGGGGCCGGGCTACGTCTGGGTGCCGGGCTACTACGGCTACTACGGCGGCTGGGTGCCGGGCCACTACGTTGTGCGGCCGTTCGTCGGGGCGGCGTGGGTGGGGCCGCATTGGGGCTATTACGGCTACCACCGACACTTCTACGGCGGCTACTGGCGCCACCCTTACCACCACCGCTACCGGTGGTAGTGCAGTCATAAGCTGGCTGCCGGCACGACTGGTTCGAGTCGTCGCCGGCAGCCAGCCATCACCCTCAAACAGCTAACTCAAACAGCTAAATCAGACGTCGAGCCCCCGCCGCGCTTGCTCTGCTGCTCTGGCGGCGGTACCTTTTGCCGATGCACCGACTCCGCAGGACTCTCGCCGCTCTCGTCGCTCTCCTCGGTCCCGCTCTGCTCGCGCTCGCCGCGTGGGCCTCTCCATCCCGGCCGGCAGCGGCGCTGTCCACGCCCGCGCCGCCACCGGCGAACCCGTTCTTCCAGCCCAGCGACCTCCCCTACCACCTGCCGCCGTTCGGCAGGATCAAGGACGCGGACTTCGAACCGGCGTTCGCGCGCGGCATGGCCGAGCAGCGCCGGGAGATCGACGCGATCACGCACGACCCGGCGCCGCCGACCTTCGACAACACCATCGTCGCCCTCGAGCGCTCCGGGCAAATCTTGACCCGGGTCGCGAAGACGTTCTCCAACCTGAGCCAGTCCAACACCGACGACGAGATGGAGAAGATCGAGGCCGACGAGTCGCCGAAGCTGTCGGCGCACCATGACGCGATCTTCCTCGACTCCGCGCTGTTCGCCCGCATCGACGCGCTCCATGTGCGGCGTGACCAGCTCGGGCTCGATCCCGAGGCGGCGCAGGTGCTCGAGCGCTACGAGACCATGTTCGTGCGGGCCGGGGCGAAGCTGTCGGAGCCCGACAAGACCAAGCTGAAGGCGATCAACGAGGAGCTGTCGACGCTCGGCACCAAGTTCCGTCAGAACACCCTCCAGGGGACCAAGGACGGAGCCGTCGTCGTCGACGACGTCGCCCGCCTCGACGGGCTCCCGCCGGAGGCGGTGAGCGCCGCCGCCGAGGCGGCCAAGGCGCGCGGCCTCGCCGGCAAGTGGGTCATCACCCTCCAGAACACCACCGGCCAGCCGCCGCTCGAGCAGCTCACGGACCGCAGCCTGCGCCAGCGCATCTTCGAGGCGTCGAGCGCGCGCTGCCTGAGCGGCCCGGCCGACAATCGGGGGGTGGTGGTGAAGATCCTCGCGCTGCGGGCCCGGAAGGCAGCGCTGCTCGGGTACCCGGACTATGCGTCGTACGCCCTCGCCGAGGAGACCGCGGGCACGCCGGCCGCGGTCGACAAGATCCTCGGCCAGCTGGCGCCGGCCGCGCTCGCCAAGGCCAGCGAGGAGGCGGCCGACATCCAAAGGCAGATCGACGCCGATGCCAAGGCGTCGCACGGCAAGCGCTTCACCCTCGAGCCCTGGGACTGGGCGTTCTACGCCCAGAAGGTCCGCGCGGCCAAGTTCGGGTTCGACGACAGCCAGGTCAAGCCGTACTTCGAGCTCGAGCGCGTGCTCCACGACGGCGTGTTCTTCGCCGCGAATCGGCTCTACGGCATCACCTTCACCGAGCGCAAGGACCTGCCGGTCTACCATGCCGACGTGCGGCTGTTCGAGGTCCGCGACGCCGGCGGCAAGACGCTCGGCCTGATCCTCCTCGACTACTTCGGGCGTGACAACAAGCAGGGCGGCGGCTGGATGGACACCTACGTCGACCAATCGACCCTGCTCGGCGAAGCGCCCGTGATCGTCAACAACCTCAACGTCCCCAAGCCCGCGCCGGGCCAGCCGGCGCTGCTCACCTTCGACGACGTCACGGGGATGTTCCACGAGTTCGGGCACCTGCTGCACGGCCTGTTCTCGGCGGCGAAGTACCCGCTGGTATCGGGCACCAACGTGCCGAACGACTTCGCCGAGTTCCCGTCGCAGTTCAACGAGATGTGGGCGCGCGACCCGCAGGTGCTGGCGAACATCGCGAAGCACTATCGGACCGGCGAGCCGATGCCGAAGGCGCTGCTCGACAAGGTGCTCGCCGCCAGCACGTTCGGCGAGGGCCAAGCTACCCTGCAGTACCTCGAGGCGGCGATGCTCGACATGTCGTGGCACCAGGTGCCGCTCGCGAAGCTGCCGCCGCCCGAGGGCGTGCCGGCGTTCGAGAAGACGGTGCTCGCCGGCGACCACGTCCTCTACCCGCCGGTGCCGCCGCGCTACCACTCGGCCTACTTCCTGCACATCTTCCAGAGCGGGTACGAGGCCGGCTACTACGCCTACATCTGGAGTGAGGTGCTGGCTCGCGACGCCGGCGCCTGGTTCACCGCGCATGGCGGCCTCGCCCGCGCCAACGGCGACGTGTTCCGCGCCAAGATCCTGTCGCGGGGCCGCACCAGGGAGCCGAGCGCGCTGTTCAAGGACTTCTATGGACGCGACCCCGACATCGCGCCGCTACTCGACTACCGCGGGCTCTCAGGTTCCAAGGGCGGCGCACCGCAGTAGAGCGCACCTGTAGCGGCGCGCTCTCTCGCAGCGAGGTGAGGCGTTTTCAAGGGAAAAGCCATGCAGAAGCGGACACTCGGCAGGAGCAACTTGGAGGTCTCGGCGATCGGACTCGGCTGCATGGGAATGAGCTTCGGCTTCGGCCCGGCCAAGGACAAGCAGGAGATGATCGCTCTGCTGCACGCGGCGGTCGACCGGGGCGTCACGTTCTTCGACACCGCCGAAGCCTATGGCCCGTTTACCAATGAAGAGCTCGTCGGCGAGGCTCTCGCCCCGTTCCGCGATCGAGTGGTGATCGCGACCAAGTTCGGGTTCAAGCTCGAAGCTGGCGTGCAGGGGGGCGTGGACAGCCGGCCGGAGCACGTCAAGGAGGTGGCCGCGGCCTCGCTGCGGCGCCTCGGGGTCGACGCCATCGACCTGTTCTATCAACATCGCGTCGACGCGGACGTGCCCATCGAAGACGTGGCGGGAGCGGTGAAGGACCTGATCCAGGAAGGGAAGGTCAAGCACTTCGGTCTCTCCGAAGCCGGAGTGCAGACGATCCGCCGCGCCCACGCGGTGCAGCCGGTCACCGCGGTCCAGAGCGAATACTCGCTGTGGTGGAGAAACCCTGAGAAGGAATTGCTGCCGGCGCTCGCGGAGCTCGGCATCGGCTTCGTTCCGTTCAGCCCGCTGGGCAAGGGCTTCCTCACGGGGCAGATCGACGAGAGCACGACGTTCGACAGCACCGATTTCCGCAACATCGTCCCGCGGTTCACGCCCGAGAATCGGAAAGCGAACCTGGCCCTGGTCGATCGGCTCGCCGGGATCGCGGAACGGAAGCAGGCGACGCCCGCTCAGCTCGCGCTCGCGTGGTTGCTGGCCCAGAAGCCGGGGGTCGTCCCCATCCCGGGCACCACGAAGCTGCACCGGCTCGAAGAGAACCTCGGAGCCGCGGCCATCGAGCTGACGCCCGAAGATCTCCGTGAGATCGAGAGCGCCGCCTCGCAGGTCGCGGTGCAAGGGGCCCGGTACCCCGAGCACCTGGATCGACTGACCGGCCGCTGACACGTCGCCATGAAGCACATCTCGATCGGCGGACTCGACGTTTCCCGCATTGGACTCGGCGCCATGTCGATGGCCGGCTACTACAACATTGGAGCAGGCAGCGACGCCGAGTCGATCCGCGCAATCCACCGGGCGCTGGACCTGGGTGTCACCCACCTCGACACGGCCGAGATCTACGGCCCTTACAGCAACGAGGAGTTGGTCGGCCGAGCGATCAAGGACCGCCGCAACCAGGTCGTGCTGGCGACCAAGTTCGGCCTCGTCTCGCACTCCGGTGGCGGCCCCGGCGTCCTCGACAGTAGCCCGGCGAACATCCGCGCCGCGATCGAGGGCTCTCTGAAGCGGCTCGGCACTGACCACATCGACCTGTACTACCAGCACCGGGTCGACCCCAAGACCCCCATCGAGAGCACCGCCGGCGCTCTGGCCGAGCTGGTCGCCGAGGGCAAGATCCGGTACATCGGCCTGTCCGAGGCCAGCCCCGCCACGATCCGCCGCGCCCACGCTGTGCACCCGGTTGCCGCGCTCCAGACGGAGTACTCCCTGTGGACCCGTGACCCGGAGGTCGAGCTGCTGCCGCTGCTGCGCGAGCTAGGCATCGGCTTCGTTCCCTACTCGCCACTCGGCCACGGTTTCCTTACCGGCGAGATCCGCTCGCCCGAGCAGCTCTCCGATGACGACTGGCGCAAGACCAACCCGCGTTTCACCGGCGAGAACTTCCAGCGCAACCTGCGTATCGTCGACGAGGTCCAGGCCGTTGCCGCCGAGGCCGGTGCAACGGCGGCACAAGTGGCTCTGGCCTGGCTGCTCGCGCAGGGCGACGACATCGCCCCGATTCCCGGCACCAAGCGGGTCGCCCGCGTCGAGGAGAACACTGCCGCCGACCGGCTCGAGCTGAGCGCTGCGCAAATCGAGCGGCTGAACAACCTCACCCCGGCTGCCGGCGAACGTCACAACGAGGGGAACATGGCCGTCATCGACCGCTGACCGGAGCATGGCGCCGATGGCCGGGCGCGCCTGATCACCGCAGCGCACCCAGCGCGCGCCACCGGGCGAGGGCGATTCCTCTAAGTCCTTTGTTTACTCGGAGTAGCGCATACGGGATTCGAACCCGTGTTACCGGCGTGAGAGGCCGGCGTCCTGGACCCCTAGACGAATGCGCCGTGCATCCCCAGAACCGGCCAAACGGTAACATAGGGGGCTGCCGGCCTTCAACCGGCCATGCCGCCGATCGGCAGGATGAAGGCTCCCCGCGCGGTGTCCCTTTCTCGGGCCAGGGAACGCTATATGGGCTGAAGCGTTTCAGGCCCAGGGACGAGACCGCCGCCGGACGAAGGGTGGAGTGTGAAGCGCCGGGAAGGGCCGCGGGGTGGCCGGCGGACACCGGCAGCCGACAGGTTGCGGCAGGAGCGGTTCGGTGACATCCTTTCGGTGTCCCTGCAATTTCTATTCGGCTGGAGGGCCCAAGGGCCGTCCGGCGGGGAGAACGGGCATTGCGTTTGGGTTTGAAGCTGGTCGCAGCCAACGGCAGCCAGGCAGTGACGGTACCGGCGGGACGCACGCTGGTGGTGGGGCGCTCGCCGGCCTGCGACGTGCCCATCCGCGACCTGACGGTGTCGCGCCATCACGGCGAGGTCGAGGCCGCCGCGGCGGGTCTGCGGGTCCGCGACCTCGGCTCGACCAACGGCACCTTCATCAACGGCGTGCGGATCAGCGAAGGAATCGCCGCTGCCGGCACGCGGGTGGCGTTCGGCAAGGTCGTCTTCCAGGTCATGGAGGAACGAACGACCGGCGCGCTGGCGGAGCCCAGGGGGGACGTCGAGAGCGCGCCGCTCGCCATCGTCGACCAGCTGCGGGCCCAAGGCCTGACGGACATCGCCACCCTGCTGGAGCCCGAGTCGGCCGCCGCGGCTGCCGGCCGCGGTCTGCGCGTGGGCGGGGAGACACCAGCCGAGCGGCGGGCCGCGGCCCTCGCCCTGCTGCTCGAGACCGCCAAGGAGCTGTCGCAGCAAGGCGAGCCGGCGCGGCTGCTGGACAAGGCGGCCCGCTTGCTGCTGCAGGCGCTGCGCGTCGATCGGGTCGACATCCTCACCCGCAGCGACGAGGACAACGAGGACGAGATGGTGCCCCGTGTGAGCAAGGCGCGGCCCGGCGGCAACGCCGGCAGCGCGCCGGTGCCGCGCCTGGCGGCACGCAAGGCGGGCATCGAGCGCGTCGCGGTGCTGATCGCGGGAACGGAGAACGCGGCCGGCACGGATGCGATCGCCCGCGGCAGCCTTGACCCCGGCATTGCCGTACCGGCGGCGGCGAACAGCGCGGCCGGGGAGGGCGACCCGTCGGTCGGCGGCGCGCTGGTGGCCGAGTCGCCGGCGACGGACGCCATGCCCAGGACCGGCAGCGGCCAGCCGGTGCCCGCAGCGACCACGGACGCCGTGCAGATCGCGGCCCGCGGCTCCGGGGCCAGCAAGGTCCCGGCCGCCGCCGTCCAGGCTCCGGCCACTGCCGCGGGCGGCCATTCCTCGACGGGCGCCGGCGGCGGCGCGGCGCCGGCGGCGAGCCCGGCGGGCGAGCACCGCGGGACGGCGATCTGCGCGCCGCTGCTGGGCATGCAGGCGACCGCGCTCGGTCTGCTCTACGTGGTGGGCGAGCCCGCGGCGCTGGGCCGCGAGGATCTCGAGTTCGTGACCGCCTTCGCCGGCGTGGTGGCGGTGACGCTCGAGAACCTGAGGCTGATGGAGCGGGCCCGCGGCGATGCCGTGGCGCAGGCGGGCTACGAGCGCCACTTCGCTCCTTTCGTCGCCGACCAGGTCTCGGGGCAGAACGGCGTCCGGCTGGACGGCGACCGGCGCCAGGTGGCCTTCCTGTGCTGCGACGTCCGCGGTGCCGCCGAGCTGGCCAAGGAGCTGCCGCCCGAGGAAGCCGGCCGCCAGCTGCGGGAGCTCTTCTCCGAGCTGGTGGACGTGACCTTCGAGCACGGCGGCACCCTCGACCGGCTGGCCGGCACCAGCCTCACCGCGTTATGGGGCGCACCGCTCGGCCGCCCGGACGACGCCGACGAGGCGGTGCAGGCAGCCATGGGCATGCAGCGCGGCCTCGAGCGCCTGAACGCCGAGTGGCACCGCCAGGAACGCCGCCGCCTCGACCTTGCCATCGGCATCGACCTCGGCGTGGTCTTCGCCGGTAGCGTCGGCAGCGAACGCCGGCTCGAGTACACCGCCATCGGCGAGCCGGTGGGACGTGCCTCGGCGCTCTGCGCCGACGCCGGGCCGGGCGAGGTCAGGGTCAGCTCCGCGCTGCTAGAGGCGCTATCCAGCCCGCCGCCCTCGGATGCAGTTGCCGAGGCCATCGACGCGCTCGACGAGAACGCCAGGGCCTATCGTATCGACTGGCGCACACCACCCACCCTGCGTCAGTCGGGCGAGGTGCCGCTGGAGAACTGACCGCTTCAGGTGTTCAGCTGCTTGAAGACGATGCGCACGCCGTCGGGGTCGTGAGTGTCGAAGACGCGGCAGCCGTCGGCGTCCTGCCGCAGACCGCCGGGGATGTTCTTGTCGCGCAGCAGCAGCTCTTCATAAGCCTTGTCGGCCGACGGCACCATCATGACGATCACCAGCTTGTGATGCGGCCCCTGGTAGTCGAAGCTCTCGTCGCGCTCCCGGTCGCGGTCGGCGGTACCCGGCGGACGCCCGAGCACCTCGATCGCCGCCGCGCCCGCCTGATAGAGCGCGCCCCGGCCGTCGTCACGATCCCAGCTCTGCAGCCGCGGCAACGACAGCGTCTCGCCATAGAAGCGGCAGGTGCGCTCGAAGCTCTTGGCACGGACCACCAGCCGAAACTGCCGGATCTCCATCGTCATCCTCCCAATCGCCAGCCGCAGCCTGGGGGCACAAAGAACCGCCAGGCGCTCCGTGCGTGGCGGCAAGCATTACCACACAAGCAGGCCGCTGAAAAAGCCCGTGCGCCGCGTGGCGCCGCTGCCGAGAGGCGGCACCCGGCCCGGACCGGCGGAGGTGTTATTCTTTGCGCGTGACCGAGTTGCACCGCCTGGTGTCCGTGGCGACCCTCCTCCTAGCCCTTCCCCTGCTGCTGGCGGCCCAGATCGGAAGGCCGGAAGCGCCGCCGCGCGGCCCCGCCGTCGTGCTCGACGGGCGCGAGCTGGCGGTGCCGGTGACCATCTCCCCGGGGGGTCCGCTCTTCGCGCTCCGGCCGCTGGTCGACAGCCTGGGCGGACAGCTCGGCGACGAGGACACCGGTGAGAGCTACAACTTGAAGATCGAGGCCACCGAGGTGGTGACCGGGATCGGCAATGCCATCATCACCGTCGGCGAGGAGATCGTGTCGCTGTCGCAGCCGCCGGTCCGGGGGCCGGGCGGGCCGCAGGTGCCGCTCGATTTCCTGCGCAAGACCTACGGCGCGGTGTCCGGTTACTCCTTCGACTGGCGCCCCGAGGATTCGCGGCTGATCATCTCCCGCCGCGAGTCGCGCGAGATCAAGGTGACGCTCGACGTCGTCCACCTGCAGGGGATGACCACCGTGGTGCTGCAGTTCCCAGAGACGCCGCGCTACCGTCTCAACCAGCAACCCGGCGTCGTCGAAGTGCAGCTGCTCGCCGACCGCCTGGCGCCGCCGGCGCGCAAGCGAGTGGACGACAGCCTGGTGCAGGACGTTGCGTTTTCGCCGCAGATGGTGCGCATCCAGCTCGTCCCCGACGCGGAGGCGGAGAGCTACCTGCTCGACAACCCCTTCCGGCTGGTGTTCGACGTCCATCGCAAGTCAGCGGCGCCGGTGCCCATCGGTCCGTCCGCCGCCGCCGTCGATCTGCGCGCGAGCACCCGCACCATCGTCATCGACCCTGGCCACGGCGGCAGCGAGACCGGCGCCATCGGCCCCGGCGGCATCGCCGAAAAGGAGCTGACGCTGGTGCTCGCCCGCGACCTCGAGGCGCGCCTGAGCCAGCGCCTGCCGGTGCGGGTCGTGCTGACCCGCAACGACGACACCAAGCTGCCGCTGGACAACCGCACGGCGATCGCCAACCAGAACAAGGCCGACCTCTTCATCTCCCTGCATCTCAATTCGTCGCTGGGGTCGGGAGCGCACGGCGCCGAGACCTACTTTCTGAGCTCCCAGGCGACCGACACCCGGGCGGAGACCGCCGCGGCAAGCGAGAACGTGGGCGGCGCGCCGGCGGCGGCCGCTGACGCCGGACAGGAGAACCAGGACCTGCAGATGCTCCTCTGGGACCTGGCGCAGAGCCATCATCTCGCCGAGAGCCAGCGCTTCGCAGGCCTGGTGCAGGCCGAGCTCAACCAGGCCCTCGAGCTCAAGGACCGCGGCGTCAAGCAGGCCCCGTTCCGGGTGCTGATGGGCGCGGCGATGCCGGCGGTGCTGGTCGAGCTGGGGTTCATCAGCAACCCCGACGAAGAAGCCAAGCTGCAAAACCCGGCCTATCGCGCCAACCTCGTCGAGGCGCTGGTGCGAGCCGTCGGCCGGTATCTCGAGCCCCCCCAGGCGGAGCGGCGTTCGACCCCGCCGTTGCCGCCAACCCAGGGGGCCGTGCGCTCGAACCCCGGCTCGCCAAGCCCGCCATGAGCCGCCGCGCGGCAGGGTGGGTCCTCGCCATCGCGCTCCTCCTGATCCTCGCCACCCTCGGCTGGTGGTGGCGAGCCGGCCGCGCCGGCGGCAGGCCCGGCCGCCGCGACGCCGCCGCCGGAGAGGCCGGGGCCGCGGCGAGCGAGCGCCTCGCCTTCGATCTCTACTTTCCGGCCAGCGGCGGCGGGCTGCACGCCGAGCGGCGGGAGCTGCAGGTGAGCCAGGCGCCCAAGGACCGCATCCGCAAGGTCCTCGAAGCGGTGCTCGCCGGACCGGCGGCCGCGGCGCCACCGGCGGCGGCGGCACCGGCGGCCGCGGGCAAGCCGGCAGGTCCGGCGGCCGCGGGCAAAGAGGCAGGACCGGCGGCTGCGGGCAAAGAGGCAGGACCGGCGGCTGCGGGAAAGGCGCCTGGACCGGCGGCGCCGGAGGCGGCGGCACCCGCCGCACCGGCCGCACCGGCCGAGACATCGGCGTCGGGGCTGGTACGGCCCTTTCCGCCGGAGGTGAAGCTCGGCGGCGTCGAGCTGTCCGCCGACGGCACCGCCTTCATCGACCTGCGCTGGCCCAACCATGACGACCCTCCCGAGTCGGGCTCGACGGAGGAGATCCAGCGGGTCTATAGCCTGGTCGACTCGGTGGCGCTCAACGTGCCGCAGGTGAACCGCGTGGTGCTGCTGTGGAACGGCACTCAGCGCATCACCTTTTCCGGCCATCTCGACACCAGCCGCCCGCTGCTGCCGGACCGCACCCTGCTCGCGCCTTGATGGACGCCATCGGGGTCTTCGACTCGGGAGTGGGCGGCCTGACGGTGGTCGCGGCGCTGCGCCGGCGGCTGCCCCGGGAGTCGATCCTCTACCTGGGCGACACGGCGCGGCTGCCCTATGGCAGCAAATCGCCGGCGACCGTCACACGCTATACCCGGCGCAACGTGGACTTTCTCGCGCAGCACGGGGTCAAGGCCGTGGTGGTGGCCTGCAACACCGCCTCGGCGCTGGCGCTGCCGGAGCTCGCGCTGCCGGTGCCGGTCTGGGGAGTGATCGAGCCCGGCGCCGAGCGGGCGGCGGCGGCAAGCGGCGGCCGGGTGGGCGTCATCGCCACCGAGGCGACGGTGCGCTCGGACGCCTACCCGCGCGCGCTGCGCCGGCTGCGTCCCGAGCTGGTGATCTCGAGCCGCGCCTGCCCGTTGTTCGTGCCGCTGGTGGAAGAGGGCTGGCATGACGACCCGATCACCGAGCAGGTGGCGAGCCGCTACCTCGCGCCGCTGCTGGCCGGCGGCATCGATACCCTGGTCCTCGGCTGCACCCACTACCCGCTGCTGGCGCCGGTGCTGGCGAAGGTGGCGGGACCGGCGGTGCGGCTGGTCGACTCCGCCGAATCGGTCGCCGAAGCGGTGGCGGCGGGCCTGGCGGAGCGCGGCCTCGCTGCGGCAGGGCCGCCCGCCGCCGGGGCGCCGGCCGGGGCGCCGGCCGGGGCGTCGCCTGGGGCGGCGTCCGGGGCGCCGGCTGAGGCGTTGGCCGGGGCGCCGGAGGACAGCATCCCTGGCGGTCTGCGCGTTTGCGTCACCGACGCCGGGCAGGGCTTTCAGACCCTGGCGCGCCGCATCCTCGGCGCCTCCGAGCTGTGCCTCGAGTGGGTCGAGGTGGTGTGAGGGCAACGCGCCAGCGGCCTGGCGGCGCTCAGGAGCGGAGGTCGCGCACCGCCGGCAGCAGCCCGAAGCCGTCCGCGGCGCGCACCCCGGTCAGGATCGCCGCCGCCACCGCGCGCTCGGCGAGGACGCCCACCTGATGGATGTGCGCGGGCCGCTCGCCGGTCGCCAGGGTGACGACGAGATCGCCGTCGTAGAGCGTCAGGGCCGGCGCCAGGGCGCGATAGAGGCCGCCGAAGGCCATCTGGCAGACCTTCAACGCGGCGCGCTTCGAGAGCACGGCGTCGGTCATCACCACCGCCAGCGTGGTGTTGCCTTCCCAGGGATTCAGAGCGTCGGGAGGCAGGGCCGCCAGCACCCGCTCGGCGCCCACCAGCAGGTCCGAGCCGGGAGCGGCGCGGCAGCCGGCGACGATGGCGCCGCCGTCGGGATCGCGCACGTCGCCGAAGGCGTTGACCGCCGCCAGCGCCGCGACGGTCGGGCCGCCGGCCACCGTGAGGCTGGCGAAGCCGATGCCGCCCTTCATGCCGCACTCGCGGCCGAGGGCCTTGCCTACGGTCGCTCCGGTTCCTGCCCCGACGCTGCCCACCGCCACCTCCCCGCGGCCTGCCTCGCGCAGCGCCTGCTCGACCAGCGCGCGGCCGGGGTGCGCCAGCGGATCGCCGAACCCGAGGTCGAAGAGGATGGCAGTCGGCACCAGCGGCACCCGCGCCACTCCGGCGTCGAAGCCGTAGCCGTCGCGGGCCAGCGCCTCCACCACCGCGTCGGCGGCCGCCAGGCCGAAGCCGCTGCCGCCGGCCAGGACCACGGCGTGGGCCCGGGTCGCGAGATGATGGTAGCCGATCAGCGAGTCGAACTGCCGGGTGCCGGTGGCCGAGCCGCGCAGCTCCGCCGCCGCCACGACGCCCTGCGGGCAGAGCACGACGGTGACGCCGGTCATGCCGGTGGTGTCGGAGCCGTGGCCGATGCTGAAGCCGCCGATGGTCAGCTCGCGCGCCGGCGCCGGCAGAGGCGGAAGATCCACGCCGGTATGCTACCCCGAACCTCACGGCGCGCCTGTACGATGCCGCCTCCGTGCGACGGCCCAAATTGGCCTGGGTGCTCGCTGCGCCAGAAACCGCAATGAACGGCCGCCGCCTGTCGCTCCTACTGGCGGCCGCCAACGTGGCGGTCGCCCTTGCCGTCTGGACCCGGCGACCGTGGGCGAACGGTCCGGCC
>DASZHY010000590.1:0-7333 GCA_035949675.1 Thermoanaerobaculia bacterium
CAAGCTGGCGCACGGCGGCGTGCGCTACCTGCGCCAGGGCGATCTGTCGCTGGTGATCGAGTCGCTGCGCGAGCGCGGGCTGCTGCTGCGCAACGCGCCGCACCTGGTGCGCCACCTGCGCTTCGTGGTGCCGAGCTACGAATGGTGGGAAGGCCCGTTCTACGGCGCCGGCCTCAAGGTC
Organism: Thermoanaerobaculia bacterium; assembly: GCA_035949675.1. Classification (GTDB taxonomy): domain Bacteria; phylum Acidobacteriota; class Thermoanaerobaculia; order Multivoradales; family UBA5704; genus JASLEW01. The sequence continues at coordinate 182 of DASZHY010000590.1, forward strand.
TACGACCTGCTCGCGGGCCGCTCCGGCCTGGGCCCGTCGCACCAGCTGTCGCGCGAGGAAACGCTCGCCCTGCTGCCGACGGTGGAGCCGGCCGGCCTGCGCGGCGGCGTCGTCTACCACGATGCGCAGTTCGACGACGCGCGCCTGGCCATCGCCCTCGCCCAAACCCTGGACGACCTGGACGGCGTCGCGGTCAACGGCGTGCGGGTGGTGGATCTGCTCAAGGCCGGCGGCCGGCACGGGCTGGTCACCGGGGTGGCGGCGCGCGACGAGGAGAGCGGCGACACCTTCGAGGTCGCGGCGCGGGTGGTGATCAATGCCACCGGCGTCTTCGCCGACGCCGTGCGCCGCCTCGACGACCCGGAGGCCCCGGCGCTGCTGGCGCCGAGCCAGGGAGTCCACCTGGTGCTCGAGCGGCGTTTCCTTCCCGGCGACAGCGCGGTGCTGGTGCCGCACACCGACGATGGGCGGGTGCTGTTTGCCGTGCCCTGGCTCGGGCGGGTGATCGTCGGCACCACCGACACGCCGGTCGCCGCCCTCGCGCTCGAACCGCGGCCGCTGCCGGAGGAGATCGAGTTCCTGCTCGCCCACGCCGGCCGTTACCTGACCGGCCATCCCCGAGCGCCGGACGTCCTGTCGTGCTTTGCCGGCTTGCGGCCGCTGATCGCGGGCGGCGAGCTGAATGGCGGCGGCGGCGGCGCCGGTGGCGGCACGGCGGCGTTGCGCCGCGACCACACGCTCGAGGTTTCGGCCTCCGGCCTGGTGACCATCACCGGCGGCAAGTGGACCACCTACCGGCGCATGGGCGAAGACGCGGTCGACGCCGCCGCCGCCGTTGCCGGGCTGCCGGACCGGCCCTCGGTCACCGCCGCGCTGCCCCTGCACGGCGCCACTGCCGCGGCCAGCGCGGCAGGCGCGGCCAGCGCGGCAGGCGCAGCCAGCGCGGCAGGCGCGGCGGACCCGGCGGACATCGCCCCTGGCTCGGCCGGCGCCGCGGCCGGCGCGGGCGGCGAGGCCGGCGAGGCCGCCGGCTGGGGTGAGGGCGGGCCCGGCGACCCGGACCTCGCACGCTTCATCGCCGAGCGGCCGGAGTGGGGCGAGCGGCTGCATCCCAGGCTGCCTTACTGCGCCGCCGCGGTGGTGCGCGCGGCGCGTCACGAGATGGCGCGCAGCGTCGAGGACGCCCTGGCGCGGCGCACCCGCGCCCTGCTGCTCGACGCCAGGGCGAGCGCCGAGGCGGCGCCGCGGGCGGCGGCGCTGCTCGCCGCGGAGCTCGGCCGCGACGACGACTGGCAGCGGCGGCAGGTCGCCGCCTACCGCGAGCTGGCGCGCGGGTACTGGCTCGAATAGCCCCCCACTCGAATAGCCCCCACCCCAATGGCGCGTTTACGGGGTCGGCAAGCACCTTCTTAGTAGAGCCGCACACACGGTAGGCCGTTGGACTCGCAGCATTGAATGTGCTAAAAGTCCACCCCGTCCAGTCGAACGCAAGCTGGGGAGACGGTCACCGGTCCGTCCGCGCACGGCATCAGCCGGTGAGGCGAGGAGCGTCCGCAGGCTATGAAACTGAGGGACGAGCAAGAGCTCCCGATCATCCAGATCCGCAGCTGCCTGCTGGTCAGCATCCAGAGCGAGCTGCACGACCGGCTCGCGCTCGAGCTGCAGACCAGGCTCATGGAGCGGGTGCGCGCCCTGGGAGTCAGGGGCGTCATCCTCGACGTCTCCTGGGTCGAGGTCATCGACAGCTACATCACCCGCATCCTCAACGACATCGGCAAGTCGGTCAGGTTCATGGGCGCCGACTGCTACATGGTCGGCATCCGCCCTGCCGTGGCCATGACCCTGGTCGAGATGGGGGTCGAGCTCGACGCGGTCTCGACCGCGCTCAACCTCGACGCCGCCCTGGAAAAGCTCGAGCTGCTGCAATGACGACCGTCGAGAGCGAGATCGGCGCCATCCTCGCGGGCTCCATCTCGGAGATCACCCAGCGCAGCATCTTCCGCCGCCTGGGCGGCATGGCGCGGACGCCGCTGCAGCACCTCAGCGTCCAGGAACGCCAGACCATCCAGTCCGAGCTCGAGAGCTCGGTGCGGCTGTTCGCGCCCGCCAAGAGCATCCAGCTGATCGCCGCCTGCGCGCGCGCCCTGGCGCTGCTCGGTCCTGCCGGCGCGGCGGCCGAGGCCGGCGCGGCGCCAGGGCTGCAGGCGCCGCCGGCGGCCTTCGGCAAGGACAGGAGCCTGGCCATCGAGAGCGAGAAGGACATCGCCACCGCCCGCCTCGAGGCGTGGTCGGAGGCGGTGCGCATCGGCCTGTCCAAGTTCACCTCGGTCAAGGTGGCGACCGCCGTCTCCGAGCTCGCCCGCAACATCGTTTTCTACGCCGGCAGCGGCTCGATCGAGCTGCGCTCCCGCCGCGGCCCCAGGGAGACCCGGCTCGAGATCGTCGCCGCCGACCATGGCGGGGGCATCGCGCCCGAGAAGCTCGACGCGATCTTTGCCGGCACCTTCCGCTCGGAGCGCGGCATGGGCAAGGGCCTGGTGGCGGTGCAGAAGCTGGTCGACGAGTTCCGGATCGACACCCGGCCCGGGGAGGGCACGCGGGTGTCCTGCGTCTTCCGAGGCGGGCGATGAGAGCGGCGGCGCCGCCGCGGCCGCAGGCGATCTCGGCGGGAGGCTTCAGCCGGCCGCTGCCGGGGTTCGTCGAATGCGGCGACCTCTTCGTCATCGAGCGGCTGAACGGCGACGACGGCGGACAACCCCTGCTGGTCGCGGTCGTCGACGGCTTGGGGCACGGCAAGGAAGCCGGCCTCGCCGCCCAGGCCGCGGCGCAGGCGGTCCTCGACCACCGTCACCTGCCGGTCGACGAGATCCTGCGCCACTGCGACCAGCAGCTGCAGGCGACCCGCGGCGCGGCGATGGGGGTGCTGCGGCTGGCGGCGGACGGCAGCGGCGAGTTCTGCGGCATCGGCAACATCGAGGTGCAGAGTCTCGCGGGCGCGCCGGCGGGAGTGTTCTGCCTGCCAGGCATCGTCGGCCACAGCCTGCGCACCCTGCGCAGCATGCCATTCACCATGCAGAGCGGCGACATCTATTGCCTGCACACCGACGGCGTGTCGAGCCGCGGCAACCTGCGCGGCTGCCTGCCCGGGGCGGCGGCAACGGTGGCGCGCTGCATCGTCGACGGCTGGGGCCGCCCGCACGACGACGCCACCGCCGTCGTGCTCGGCTACGGCGCCGCGGCCAGGCTGCCGGCGGACGCGGCGCCGGTCATCGCCAATCGCGGCGCTCGCCGCTCGCCGGACCATGAAACTTGATGATTCCTTGACAGGGAGGACACCATGGCGTACGAGCCGAACATCGGCAATCAGACCACGCTCTTCGAGCCGCCCGACATCATCTTCCTGAAGCTGCGCGGCGCCTGCAGCCTGGAAGAGGGCACGGAGATCAACCGGCGCCACCGGGAATGGGGGAGGACCGTCGACCGGGTGTTCTTCCTGATCGACCTCTCGGAGCTCGACCGCATCGACGCCGAGGTGCGCAAGGACGCGACCAGGACGCTGGCCGAGGTGCCGCTGCGCGGCATGGTCGGTTACAGCGCGCCGATCAAGGCGCGGGTGATCGCCAAGCTGATCTTCACCGCCCTCAACCTGTTCTCCAACAAGGCCGACCGCATCCCGCTGCACTTCACCGCGACCGAAGCGGAGGCCCGCGCCTGGATCGAGGAGCGGCGCCGCGAGCTCGACGCGGCGGCGAAGGCCGTACCGGGAGCGGCCCATGGCAACTAACGGCGACGGCGGCAGCGCCATCGAGGGGCGCGTGATGCGAGTCATCGAGGCGCTGTCGTACGCCTCGATCGAGGACTACGACTCCTGCTTGAGCCTGCTGCGCAACCTCGGCAGCGCCGACGAGTTTGGGGAGCTCGAGACCGCCTTCACGATCTTCATCGAGGAGCTCGCCGACGCCAAGCGGCAGCTGCGCGAGGCGCTGGCCGAGACCGAGGTGGCGAACCGCGAGCTGGCCGGCAAGCTCGCCACCATCGAGATGCAGCAGGCCGCCATCCGCGACCTTTCGACGCCGATCATCGAGGTCTGGGCGGGAGTGCTCTGCCTGCCGGTCGTCGGCATCGTCGACAGCCAGCGCAGCGCCGAGATGACCGAGACGCTGCTCGAAACGATCATCGCCAAGCAGGCGCGCACCGCCATCGTCGACATCACCGGCATCGACGTCATGGACACCAAGACCGCCGACCATTTCATCAAGATGGCCAAGGCGGTGCGTCTGCTGGGCGCCGACTGCATCATCAGCGGCATCAACCCGGCGATCGCGCAGACGCTGACCCACATCGGCGTCGACCTGACCGGCATCCGCACGCTGCGCAGCCTGCGCGACGCGCTGCAGGTCCACCTGCGCGAGACCGAGCAGCTGCACCCCGGCCGGCGCGGCGCAGCCGAGGATTGAGGCCTGAGGCCTGAGACCTCGGGAGCAAGAGGAGCCACGATGGAAGCGACGGAAGCGGCAGCGGCGGCGATTGCGGACTTAGAGGCGGCGGCCGCGGTGGCGGCGCCGAGCCCGGCGGCAGCGTCCGCGCCGGCGGCGGCCCCGGCGATGCGCGTCTTCGCGATCGGCGACTGGGGCGACGTGGCGATCGCCCGCCATCAGGCGCGGCGCCTGGCGCGCGAGCACGGCGTCGAGCCGCGGCGGGCCGGCGAGGTGGCGATCGTGGTCTCGGAGCTCGCCTCCAACATCGTCAAGTACGCGGGTCGCGGCGAGATCGCGCTCTGTGTCACCAGCATGGACGGCGGGGCCGGAGCCGCGGGCGGCGGCGCTTTCGCTGCCACCCGCGGCATGGTGCTGACGGTTCAGGCGCGCGACGCCGGACCGCCGATCCACGACCTGGCGGTCGCCATGCGCGACGGCCACGACGACCGCGGGCCCTTGGACCCCGCCGCGATGGCGCAGCGGGGCGGGCTCGGCACCGGCCTGGGCGCGGTGGCGCGCCTCGCCGACAGCTTCGAGGTGCGGCAGGAGGCCGGCGGCAAGCAGATCACCGCGACTTTTTCCCGCGGGCTGCCTCGAGGCGTCTGAAGACCCGCAACGACCTGCCGGCGATCGGCACCTCCTCGCCGGAGGCGACCTCCTGGCCGCCGCCGTCGGCGTGGACTTCACCGGTCTCGGTATCGAGCATGGTGATCCAGCCCCAGGCGGCGCCGTCCGGCAGGCGGAACGGCAGCGGCTCCGAGGAGGCGTTGAAGGCCAGGTAGAAGCTGTCGTCGACGACCGGCTCGCCGCGGGCGTCGAGGGTCTGGATCGCGCTGCCGTTCAAGAAGACGCCGAGCGACTTGGCCTGGCCTTCGCGCCAGTCGCTCTCGCTCATCTCGCCGCCGTCGGGTTTGCACCAGCCGATGTCCTGGACGCCGGCGCCATGGATTGGCCGGCCCAAGAACCAGCGCCGCCGCCTGAAGACCGGGTGCTTGCGGCGCAGGGCGATCAGCTCGGCGGTGAACGCCAGCAGCTGCTCGTCGGCGACCTGCCAGTCGAACCAGGAGATCTCGCTGTCCTGGCAGTAGGCGTTGTTGTTGCCGCGCTGGGTGCGCCCGATCTCGTCGCCGCCGAGCAGCATCGGGATGCCTTGCGACAGCATCAGGGTGGCCAGGAAGTTGTGCCGCAGCCGCCGCCGCAGGGCGAGCACCTGGGGATCGTTGGTCGACCCCTCGACGCCGCAGTTCCAGGAGCGGTTGTAGCTCTCGCCGTCGCGGTTGTCCTCGCCGTTGGCCTCGTTGTGCTTCTCGTTGTACGACACCAGGTCGGCGAGCGTGAAGCCGTCGTGCGCGGTGACGAAGTTGATGCTCGCCGAGGGCACCCGGCCGGTCAGCGCATAGAGGTCCGAGCTGCCGGTGATGCGGTTGGCGAAATCGCCCAGGGTCCGGTCCTCGCCGCGCCAGTAGTCGCGCACCGTGTCGCGGTACTTGCCGTTCCATTCCGACCACAGCGGCGGGAAGTTGCCCACCTGGTAGCCGCCCTCGCCGACGTCCCAGGGCTCGGCGATGAGCTTCACCCGGCGCACCACCGGGTCCTGCTGGATGATGTCGAAGAACGCCGACAGGCGATCGACGTCGTGCAGCTCGCGGGCGAGCGTGGCGGCGAGGTCGAAGCGGAAACCGTCGACGTGCATCTCCTCCACCCAGTAGCGCAGCGAGTCCATGATCAGCTGCAGCACGTGCGGATGGCGCATGTTCAGGCTATTGCCGGTGCCTGTGTAGTCCATGTAGAAGCGGCGCCGGTCCGGCAGCAGGCGATAGTAGGCGGCGTTGTCGAGCCCCCGGAAGCACAGCGTCGGGCCCAGGTGGTTGCCCTCGGCGGTGTGGTTGTAGACCACGTCCAGGATGACCTCGATGCCCTCCCGGTGCAGTGCCTTGACCAGCTGCTTCCACTCCTGCACCTGCTGGCCGACCGCCGCGGCGACCCCTTGCTCGGCGGCGACGGTCGCGTACTCGTTGTGCGGCGCCAGGTAACCGATCGAGTTGTAGCCCCAGTAGTTGCGCAGGCCGCGCTGGACCAGGCCATGGTCGTGGATGAACTGGTGGACCGGCATCAGCTCGACGGCGGTCACCCCCAGCCGCTTCAGGTGCGCGATCGCCGCCGGATGGGCGAGGCCGGCGTAGGTGCCGCGCAGCTCGGCGGGGATCTCGGGATGGCGGACGGTGAAGCCCTTGACGTGCATCTCGTAGATCACCGTCTCGTGCGGCGGGATGCGCGGCGGATGGTCGTCGGCCCAATCGAAGTAAGGGTTTACCACCACCGACTTGGGGCTGTAGGGGGCGCTGTCGAGCCGGTTCGGCTCGCCGTCGGGGTTGCCCGGCGGGTACGAGAACATCGCCTCGTGCCACTCCACCTGGCCGGCGACCGCCTTGGCGTAAGGGTCGAGCAGCAGTTTCTCGGGCAGGCACCGGTGGCCTTCGTCGGGAGCCCACGGGCCATGCACGCGGAAGCCGTAGCGCTGGCCCGGCCCCACCTGCGGCAGGTAGCCATGCCAGCAGAAAGCGGTGACCTCCGGCAGGTCGATGCGGGACTCGTCGCCGTCCTCGTCGAACAGGCACAGCTCGACGCGCTCGGCGACCTCGGAGAAGACGGCGAAGTTGGTGCCGGCGCCGTC
>DASZHY010000591.1:0-11530 GCA_035949675.1 Thermoanaerobaculia bacterium
CGGCCGCGCGCGAGCTCGGGGTCGAGATCCGCCTGCAAACGCCGGTCGCCAGGCTGGCGATGAAAAACGGCAGGGCGACCGGCGTCGTGCTCGAAAACGGCGACGAGATCGCGGCCAGGACGGTCATCTCGGGTCTCGACCCGAACCGCACCTTCCTGCGCCTGGTCGGCGAGGAAAACCTCGACCCCGAGTTCGCGAAGCAGGTCAAGCGCTTCAAGATGCGCGGCTCCTCGGGCAAGGTCAACCTGGCGCTCGATGCGCTGCCGGAGTTCGCCTGCCTGCCGGGCGTCGGGCCGCAGCTGCGCGGCGACATCACCATCGCGCCGTCGATCGACTACCTCGAGCGCGCCTACGACGACGCCAAGTACGGCGCCTTCTCGCGGCGGCCGTTCATGGACGTCGTGATCCCGTCGCTCACCGACCCGACGGTGGCGCCGCCGGGCAAGCACACGATGTCGATCTTCGTCCAGTACGCGCCCTACAAGCTCAAGGAGGGGGCGGACGACTGGCCGAACCAGCGCGAGCGCTTCGGCGACGCGGTGATCGACACGCTCGCCGAGTACATGCCGAACCTCAAGAGCCGCATCCTCCACCGCCAGGTGCTGTCGCCCTGGGACCTCGAGCAGGTCTACGGCCTGACCGAAGGCAACATCTTCCACGGCGAGCTGTCGCTCGAGCAGCTCGCCTTCCTGCGCCCGGTCGCCGGCTGGAGCCGCTACCGCACGCCGATCGACGACCTCTGGATGTGCGCCTCCGGCACGCATCCCGGCGGCGGCATCATGGGAGCCCCCGGCGCCCTCTGCGCGCGGGCGATGCTCCACGGACGGGCGGTGTAGAGGCGATGCCTCCGACGGCGACCCCGGCGGCCAGCGCCATCGACGTCATCGTCGTCGGCGGCGGGCAGAACGGCTTGGCCGCCGCGGCGCGGCTGGCCGGCGCCGGACGCCGCGTCGTCGTGCTCGAGCGGCGCGGCGCGGTCGGCGGCCTCGCGGGCATGATCGAGCTCCATCCCGGCTACCGGGTGCCCGGCATCCTCCATGACGAGGGCCGCGTGTCGCCGCGTGCGGTGGCGAAGCTGGGCCTCGAGCGCCACGGCCTCGCCTTCCGCGACACGCCGCCGGTGCTGCTCGCCGAAGCCGGCGGCCGCGGCATCCTCGTCGCCCGCGACGGCAGCCAGGGCGCGGACGCCGCCGGCGCCGGCGCCCTGAACGGCGAGATCGCCGCCCGCTCGCGCCACGACGCCGAGGCCTACGTCCGCTACCGCGGCTTCTTCGCCAGGCTCCGGCCGCTCCTCGAGAGCGTGATGGGCGAGCCGCCGCCGCCGCTATCGCCGGCGTCCCCCGGCGATTTCTGGGAGATCGCCAGGCGCGGCGGCAAGCTCTGGCGTCACGGCCGGCGCGACACTCTCGAGCTGCTGCGCGTTGCGCCGATGTGCGTCGCCGACTTCCTCAACGAGCAGTTCGAGTCGCCGCTGCTGGTCGAGGGGCTGGCCGCCCCGGCGGTGATCGGCACCTGGGCCGGGCCCTGGTCGGCGGGAACCAACACCAACCTGCTGCTCGCCGAGGCGGTCCCCGGCCGCCATCTGGCGGGCGGTCCGCCGGCGCTCGTCGCCGCCCTCGAGCGCGCCGCCCGGGCCGCCGGCGCCGAGATCCGCACCGGCGCCGAGGTCGTCCGCCTGCGCCTCGACAACGGCCGCGCCGCCGGCGTCACGCTGGCCTCGGGCGAGGCGCTCGACGCCGCGGCGGTGGTCGTGACCAGCGACCCCAAGCGCGCCTTCCTCGAGCTGATCGCTCCCGGCACGCTGCCGATCCGCATCGAAGACGAATACCGCCGCATCCGCTCCCGCGGCACCGCCGCGAAGGTCCACCTCGCCCTCTCCGGCCCGTTCGAGCTGGCCGCCCGCCCCGGCCAGGCGTTCGAGAGCATCCGCATCGGCGGCGGCCACGTCGACGAGCTCGAGCGCGCCTTCGACGCCATCAAGTACCAGGAGGCCTCGCCGCGGCCGCACCTCGAGATCCGCGTCCCGACGGTCGCCGACCCGAGCCTGGCCCCGGCTGGCCATCACGTGGTGTCGATCCTCGCCAGCTATGCGCCGCACGACGTCGCCGGCGGCTGGACCGAGAAGCGCCGCGCCGACTTCCTCGAATCCGTCCTGGCGACGCTCGAGCGCCACGCCCCCGGCGTCCGCGGGCGCATCGTCGCCCAGGAGCTGCTGACCCCCGCCGACCTCGAGGAGCGCTATGCCCTGACCGGCGGCCAGCTCCACCACGGGGAGCCGGCGCTCGACCAGCTGCTGGTGATGCGGCCCGCCCCCTCGGCGGCGCGCTACGCCACGTCGGTGCCGGGTCTCTACCTGGGCGGCAGCGGCAGCCACGGCGGCGGCGGCGTCACCTTCACCCCGGGGCTGCTGGCGGCCCAGGCGGTGCTTCGCGCTTAGCTTCCCGCGGCCTGGTCCCGCGGAGCCTGACCGGGCTGCGCGTCGCGGCTGATGGGTTCGGCCATCCCGACGAGGATCTTGCGCGCGCCGCTGTAGGGCGCGCGGCCGTGGGCGACCATCATGTTGTCGAGCAGCAGCACGTCTCCCTGGCGCCACGGGAAGCTGACGGTCTCGCGCCGGTAGAGCGAGCGCAGGTGCTCGAGCGTCTCGGGCTCGATGTCCGTGCCGTCGCCGTAATAGGTGTTGGCCGGCAGGTCCTCCGGCGCGAACTCGGCGAGCAGTTCCTCGCGGATCTCCTTCTCGAGGGTCGAGACATGGAAGAAGGTGGCGTGGTTGAACCAGAGGAGCTCGCCGGTCCGCGGGTGCCGCGCCACCGCCGGCCGGACGGCGCGGGTGCGCAGGCGATCCCCGGGCTTCCACTCGAGATCGATGCCGCTCGCCTTGCAGTGCTCCTCGACGGCGCTCTTGTCGTCGGTCTGGAACACGGTCCGCCAGTCGAGGCCGAAGCCGTCGCCGAAGTTGCGCACCACCATCCAGCCGCGGTCGACGAAGCGTTCGCGGACGGCGGCATCCATGGCGGCGAAGACCCGGCGGCAGTCGGCGATCGGGGTCTCGCCACCGGTCGCCGACGGCGTGTGGCAGAGAAAGAAGATCTTGAGCGGCCAGCGGTGCTGGTAGGAGTTCTCGTTGTGCAGGAAGATCGGCAGCTCCGGCGGATAGTCGGTCGAGGTGTAGATCTTCCCTTCGACCGCGGTCCGCGGCGACGACCGCTCGCGATACTCGAGCGCCTCGCCGGAGAGGGCATGGATGAAGCTCTCGAGCTGATTGGGCCGGCTCATCGCGAAGCCGCGGAACAGCAGGCCGCCGTGGCGCAGCAGCTGCTCTTCGAGGAGCTGCCGGCGGTCCGCGGCCCACGCCGGCAGGTCGAGCTCCTCGACCTTCGACTCGACGAGGAGCGGCAGGCCGCCGCCGGTAGAGAGCGGCCGGACCTCCACCATCGCCTCGCTCGAGACAGCCCGGCGCTTGAACGGCCCCGGCGCCTTGGCGGCGGTGCTCCCAGCCGTAACGTCTTCGCTCATCGTCGTCTCCTCGACGTCGCTTGCCATGCCGTTGCGCGCGGGCGCAGACCCGCCCAAGAGTCATGTGCCACGGAGCTGCCGTCGCGTGACGAGATCAACCGCCCATGACGCCCATGACGCTGCCGCCGTTGACGCTGAGGACCTCGCCGGTGACGTGCCGGGCGAGCGGCGAGGCGAGGAACAGCACCGGGCCGGCGACGTCCTCGGGCGTGGCGATGCGCCCGAGCGGGATGCCGGCCAGCGCCTCGCGGCGCCCCTCGCCGGCCAGCACCGCGGCGGTCATGTCGGTGTCCACCCAGCCGGGGGCCACCGAGTTGACGCGGATGCGCGGCGCCAGCTCGACGGCCCACGAGCGCGTGGCCGCGATCATCGCTCCCTTGCTGGCGGCGTAGGGGCTGTAGCGCGGCTCGCCGCGCTGGCCGGCGGTCGAGGTGACGTTGACGATGTTGCCGCCGGCGCCGCGCTCGAGCAGCGGCAGCGCCGCGGCGGCGCAGAGAAACGACCCGGCGACGTTGACGGCAAGGGTCTCGCCGAGCGCCGCGGCGTCCAAGGAGGCGAGCGGGTTCGGCACCCAGATGCCGGCGTTGTTGACCAGGACGTCGAGCGCGCCCCATTCGGCGGCGACCTTGGCGAACATCGCCCGGACGGCTGCCGCGTCCCGCAGGTCGCAGCCGTGCATCAGGTGGGGGGGCCCCGGCGTCCGCGGGGCGTGCGGCGAGCCGGGGCCGCTCGCCTGGCGCAGCTCGTCGAGCAGCGCCGCGGCCCGGTCCTCGCGGGTCTGGTAGTGGATCAGCACGGCGGCGCCGGCGCGGGCGAACAGGCGGCAGCACGCGGCGCCGATGCCGCGGCTGCCGCCGGTCACCAGCGCCCGGCGGCCGGCGAGGTCGATCAAGCCGCGCTTTCGACCAGCATGGCGATCCCCTGGCCGCCGCCGATGCAGGCCGAGGCGACGCCGACGCCGCCGCCGCGCCGGGCGAGCTCCTTGAGCAGGGTGATGAGCAGGCGGGTGCCGGTGGCGCCGAGCGGGTGGCCGAGCGCGATGGCGCCGCCGTTGACGTTGAGCTTGTCGACGTCGAGCTGCAGCTCGCGGATCACCGCCAGGATCTGGCCGGCGAACGCCTCGTTGATCTCGAGCAGGTCCAGGTCGCCGAGCTGCATGCCGGTCTTCGCCAGCACGGCGCGGATCGCCGGCGCCGGACCGATGCCCATGCGCGACGGCTCGACCCCCACGACCGACCAGCCGAGGATGCGGCCGAGCGGCTTCCAGCCCCTCTCGCCGGCGTTCTCGGCGGTCGTCAGCAGCATCATGGCGGCGCCGTCGACGATGCCGGAAGCGTTGCCGGCGGTGACGAACCCGTCCTTGTCGAACGCCGGCGGCAGGCTCGCGAGGTCCTCCATGGTGCTCTCCGGGCGCAGGTGGTCGTCACGCTCGATGCGCTTGGCCTTCTTGCCCTTGCCGACCTCGACCGGCACCACCTCCTCGGAGAGCTTGCAGCTCGCCCAGGCGGCGCCGGCCCGGCGCTGCGAGAGCAGCGCGAACTCGTCCTGGTCGGCGCGGCTGATGCCGTAGTCGCGCGCCAGGTTGTTGCTGGTCTGGGCCATGTAGTAGCCGCAATAGGAGTCGAACAGCGCCACCATCAGCAGGTCTTCGAGCTTGCCCTGGCCGAGCTTGAAGCCGCGGCGGGCGCCCCAGATGACGTGCGGCGTCTGCGACATGTTCTCCATGCCGCCGACCAGACAGGTGGTGGCGTCGCCGGTCAGCACCAGCTGCGCCCCGGAGATCACCGACTGGATGCCGGAGCCGCAGAGGCGGTTGACGGTCAGCGCCGGCACCTCCCTGGGGAGCCCTGCCTTGAGCGCCACGTGACGCGCCCCGTAGATGGCGTCCGGCGAGGTTTGCAGGGCGTTGCCGACCACCGCGTGGTCGATCTCGCTGCCCTCGACGCCCAGGCGGTCGAGCAGGGCACGGGCGGTATGGGCAGCGAGATCGATCGCCGAGAGCTCGGCGAAGGAACCGTTGTAATCGGCCATCGGGGTGCGCACCCCGTCGACCAGGACCAGATCACGGACATTCATCGGCGCTGTGCCTCCAAAGATCGAATCGTCGGGTCCGCCGGCGCGCTCGGATGCCTTCATATGCAGCTCATATGAAGGCGCGCGTCGCGGCGGCATGGAAGCGCCGCCGCCAGCGGTTCATGTCGACTGCCGGTCTGCACCGGTGGGCGAGCAGCACGAAGACCCGCGACTGCAACGGATCGATCCACAGGCTGCCGCCCGCGAAACCGGTATGTCCAAAGGAGGCCGCCGACAGTGCCGGCCCCCCGCCTCCACGATGCCGCCGCCGCCACCAGCCAAGAGCAAACGGTCCGCCGCCCGAGAGCGCCGCGGCCACCGCCTCATTGTGCAACACGCGGCGCGGCTCCAGCCATTCCGCTCCCAGCCGCCAGAGACCGGCGGCGGTGCCGAACAGGCCGCCGTGGCCCCAGAGGCTCCCGGCCGCGGCCGGGAGGCCGGTCAGGAAGCGCGCGTTGCCGTCCTGCGGCTGGCCGATCGGCGGCGGCGGCAGGAGCGCTATCGCCAGACCCTGCCGGGCCGCCAGCGCCACCTCGCGCCCGGAATCCATCCGCGACTCGGCGACCTGCGGCTGGTCGCCGGGCGCCACGGCGGCCGCGCTCGCGAGGCCGAGCGGCGCCAGCACCCGCTCGGCGACCAGCGCCGCGAGCGGCCGGCCCAGCGCCCGCTCCGCCGCCAGGCCCCACAGCAGGTAGTCGAGATCGCTGTAGGTGCCGGCGCGGGCGCCGAGCAGCTCGCCCGAGAGGAGCAACGCCGCGGCCTCGGCAAGCGAGCGGCAGCGCGCGTAGAGCGGCGTCCAGGCCAGCATGCGGGCGCCATGGCGCAGCAGGTCGGCGAGCGCCAGCCCGGCCAGCCGGCGGTCGGCGCCGGCGAAGACCTCGCCAAGGCGCGTGCCGAGCGGCAGCTCTCCCGCGCGGTCCAAGGCCAGCGCCGCCGTGGCGACGAACGGCTTGGTCAGCGAGCCGTAGTCGAACCAGGTGCTGGCTGAGGCCATTGCGGCCATTGTGGCCAATTTGGCCGGCCGCCCCACCTCGGGGCCGCCGCGCGCCCACCCCGCCGCCCGGCTCCACTCGATCCGCCGGCCATCGCCTGCCAGCCCGACCGCCGCCGACGCGGCGCCGGAGTCGACCAGCGCGTCGACCAGGCGCTCGAGCGCGGCCGTCCCCCTCATCGATAGTTCGCCGGATCGCCGGTCTGGAAGACCACCACCCGCTGGCCCGCGGCGAAGGCGCCCTCGGCCGCCAGCTCGAGGGTGGCGGCGAGGGCCGCGGCGCCCTCGGGACCCAGGCTCAGCCCCTCCTCACGCGCCGCTCTGGCCGCCACCTCCGGCAGGCGCTCCTCGTCGACCGCCACCGCCCGCCCCGCCGACTCGCGCAGCGCGCGCAGCACCAGGAAGTCGCCGATGGCGCGCGGCACCCGCAAGCCCCAGACCCGCGTCCGCGGCTCCTCCCAGGGCTCGGCGCTGTCGAGGCCGCGTGCGAAGGCGCGCACGATCGGCGCACAGCCGGCCATCTGCACGGCCACGAAGCGGGGGCGCTTCTCCCCCACCAGGCCGAGCTGCCGCAGCTCCGCGAACGCCTTGTGCATGCCGACGATGCCGGTGCCGCCGCCGAGCGGGTAGACGATCCAGTCGGGCAGCTCCCATCCCAGCTGCTCGGCGAGCTCGAAGCCCATGGTCTTCTTGCCCTCCACGCGGTAGGGCTCGCGCAGGGTCGAGAGGTTCCAGAAGGCTTCGCCGCCCGCGGCGGCCCGCGACAGCAGTTGCGCCGCCTCGACCAGCGTCCCCTGGCAGGAGAGCACCTCGGCGCCGTGGTCGCGGCAGCGCGCCGCGATCGCCGGCGGCGTGTCGGCAGGCAGCGCCACGCGGGCGGGCAGGCCGGCGGCTGCGGCATAGGCGGTGAGCGCCAGCGCGGCGTTGCCGGCGCTCGCCAGCTCCACCCCCGGCGCGCCCAGCTCGCGCGCCCGGTTCACCGCCAGGGACAGGCCGCGGGCCTTGAAGGAGCCGGTCGGGTTGCCGGCCTCGTCCTTGACCCACAGCTCGGCGCCGGCGAGCCCCATCCGCCGCAGCCGCACGAGCGGCGTCGCCCCCTCGCCGAGGTCGACCCGCCGCTCGTAGTCGGCCACCGGCAGCAGCTCGCGGTAGCGCCACAGCGTCCAGGGCCGCGCCGCCAGGGCGCGCCGCAGCGACTCGCCGCGCGCCGGGTCGAGCTCGTGCTCGACCAGCCAGGGGGCGCCTGCCGGCGACAGGAAGGCCGGGCGGTCGAGCGGCGCGGTCTCGCCGGTGCGCGAGCAGACTAGATGCGTGGCCCAGCGGCGATCGAGCCCGGCGGCGCTGGCGGCGGACGTGGCGCCGGCGGCGCCTGCGGCGGATCTCTCGTTCATTCGGACCTCCCCCCTGCGGTGGCTCAGCGCCCGGTCGCGGCGGCGGTCCCGGCCGGGGCCTCGAGCCCGGCGGCTGCCGCCAGGGCGCGCTCCTCGAGCGCCCGCAGCTTGGCCAAGGGCTCACGGAAATGGGCGAGCACGGCGACGTTGGCGCGCACCGCCGGCGATGCCGGTGGCGGCTCGGACGCTTGCAGCCCGCGCTTCCAGTCCTCGATATCGCGCTCCGCGGCGGCGCGCTTCTCCGGGTCGGTCAGCGCGTCGCGGTCGCGCCGCATCCGCGCCAGCAGCTGCTCGCGTCCCGCCGCCATCCGCTGATAGAGCGCCTGGGTGGTGGCGGCCGCCTCCGCTTGCAGCACCTGCTCGCGCACCCACGCGTACTCCCTGGGATTGACCTTCAGCTCCTGCGCCGCCCGCAGGTCCGCCGCCGCGCCGGCGCCCGCGCCCCGCTGCCGCTGGGGTTCCAGGGCTGCCGCCTCACGGATGCGGCACTCGCGTTCGCGGACCGCCAGGTACATGCGGGCCTGCGCGGCAGTCAGGCGGCCGTCGGCCGGCGGCGTGTAGCGTGCAGCCGCCGCCTCGCGGACCACCTCCGCGGCGCCCTTGCTGCGCAGGCGGTCCTGGATCGCCGCGCGGTCGTCGGGGCGCCGGCACGCGGCCGGCAGCGCCGCCAGGGCCGGCAGCGCCGCCAGGGATAGAGCCGCGACGGCGGCAGCCCTCACCGCTTCTCCGTGCGCCGCCGCACCACCAGGCGCAGCGGCACGCCCGCCAGCCCGAGCTCGTCGCGCACGCGGTTCTCGAGGTAGCGCCGGTAGTGGTGGTTGCGCGGCAGGGTGCGGTTGGCGAACAACATGAAGGTGGGCGGCCCGCTCGAGACCTGGGTGGCATAGTAGAGCTTCCACGGCCGGCCGCCCAGGCTGGGGGGGCTCACCCGCCGGATGGCGGTCTCGAACAGGCGGTTCACCTCGCCGGTGCCCAGCTTCAGCGCATAGGCAGCCAGCGTCGGGTCGATCGCCGGGAAGAGCTTTTCGACGCCGCGGCCGGTCAGCGCCGAGACGTTGACCCGCCGCGGACCGGCCAGGTGCTCGTCGAGCCGTTCGAGCGACAGCTCGAGGCGGGCGCGCGACTCGCCGTCGAGCAGGTCCCACTTGTTGATGGCCAGGACGCCGGCGCGGCCGAGCTCCCAGATGGTGCCGGCGATGGCCAGGTCGCCGCTCGTCACGCCCTGGGCAGCGTCGACCACCAGGACCGCCAGCTGGGCGCGCTCGATCTGGCGGCGCGCCATCATCACCGCCAGCTCCTCGGGCGCGCCGGCGGTCTGGCTGCGGCGGCGGATGCCGGCGGTGTCGATCAGCAGATAGGAACGGCCGCCGCGGGTGATCGGCGTGTCGAGCGGATCGCGCGTGGTCCCCGCCTCGGCCGACACCAGCGCCCGCGGCTGGCCGGCGATGCGGTTGAGCAGCGACGACTTGCCGACGTTGGGACGGCCGACGATGGCGATGGCCGGCATGTCGGGGGGCGGCCCGACGGGCAGCTCGGGCAGGCCCAGGGCCAGCGCCTCGCGCAGCTCCTCGACGCCCTGCCCGTGCTCGGCGGAGATCAGCAGCTGGCGGTCGATGCCCAGGCGATAGAACTCCGGGAAGCGGCCGCGCGCCTCGCGGGTGTCGCCCTTGTTGACCACCAGCAGGGCCGGCTTGCCGGTGCGGCGGAGGCGCTCCCAGACCGCCTCGTCGGCGGTGGTCAGGCCCTCGCGGCCGTCGACCAGGAAGAGCAGCAGGTCGCACTCCTCCACCGCCAGGAAGACCTGCCGCGACAGCCCCAGCGGGTCGTCGCCGAGCACCAGGCCGCCGGTGTCGACGACTTGGAACGACCGGTCGCCGTCGAGCTGGGCGAGGCCGGTGATGCGGTCGCGCGTCACCCCGGGCTGGTCGTGGACGATCGCCTGGCGGCGGCCCAGCAGGCGGTTGAAGAGGGTCGACTTGCCGACGTTCGGCCGGCCGACGATGGCCACGGTCGGGGTCAGTAGGGTCATCGGCGCCGGCGGCCTCTGGAGCCAGTAGAGCCAGCGGTGCCAGCGGTGCCAGCGGAGCCAGCGGCGCCGCCGCCCGCCCGCGGGGCGCCCGCCGGCCGGCCCGCCGGCCGGTCGCCGCGGCCGCCCGCCCGGCCGGAGCCGGCGGCCGTGCGCGGCGCTGGCTGGCGGGATGGCGGCATCCCGGCGATCTTGAGGTCGAGGCCGCGGTGGCGCAGGTCGGCGCCGACCAGCTCGACCTCCACGGGATCGGCGAGCTGGAAGACCCGGCCCCGGTTCGCGCCGGCCAGGCGATGCGCCTCCGGCTCGTACAGGTAGTAATCGTCGGCGAGCGAGCGGATCGGCACCAGTCCGTCGACGTGGAGGTCCTCGAGCTGCACGAACAGCCCGAACGGCTGGACGCCGGTGATGCGGCCGCGGAAACGCTCGCCGGCGCGCCCGGCAAGGAAGCGCACCTTCTTCCATTGCAGCAGGTCGCGCTCCGACTGCTCGGCGCGGCGCTCGGTAGCGCTCGCGTGCTCGGCGATTTCAGCCAGCTCAGCCAGTTCCCGGGAGTCGTCCGCGGCACGCTCGCCAGCCGCCGCCGCGCCCGGGCTGTCCGCGCCGCGCAGCAGCGCCTTGAGGCGGCGGTGCACCACCAGGTCTGGGTAGCGCCGGATCGGCGAGGTGAAGTGGGTGTAGTACGGCGACGCCAGGGCGTAGTGGCCGCGGCACTGCGGGCTGTAGAAGGCGCGCTGCATGGTGCGCAGCACCAGCGCCGACAGAAAGGGCTCGTCCGGGCGCCCCTCGACCTGCTTGAGCACCTCCTGCAAGGCAGCCGGCGGCAGGTCGTCGAGGCCGGCCGTGTCGCGGGCGAGCTCGAGGCCGAGCGGCCGCAGCAGCTCGACCAGCTCTTCGAGACGTCCGCGGTCGGGAGCGTCGTGGACCCGGAACAGGCCTGGACTGCCGCGACGCACCAGCTCGTAGGCGACCGCCTCGTTGGCGGCGATCATGAACTCCTCGATCAGGCGGTGAGCGACGTTGCGCTCGTAGGGGAGGATGCCGACCATCGTGCCGTCGGTATCGAGCTCGACGTTGCCTTCCGGCAGGTCGAAGTCGAGCGAGCCGCGGCGGCCGCGGGCCTCGTGCAGGGCCGCCATCAGCTCGCGCATGTCGCGCAGCGCGTGGAGCACGGGCCCGTAGCGCAGGTTGTCGCCGGGCAGCGGCTCGTCGAGCAGGCTCCGCACCTCGCCATAGGTGAGGCGCCAGCTGCTGCGGATCACCGTCTCGGCGAAACGCCGCGCCACCACGGCGCCGTCGCGGTCGACGTCCAGGAAGACCGACAGGGTGAGGCGGGGCACCTCCGGGCGCAGCGAGCAGAGGCCGTTCGACAGCGCCTCCGGCAGCATCGGCACGACGCGCTCGGGATAGTAGACGCTGGTGCCGCGGCGGCGGGCCTCGGCGTCGAGCGCGCTCCCCTCGGCCACGTAATGCGCGACGTCGGCGATGTGCACGCCGAGCCGGAAGGTGCCGTCGGGCCGGCGCTCGATCGAC
>DASZHY010000592.1:0-3663 GCA_035949675.1 Thermoanaerobaculia bacterium
GGACGTGAGGCCCTCGCCTCATCCGGCTCTTACGATCCGGCCTCCGGCAGCGCACCGAGGGTCCACAGCACGAATAGCGTCGGGGACCGCCGAGCGACGCGCCCCGGCCAGTGGGCTGAAGCACGCGCAGCTCGCGAGTTACTCGGTTGTATAGTATTCATTCTGCTGTGCTAACCGGCGAAGAAGCGCGGTAGTCCGGCAACCTCCTCGGCTTGGATGGCTCGGTGGGTTTAGGGCGGTGTGCCCGGCGTCAACTACACTTGTGCACCGACGACAATTACACCTGTGCATCGTTGTGGGGGGCAGGGAGGGGCGCAGCCCCAACCTGCGGGGGGATGCGGATTCCGGCGAAGGCGACCACCTGTTCCGACGAAGGCGACCACCTGTAGGAGCGAAGCGACGCCGAGGGCTTCTCTCGTTCCTTCCCAAAAAGTGTATGGGACTCGTCGTCGCCGGGGCTGTGGGGGGTGTGCGAACGGGCGAGGGTGGGTGGTGGAGGGCGGGCGCGGCGGGGGGCCGGGAGCCGGTTTGCAAGCGGCTGTGGAAACGGCGGACCGGGGGCCGCGGTGGGCGGGGGCAGCGGAGCGCAGCGACGCGGGCGGGCCCCGTTGGGTCCGCGGTTTCCATCAGGCGCGGCACCTTCCATAGCCCATGCTTGCGTTGGGTGGGTGGGGGCGGCGGGGAGGGGGCCCAGGCGCGTAGCGCGCCGCGCCGCGGCGGCGGGTCTGCACGCCGCCCTGGCCCGGGGTGGATGGCCCGAGACCGAGACGGCGCGAAAGATTTCGCTCCAGGATGACCTACAAGCCACGATCTCGCCCCGACCCCTACCTGGAGTACCCCCAAAAATCGGGAAAATCGGGCGCCTGGCCGCGGCGCCGCTGCGGCGTGTCGCCCAAGGTCATGGCTGGCTCGCGGCGCGGGCGCCCAGCGCCCTGGTCTTGCGCAGCGATTCCCTGCCCTTGAGCTCCAGCCGATGCGCGTTGTGCACCAGCCGATCGAGGATCGCCGGCCGAACGAGCGCTCCAGGCTCACCCGTTCTTGGCCTCAACGCTGTGGGCCATCCGGGCCTCTTCTGACCGCAGGCTTGGGCCGGTCATCTCGAGGATCACCGCGTGGTGCACCAGGCGGTCGATCGCCGCGGCGGTGGTCATCGGGTTCTTGAAGATCTGATCCCACTGCGAGAACACCAGGTTGCTGGTGATCAGCACGCTCCGGCGCTCGTAGCGCTCGGCGAGAAAGGTGAACAGCACCTCCATCTCCTCGCGGTCCTGCTGGATGTAGCCGATGTCGTCAATCAGCACCGCGTCGAAGGCGTCGAGACGGCGCAGCTCGGCCTCAAGGGCGAGATCGCGTTTGGCGATCAGCAGCCGCTGCACCAGCCGGTACGCCGGCGTGAACAGCACCCTGTAGCCGCGCTGGACCAGCTCGTGACCGACGGCGCACAGGGTGTGCGATTTGCCCCTGCCTGGCAGGCCGAAGGCCAGGAGATTCTCCGCCCGCTCGACAAAGCCGCCCTCGCACAGACTGGGCAGGATGCGGCGGACCTTGGGCGGCAGGCGCGCCTGATCCAGGGTCGCCAGCGTCTTGTCAGGCGGCAGCTGCGAGGCTCGCTGGAGCCGTTCGAGCTTGCGCTGTTGGCGCTCGTCGAGCTCGAGCTGCGTCAGCTGGAGCAGGTACTCCTGGAAGGGCCACCCGGCTTTCTCGGCCCGCTGCGCCAGCTCCTCGTGGTAGGCCACAAACGCCGGCAGCTTGAGCTCTCGCAGCTGGATGGGGAGGCTCGCCCGCACCGCGTTCATGACGCCACCTGCGTCAGCAGGACATCGTAGTCGGCGAGATCGACCACCGGCACCGGCACGTCCGGCACCACCGCCGGCCGAGCCGGCTGCACCAGACTCAGGACGCGCTCGTACAACGGCACCTCGTCACCCAGGAGGTCCAGGGCCACCTCGACATCGGACTCCATCGTCGAGGCAGCCAGGTGCAGGATCCGCAGGTACTCCAGATCGGCCCGCGGCGTGGCACACGCAGCGTGCAGCCGATCATAGGCACGACGAAAGGCCGGGGTGGGAAACAGCTCCTCACGGTAGCGGTAGCGCGCAAAGGCGCCGGGCTTGCGCACCAGCGACCAGATGATGTGCCGGTAGTCGATCCGGTGACCGCCTTCGCCGCGCAGACGCTCGATCGTCAGCTGCCGGCGGCCGCCATAGAAGACCTCCAGCTTGGTGTCGAAGATCCGCACCCTCACTCGCTCCCCGGTCAGCCGCGACGGCACCGAGTAGCCGTTGTTCTTGATGCGGATCGTGCTCCAGCTGCTCACCCCGACGTCCACCTCCGTGTACTCGGGCAGACGCGCAACCCGTAGCGGGACCATCGCCTCGAGCTCCACTGCCAGACGACGGCGGCGCAGCCGGTTGGCTTTCTCCATCACCTGCGCCAACCACTCCTCATAGGCCTCCTGGCTGGGGAAGTCGCGGCTGCCGCGCAGCAGCAGATGCTGCTCGAGCCGGCGCTTGAGCGCGCCGTTGAGGGCCTCGACGTCGCCGTTCTGGTGCTTCTGGCCCGGCTCGATGGTGCGCGGCTCCATCCCCAGATGGACCATCAACGCCTCGTACTCGGCGTTGAAGCCTCGCGTGCCTGGCTGCTGCGGCAAGTCGTGCGTCGCCGACGTGGAGTTGTCGGTCTGGTGGAAACGCGTCACCCGCCCCAGCCGGAACACCGCAGCCTGGATGCCGCGCCGTAGCGCCACCAGCGACTCCGAGAAGCACACCGTCGCCCACGACCAATTCGAGTACGGCAGCACCACGTGGCACAGCAGGTGGACAAACGGCTCGCCACAGATCGTGATCGCCAGCTTCCTGGCCCAGGTGAAGTCGGTCTGCATCGCCTCTCCTGGCCGGTGCTCCTGGGCGAAAAACACCGCTCTGTCCGGTCCCTCCTGCGCTCTCCATGCCTTGACCCGGCGCTGAAACGTCCTCATCTGTCCGGGCTCATACCGGTCCGGTCGCCGCGACAGCAGATCTTCGAACAGCACCTTCGCCTCCAGCTCCGGCGCCTCGGCTAGGCGCTGCGCCACCGCCGGCCAATCCTCCGCAAACTCGTCCGCCCGCGTCAGCCACGACCGCGGCTGCTTCAGCTCCGACGGCACCTTGCCCAGGTCCCGGTACCGCCGCGCGGTGTTGCGGTGCATCCCCGCCCGCAGGGCGGCCACGCCTACTTTGCCTTGTCGATCCAGCTCTTCCATGAGTCGTTTCACCTGTGCGTCGCTCGTGATCAAGCATCCTCCTCCCCGACCTGCCGGGGGTCGAAGATGCCAACCACTTCACGCGCTGCTTAAATTGCACAGGTGTAGTTGTCGCCGTGCACAGGTGTAATTGTCGCCGAGCAGCTCCAGACGTCCACCGAGGACGGCCAGCGCACGCGCCAGCCTTGGCAGCTTCGAAGTGTGCCTGGGATCCAGCAGCCGCCTCACCTCTCGCCCATCGCAGCGGCCCAGCTCGCCGGGGCTGAGCACCATGCCACTGCCTCCTGGTTGGTGTACCCAAGGGCGAAGTCTACGTTGGCGACGCGAGCCTGACCACCTTGGCCGAGCCGCGCAGGGCCCCGGACCTGCCGAGAGGGGGGCTGCGGCGGGCGTCGCCACGCGGTTCACGGACAGACCGGCAG
>DASZHY010000593.1:0-5553 GCA_035949675.1 Thermoanaerobaculia bacterium
CCGGATCGAAGCCTTCGTGCTCGACTCCGCCGGCAGGATCGTCCAGGTCGAGGCTCGGCAGCGGTGGGAGGAGTCACAGCTGATTGCAGCAGCCGTAGCCGTCGATGGGCCCTGACGGCGGCACGAAGGCTCAGAGTTTCTCTCCCTTCGCCGCCTGGTCCCTCAGCAAGAATGTCTTCGGAAGCTCCCCCTCGCCACAGATCTTGAACGAGCCGAAATCCTTGTACCAGAGGGCGTCCGGAGCCTCGGGCTCGGACTCCCGCCAGAGCTTCAGCTGATAGAGGTCATCGGCCGTGATCTTGCGCTCACGGAGGCGTTCGAACAGGTGATCGCGCAGGGCCGGCGGCAGGTCGGTCCAACGGATCTTCGGCATCACTCACCGAAGGTCATGAGCGCCAGTTCCTCTTTGATCCGGCGCTGCTCTTCCGGATCGTGCGAGCGCGCCAGCCGGTCCGCCAGGTCGAAGAAGCGCTTCTTTTCCTGCTCCCTCGCCGCCAGCCCCGACTCGATCAGATCCACCAGCACCCGGTTGGTGCTGGTGCGGCTCAGCTTCGCTAGCGACCTGACGCGCCGAGCCATGGCCGGGGGGAGGCTCACGCTCTGGCGGACGGGCTTCTGTGGAGTCACCATGCGGGGATGATACACCGAAGTGCACCAGGATGCACCATCACCTTGCAGCGGCGAGAACCGATCGGGGGATTCGGCATTGGCCCCGACGTTCCGGGGCTGTGCCTCTGGCTCAGGTTGTCTTGATCGCAACCAGGGGATCGACGGCCGCGGCCTCGCGGGCCGGCAGGTAGCTGGCAGCCAAGGCGGCGGCTGCGACCAGCAGCGCCACGCCGGCGTAGGTCAGCGGATCGGCGGCGCCGACGCCGAACAGTAGACCGGAAAGCAGGCGCGCGAGGCCAAGCGCGGCAAGGAGGCCGCAGGCGAGGCCGCCCAGGGCGAGCGCCATCCCCTGCCTCACCACCAACCCAACGACCCGCGCGCGGTCGGCGCCGAGTGCCATGCGCACCCCGATCTCCTGCGTGCGCCGGCGCACCCCTTGGGCGGTGACGCCATAAATGCCGAGCGCGGCGAGCAGCGCCGCCAGGGCGCCGAAGCCGGCAACCAGCGACGAGAGCAGGCGCGGCCGCCCGATGTCGTCGGCCACCAGCTGGCTGAGCGGCGCCACCTCGGAGATCGGCTGCTCGGGGTTGACCTGCCAGATCGCCTGGCGCGTCGCCGCGAGCACCGACAAGGGGTCGCCTGTGGTGCGCACGAAAAACTTGACCGTGGCGAAGGGAAAGAGGCGCAGCGGCGCATAGACCGCCGGCCCGGCCGGCTTTGCCAACCCCTTGCCGTGGACGTCGGCAACCACGCCAACGACGGTGAGCTCGACCTCGCCGTCGCGCAGCCGCTTGCCGACCGCTTCTTCTCCGGGCCAGAGCTGCCGGGCCAGGCTCCGGCTGACGATGAGAGCCGGAGGTGCGCTGCCGTCCTCGTCGCGCGTTGCGAAGTCGCGCCCGCGCAGAATTGGGATGCCGAGCGCATGGAAATAGCCGCTCGAGACGATCAGCAGGCCCTCTTCGGGCGTGACCGGCCGCGGGTCCGCGGCCCCAACCGGGACGAAGGCGTAGGCTTCTCCCTGGCCCGCGAGAGGCTGGGAGTGGCTGGCTCCCACCGCCAGGACCCCCGGCAGGCCGCGCAGCCGGCGCAGGATCTCGCCGCGGTAGCGGGCACCGCGGTCGGGCTTGCTGGTCTGCGCGTCCGGGATGGAGATGCTGAGGCTCAGGACGTGGGCGGCCTGGAAGCCGGGATCGACATGCTGCAGCTGCCAGAAGGTGCGCAGCAACAGACCGGCGCCGACCAGCAGCAGGGTGGCGAGCGCCGTCTGCACCATGACCAGCATCTTGCCGCCGTACCCGTGGCCCTCACGGCCCGCGCCACCTCCTTGCTGGAGCGCCTGGCGCAGGTCTCGGCCCGTTGCCTGCCGCGCCGACATCTCGCCGAATGCGAAGCCGCAGGCCACCGCGAGCGCGACAGTGAACAGCGCCACGGCGGAGTCGAGCCGGATCTCGTCGGCACGCGGCAGGTAGTCGGCGGCGACGCTGGCAAGCCCGCCGATCCCGAGCTCGGCCATCAGCAGCCCCAGAGCGCTGCCGGCGAGCGCCAGGCCGACGCTCTCGATCAGCAGCTGGCCGGCGAGGCGCGCCGGCGTTGCCCCAAGGGCCGCACGGATGGCCATCTCGCCGCGGCGGGCTATCGTCCGTGCCAGGCTCAGATTGGCCAGGTTGACGCAGATGATGAGGAGCACCAGGCCGACCGCCAGAAAGAGCACGCTGAGCAGGGGGCGGACGTCGCCGGTCACCACCTCGGCGAGCGGGCGCAGCGCGGCGGTGCCCCAGCCCTCGTTGCTCCTGGCAAACTGCCGCTCGAGTCGGCTCAGCACCGTGGTTGCCTGGGTCGTCGCCGCGCGCAGCGTGACGCCGGGCGAGAGGCGGCCGACGACACTCAGCCATCGCACCTCCCGCAGATGCGGCACCTTGTCGTCGCCGACCAGCGAGAGCGGCGCCCAGATGCCCACCTCGCGGTCAGGAAACGCCAGCTCGGGCGGCATGACGCCTGCGATGGTGAAGGGGGCGCCGTCGAGCGTCACCTTCCGCCCAACCACGGCGCGGTCGGCGCCGAAGCGGCTGTGCCAGAGCCGGTGGCTGAGGACCACGACGCGGTTGCCGCCCGGCCGGTCGTCCGCCGGCAGCAGCGGGCGGCCGAGCGCCGCTCGCATCCCGAGCGTCGAAAAGAAGGCGCCGGAGACGCTCGCCACCGGCACCCGCAGGGGCTCGCCCGCGCCGGAGAGGGTCATGCCCGAGTTGCCGGGAAACCAGGCGTAGTCGGCGAGGCTCGCGAAAGCGCGGCCGGGGCCGGGACCGGCGACGGAGCGGGCGAGATCGTCGAAGTCCTGCGACGAGAAGGCGGGCACGACGCCTTTCTCGCGATGGGCGTGGCCGACCCAGACCAGCCGCTCCGGGGCGCGGAACGGAAGCGGCCGCAAAAGCACGGCGAGCACGGCACTGAAGATCACGGCATTGGCGCTCAACCCGACGGCGAGGGTGAGCACCGCCGCGGCGGTGTAGCCCTTGCCGCGGCGATAGGAGCGCAGGGCCGGAACGAGCTCGGCGAACATGGCGGACCCTCCATCTAACTGATCTCGCTGGCGTCCTAGGAGGTCTACGAATCGGACGCCCCGAGGTTGCGGCGGCGTGCCGCCTTCACTCCTGCCGCGGCGGCCGCGGCGACGCCGCGTCGCGCGCGCAGCTGGCGGCTTGGGCGAGCAGCAGCTCTCGCTGGCGGGCGTTGCGGGTGAGGGAAGCCGCCCGCTCGAGCTCCGCTCGCGCCTCGTCGAAGCGGCCCAGCTTGGCGAGGAGGTCGCCGCGCACGCCTGGCAGCAGGTGATAGCCCTGGAGCGTGGGCTCCGCGGCCAGGGCTTCCGCCAGCTCGAGACCCGCCGCCGGCCCGAAGGCCATGCCTACCGCGACGGCCCGGTTCAGCTCGACGACGGGCGATGGCGCCAGCTGCGCGAGGGCGTCATAGAGGGCCACGATGCGCGGCCAGTCGGTCTCCTCCGGCGTCCGCGCACGGGCGTGACAGGCGGCGATCGCGGCCTGCAGGGCGAACGGGCCGAACGCGCCGCCCAGCTTCTCGGCCCGCGCGAGCGCGGCGAGGCCGCGATGGATCAGGATGCGGTCCCAGAGCGCGCGGTTTTGAGCGAAGAGCAGGACGGGCTCCCCCGCCGGGCCGGTCCGCGCCCGCGAGCGCGAGGCCTGGATCTCCATCAGCGCGACCAGGCCGTGGACCTCCGGCTCGGTGGGCACCAGCTCGGCCAGGATGCGGCCGAGGCGGAGCGCATCCTCGCAGAGCGCGGGGCGCATCCAGTCGTCGCCGGCGGTCGCCGAATAGCCTTCGTTGAACACCAGGTAGATGACCTCGAGCACCGACGACAGGCGGACGGCGAGCTCGGCGCCGCGCGGCACCTCGAAGGGGACGCGCGCCTCGGCGAGGGTGCGCTTGGCGCGCACGATGCGCTGGGCGACGGTCGCCTCGGGGACGAGGAAGGCGCGCGCGATCTCGCCGGTGGTCAAGCCTCCGAGTAAGCGGAGAGTGAGCGCGACGCGCGCCTCGGTCGAAAGCACGGGATGGCAGGCGATGAACACCAGGCTCAGCAGGTCGTCGCCGACGTGATCGTCCATGGCGGCCTCCAGATCCGGCGCCGCCTGCTGCGCCTCGAGCTCGCGCCCCAGCTCCTCGTGTTTGCGCCGCAGCCGGGTGCCGCGGCGCAGCAGGTCGATCGCACGATGCCTGGCGGCAGCCATGAGCCAGGCGCCCGGGTTGTCCGGGACGCCCGACTCCGGCCACCGCTCGAGCGCTGCGACCAGGGCGTCTTGCGCCAGGTCCTCGGCAAGACCGACGTCGCGCACCATCCGGACGAGACCGGCGATCAGCTTGGCCGACTCGATCCTGAAGACCGCGTCGATCGTGCGATGGATGTCGGGAGCCGTCACGGGACCTGGCTGATTCATGGCGTTGCCAGCTCGCCCGCGGTTGTTACTGCCGGCCGCGGCGCGCCGCGGCTAGCACTGCCGGCCGCGGGCGCGTGGCGGTTACCGCTTCGCGGCCAGCATCTCGTCCATGCGGCGCGAGCGCTCCTCCGCCTCCTTGAGCTCGGGCGTGCAGGCGGGACCGAAGTCCTCCAGCTCGATCACCTGGCGAATCTCGATCTCGGGCTCGCCGCCGGGGAAGGGATTGGGGGTGCGCTTGACCCATTCGATCGCCTCTGCCAGCGACTTCACCTGGAAGATCCAGAAGCCGGCGATCAGCTCCTTGGTCTCGGCGAAGGGCCCATCGGTGACGATGCGCTTGTCGCCGGAGAACTTGACCCGCGCTCCCTTGCTGCTGGCCAGGAGGCCCTCCGCGGCGAGCAGCACGCCTGCCTTCACCAGCTCCTCGTTGTACTTCCCCATGGTCTCGAGCAGCTCCATGCTCGGCATGACGCCCGCTTCGCTGTCCTTGTTGGCCTTGATCAGAACCATGAATCGCATGTCGTTTCTCCCGTGGGTTCGAGTTGGTGAGCCGGGCTTCCCGGGTGGTCACGGCCGCCCCGGATCTCCGACTCTACCAACACGTCGAACGAGACCACGGTAAATCGACATGCCGGGCAAAGAAGCCCGGAACCCGCCCCCTCACTCGGCGCTCAAGGCCTGCCTGGGATCCTGCCGGATGGCCGCCAGCGCCGGCACCAGGTTGGCCGCCAGCGCCAGACACGCCACCAGCGCCGCCGTGATCGCGAGGATCGCCGGCTCCGCGGCGCTGACCTCGTAGAGCAGGCTGGCGGCGAAGCGCGCGGCGGCGAGGGCCGCCAGGAGGCCGATGGCAACGCCGGCGGCGCATTGCACCATGCCGTCGCGCAGCACCACCGCCAGCAGCTGGCGATGGCCGGCGCCGAGCGCGATGCGGATGCCGATCTCGCGGGTCCGCCGCGACAGCGCGTAGGCCGTGGCCGCGTACAGCCCCACC
>DASZHY010000594.1:0-3765 GCA_035949675.1 Thermoanaerobaculia bacterium
CTTGGAGAGCTGGTAATGAGTCAACGTCTTACTCGCAAGGACATCAAGCGCGACGAGTTCGCCTCGGCGGTGGGGCGCGGCGTCGACTACGCGGAGAGCCACACCCGGGAGCTGCTGCTGGGCATCGGCGGCGTGTTGTTGGCGGTGGCTATCGGCATCCTGACGTACTTCTACGTCTCCCACCGCTCGGAGCTCGCCAACCAGGCGCTGGCGGCGGCGGTGAAGGTGTACGGCGCCCCGATCGATCCCACGGCCGCCAAGCCGAACGATTCCTCGGAGCCGAGCTTCGCCAACGAGGCGGCCCGCCAGGCCCGCGCCCGCCGGTTGCTCGAGCAGGTGCGCAAGGATTACCGCTGGACCGACGCCGCGGACGTCGCCTCGCTGTATCTGGCGGACCTCGACGCCAGCAGCGGCAAGGTGGCGTCTGCCCGGCAGCTGTGGAGCGATTTCGTCAAGAAGCACGGCGACCACGTGCTGGCGGTCCAGTCGCGCATCGACCTGCTGGAGCTCGACCGCAGCCAGGGCAAGGGGCAGCAGGTGGCGCAGCAGCTGCGGGAGATGCTCGACCGTTCGGATGCGCCGCTGCCCCAGGACGTGATCCTCTATCAGCTGGCGATCACGCTCGAACAGCTCAATCGCGATCAGGAAGCGATCCAGACCTACCAGCGGCTGGTCGACGAGTTCCCGCAGTCTCCGTATCGTCAGACGGCGCAGCAGAAGCTCGCCGCCCTCGATCCGACGCGGGCCGCCGGCAACGGCCAGCTCGCCGGCCTGGGCGTCCCACCCTCCTGACCTGGACTAGAACGACCGCTTGCCGAAGTTCGACGCCAGGACGGCGAGGTCCCGGCCGTCGACGATCCCGTCGCCGTTGAAGTCGCAGTAGAGGCGGAAATTGGGGTCGAAGCGGTGGGCGCCGAAGCAGTAGGCGAAGAGGATCAGGTCCTGGCCGTCGACGATGCCGTCCTGGTTCAGGTCGCCGGCGAGGAAGACGGTGCCGACGACCTCGAACTTCGCGATCGTGCCGGTGAAGGTATTGGGCGGGTTGGCCAGATCCCGGGTGTCGAGGCCGATCGAGACTACGCCGGCAAGCGGCGTGGTGGGCTGATAGCGGAGCTCGAGCTTTCTTGGGCCGCCCGCCGGCGTCACGGCGACCGCCTGGCCGTCGAGCAGCAGATGAGTGTTGGCGACGTCGATGCCGGCACCGAGGTCGTAGAGGTCGACCTGGATCTGGGCGTTGACCGGGACGTTCTGCTGGCCGTTGAACGGGCTGATCAGCCCGGTCACCGGCGGCACCTTGTCGGCGCCGGTCAGCACGTCGGCGAAGGTCCGGGCAAGCAGGTCATAGCCGGCGGCATTGGGGTGCAAGCGGTCGACGCCGCCCACGTAATCCTGGGTCAGGGCGTTGGGAGTGAGGTAGAAGAAGACCTCGAAGGGGTCCACCAGCGTTCGGCTCTTCCTCCAGGCCAGGTCGCGGACGGCTCCCGCCAGGGTCCCGGTGATCAGGTTCGTGGGGTCGGTGTCGGCGGTGGGCAGGCGGGGGATGACCGTGACGTGGACCGCCGCGACGCCGACGGCCTCGGCCTGGTCGGCCATGAGGTCCAGGTTCTGGACGATGGTGTCGACCGACACCTTGGCGCTGACGTCGTTGGTGCCTTCCATCAGCAGCACCACGTTCACGCCCGGTTGCAGCACGCTGCCGATGCGGGTCAGCCCTTCGCCGGTGGTCTCGCCGAAGAAGCCGTCGTTGACCACCGTCACCGGCATGCTCGAGGTCGAGAGCAAGCCCTCCAGGCGCCCCGGATAGCCGATTCCCTTGGGGTCGCCAAAGCCGGAGGTGATGCTGTCGCCGAACGCCGCGTAGGTCGTGACCGTGGCGTCTGTCGGGGCCGCCTGGCGCCGCTCGCCGCGTTGGCCGCCGCGGGTCGGCGCCGGCGCCGGCGGCTGCCAGGGCCGCCAGGGGGCCGTCAGCTCCCATGCCGCCGCCGCGGCGCCCTGCCAGCTGAAAGTTGCGCGGTCGCCGCCAACGCCGGCGACGCTGGCGGCAGGGCCGGTAGCCGCAGGGGCCGCCGCCGCGGCTGCCCCTTGCGCCCTTGCCGGTGACGCGCCGGCAAGCAGCGCCGGCCGGGCGAGCGCGCCCGCCGCGGCGCCGCCGGCGGGCCCGGCTGCCGGCGGGTCGCCGGTCTCGGCCTGCCGCTGCGGCCGGCCGGCGGCGTCCAGCTCCAGCGCTGCCCAGCCGCGAGGCTGGGCCGTGCGGTACAGGAGGCGGTAGCGGCCGGCGCCTGGCGCCGCTTCGAAGCTGGGGTACAGGGAGCCGCCCGGCGCCACCACCTCCGGCTCGCCGAAGCTGCCGTCCAGGAAGCGCGCCACCAGCAGGCGATAGCCGTCGCCGGCGAGCTGGCTCCAGGCGATCAGGGCGCCGCGGCCGGCGGCTGCCACCGTCGGCGTGATGTCGGGGACCCGGTTGTCGGTAAGCCGCCGCGGCTGCGTCCACGATCCGTTGCGGCCCCAGCTCCAGACGATCTCGTCATCGTGACCGTCGAAGGCGCTCCACGCGAGCAGCCAGGAGCCGCCGGCGAGGCGGGCGGCGGCGAGGGCAAGCTGGCTGCCCTGCCCCGGCGCCGAGATCGTCTGCGGCGCGGACCAGGCCCTGCCGCTCCACGCGGCGTAACGCACGCCGAGGGCGCGCGAGTCATCGCCTTCCAGCCAGACCAGCCCCGCCAGCCTGCCGTCGTCGACCAGCGGCAGCGGCTCGGCCAGGAGCCTGCCGGTGCGCCCTGCCGGCGGCGTCAATGTCGCGAACGTGGCGGCCGGGGCTGCCGCGCCCTCGCCGCGAGCCACGCCGGCCAGCAGCAGCAGCTCGTTGCCGCCGCCCGCGGCGTCCGGCACGGTGCCCGCGGCGATCCAGCCGCCGGCCAGCGCCGCCGCGGCCGCGAGCTTTGCCCCGGGCGGCAACGCCAGCGACACCACGCCTCCGGCCGGCAGCTCGAGGCGCGCCTCGCCGGCTGCCGCGCTGAAGCGCAAGAGGCCCTCGGCCGCGGCCGCTCCGGCCGGCGCGAGCACCGCGAGCAGCAAGGCCACGGCGACGGCCGAGACAGCCGGCAGCGTTGGTCCGTCCCGGTGCAGCAGCGCTCTGGACATAGACCGCAGATCCTATGGTCGCTCGGAGGGCGAGTCAAATACCGGAGGGGAGCGCGGGAGCGCGGGGCGTGCGCGGCAGGTGCCGCACATGGTCGAACGGCCCCCCGCCGGCAACCGGCGCATGGTGCGCGGGCGCGCACCTGTGGCACCGCGGAAGGCTGAGGTGTCGCCCAGGTGCCGCCCGGGAGATCCGGGCAAGCGCCGCGCTCCGCGCCCCGGCCCCTCCCGAAGAGGGAGGAACCGGGGCGCGGTCTCAGGCGTGTTGACTACGGCACGAAGTGACTGGCAGCGCAGGCGCTGTCGAGGCGGATGGCGTCGATGCCGACCGCGAAGTGGCCGTTCGAAGCCAGCGTGTAGATGATCCAGGCCTGGGCCGCGGCAGGATCGACCGGCGGGTTGGCGCCCGCGGCCGCCACCGTCGTGTTCATGTCCATGAACAACCAGCCGAAGCTGAACGGTACCGGGAAGGCGGGGCCGTTGATCTGCACCCGCTGCGTCTCAGCCGGGCACGGGGTCAACGACCCGGTCGGCGGCTGCGGCGAGAAGGGGAAGGTCTGCGGCACGACCGGATGCTCCTGCTCGTCGAAGATCACGATGCCTTCCTGACCGAGCGGGTACCAGGCCGGC